>JBBTTO010000002.1:399973-532940 GCA_038064195.1 Patescibacteria group bacterium | reverse complement strand
GATCAAAGATCAAAGATCAAAGATCAAAGATCAAAGATCAAAGATCAAAGATCAATAAATATTATGCTACAATAAAGTCATGAAACCACTTGTGACCAAGGAACAATTTCAGGCTATGGATATCAGAGTCGGCAAAGTCGTGAAGAGCGAGCGCAAAGAGGGTACTGATAAACTCATCCGTCTGACTGTCGATTTCGGAACGGAAGAAGGGACACGCAATATCCTGACCAGTCTCTACCCTCTCTATGAACCAGAAAGTTTTGCGGGGAAAAACTTTATTTTTCTTTTAAATCTTGAACCCAGAAAATTTATGGGTGAAGAATCCCAGGGCATGATCCTCTGCTCAGGCGGAGAAAACATCGCCCGATTGACAACGCTTGAAGAGGCTATCCCCGGCGACTCCATAACCTAACGACTAACGACTAACGACTAACGACTAACGACTAACGACTAACGACTAACGACTATTTATTATCCTCGGTCGGAGCGATATTATAATACGTCAAGGCTTTTTGAGCTATCTTAAAAAAAGTCGGCGCGGCAGTCTCTGCGCCGTAAATTAGTTTGGAGGGTTTATCATAAATCACCAGCATGACAAATCTGGGATCTTCAGCCGGAGCGTAGCCGACAAATGAAGCTATCGTGTTGTTCGGATCGTAATGCCCCGCAACAGGAATCTGAGCAGTACCTGTCTTACCCGCGATCCGGTACCCCTTCGGCTTGGCAAACTTTGCCTCTCCCATATCAACAGCATTGACCAGAATTTCAGTCATAATTTTAGCTGTTTTCTCAGAGACAGGCTGATTCACAACTTTGGGAGGAATCGGTATGGTCTCACCCTCAGGTGTCGTGACGGAAGCGACCATATGCGGCTCCATACGCTTCCCGCCGTTGGCAAGTGTACTGAAAGCACTCAAAAGCTGAATCGGGGTGACTGAGATACCCTGACCGAAGCTTGAAGTTGCCAGGTCAATCGGGTACCAGGATTTACGGGGACGGGTATAGGGTACGACTTCACCCTGAAGATCGATATTGGTCGCCTGTCTGAAACCGTACTTGCCGATATAGCTGATCATGCGATCCAAACCTAATTTTTTGGAAACAAAAACCATACCGGTATTGTCAGAATGGACAATGACATCACTCATCGTCAAATTAGGCTGGTACTTATCATTCCAGGTCCTGATATCATATTCCCCGATTGAGACAGGGCCGGCGCAGATATCACACCTGGTCTCAGGCCTGACTAGGCCTTCATTGATAGCCGCAGCCATGACAAGCGGCTTAAATGTCGATCCCGGCTCGTAGGTATCGGTGATAAAACCGTTTTTGTAATCGGTATTTGAGTAGTCATAGTAGGAACGCGGATCAAATGAGGGGTATGACGCAATTGCTAAAATACCGCCTGTCTTAGGATCCATCATCGCAGCCATCGCTCCGTCTGCGCCATATTTATCCATACCCTCTTTGAGCTCTGTCTCCAATACGAATTGCAGGACACGATCAACATGGAGTGTCAGCGTGCGCCCGTTTACCTCACCTGAGGCGTCATTTAATTTGGCTAAAATAGGCCTGCCCAACGCATCGTGAATTTGTGTAGCAACGCCCTCTTTGCCGCGTAACTGACGGTCATAATAGCCCTCTAAGCCAAAATAGCCTCTGTCTTCACCTTCGTCATCTTTCCCGACAAAGCCCAACAGCTTAGCGGCCATTGAGGCCTCAGGATAGAAACGGTCCGACTGATCTTCAAAGCCGACCCCTACCAAATTCAATGTATCAATCACTGATTTGGTGTCATTATCAATATGCGATTTAAGCGCGACCCAATACCTGTTGAGATCCAGAAGAGCTGAGATACTGGCACGGTCGACATCCAGTATCGGTGCCAAAAGTGCGGCGGTTTTGTCTTTTTCTTTCACTTCTTTGGGATTAGCAAAGACCAGATAGGAGATTTTGTTAGAGGCTATGGGAAAGCCGTCAGACGTCCTGATCTCACCCCTCAGTGGGGTGAGCTTGATATTTTGACCATATTGAGACTCACCAAGGGATGCGAGCTGACTGGCTTTCACGCCCTGCCAGTAAAAATCACGCACGATAATAATAAAGAAAAAAAAGGCAAAGCCAAGTAAAACAAAACGGTAACGCCAGTTCATCGTCGAGCCAGAGGTAGCGGTGCTGTGATGACAAGAGGAGACTTGGCCTCTTCAAAACCCATTTCAGAGGCACGAGAGGCTATCGTGTTCAGGGATGAAAGACCCAGGACTTGCTCGCGAAGAAGTGAATTTTGTTTTTTAAGATCGGCTATCTGCTGTTCGACTTTACCGAGCTGAATACCGGTAGTTGAGATGCTGTTCGCGGCAACAACCTGAACCAGTGAAAGTCCGACAACAAGCACTACGTTGAGTCCGATAAATAATACTGGTTTTTTCATAAAATAATATATCCTCTTATTCCTCTCCTTTTAGGAGAGGGTCTGCTGAGATAACAGCAGGGGTGAGGTCAAACTTTCTCAAAAACCCGAAGCTTTGCGCTTCGTGCTCTTCTGTTCTGAAGTACTTCCGTATCACTGGCTGTAACCGGTTTTTGGGTGAGAATTTTTCCCAAACCCTGATTTTCAAATTGTGTAAATGCTTGCTTAACGATCCTGTCCTCAAGTGAGTGAAATGAGATGATCAGCAATCTCCCCCCGGGTTTAAGCAGTCCAACTGCTTGCGGCAAACTATCCCGCAAGACATTTAATTCGTCATTAACTGCTATACGCAGTGCTTGAAAGACACGTGTTGCCGGATGGATTCCATCCGTGCCGTGAAGTAATGCTTTAATCATGCCTGCAAGTTGATCAGTCGTTCGTATCGGTTCATGCTTGCGGGTCTCAACAATCAGACGGGCAATTTTTTTGGCAAAGGGCTCTTCACCAAGTCTGGTAAACAACTCAACTAACTCTTTCTCAGTTAATCCGTTAATCAAATCTGCTGCTGTCACCGATATTGTCTGACTCATGCGCATATCAAGCGGTCCCGGCTGAAAACTAAACCCCCGCTCAGGTGTGTCAAATTGATGACTCGAGACACCAAGATCCATCATGATCCCGTCTACCTGATCAAAACCATTTTCTTTGGCAATGGATACTATATCTGTAAAATTACCTTTTGCCAAAACCAGATCTTGGACCTTAGATCCTAGATCTTTGAGGTTGGAAGTTACGTAGTTAATAGCGTCATCATCGGTGTCAATTCCCAGGACTCTTCCGCCATTCTTTATGATCTCAAGGGTATGGCCTCCGCCACCTAACGTCGCGTCAATATATGAACCTCCAGGCTTAATCTCCAAATATTGAAGTACTTCTTGTAAAAGAACGGGTATGTGATAGTTATTCATGTCCTTGTGTCTTACTCAAATTTATAGTTAACAATTCAGGTGCTTTTGCGACAGTTGCATCGTATTGTTGAAATTCTTTTACATCCCAGAGTTCAACGTAACGTTCAATACCAACGAAAATAACTTTTTTGTCTAATTTGGCATGCCTACGTAAAAAATCAGGGATAAGCATGCGACCTTGCGTGTCCAACCGAACTTCAACCGCATTTCCGAAGAGAAAACGCTGTAAATCGCGTGTCCCCTGATCGGTAAATGGCTTACCCTTAGTCCCTTCAAGCAATACTTCCCAGTTCTTCTTGGCTACAATCTGTAAATACGTCTTAAATCCCTTGGTAACAATAACCGTCTCTCCTAACTCGACCCTAAATTCTTTGGGAAGTGCTACCTGGTGCTTCTTACTTAGCTTGCCTTCAATCTGTCCTAAAAGCATGAATTGTTAACGATCAAGTCTTCCCGCTCAATCGCGCCCACATTGTAGCACGATTTTCACTACTCTTCACTATCTATCACTACTTTAATCCATTTTGCACCATTTAATTATGGTTGTCAACCCCGATCAAATCGGGGTCAACAGTTTTTTCATAAAAATAGTGTCCGAAATGAAAGAACTAACACAACATGTAGTAAGAGAAATGTAAGAAAATGGAACTAGTGGAGGCTAGAAGTTGAGAGTGTCTTCAACCTGATAGACTTTATCATCTGTTTTGGTCACTTTGAGGAGGAGGTGAATACCGGTGACACCTTTGTCATAGCGGCAGGTACCGCTACTGCAGCTTCCCAGATCCAGCACCTTGGAGATGTACATACTCTGACTATCGATAGTATCCTCCCCCGCAACACCCCGTGTGATACGACCACTGCCGTCACCATCCTCACTTGAACCACCGGCTGAGTCAGCCTCATAGGAGAGCTCGTACTCAATATGAGTAATACCTTCGGCCTTTGAAAGAGTAAATTTGATCTGGTGGTTGTTGGAGAGAGTGTTGATCTTCAAACCGATGTCTGAAGGAGAGAGCTTGATGACGTCCTCATCAAGTGAAGCCATTTGCTCAGCCGTGCTATTGGCTGCAGGAGACTTCTTCAGCACGATAAATATCCCACCAATAAGGAGTAAAACTACGACTACCGCGACTGCGATAATGATCTGCTTATTCTTCACTCTGAATTAATTGTACCAACTGCGAGTACTTTGTCAACACATCCAAATATTACTTGAACTAAATACGAATATAATGTATGGTAGATATGCTTCAAAGCAAGAATGGCAGAAAGAGAATCCGGCTTTATAGAAGAAGATGAACCCCTACAAGAAGAATGTGGTATTGTTGGACTCTACCTTCCAAGCCTTGACACTCCTCACGCAGTAAGATTAGCTCTTCAAGCCGCAACTGGTGTTCAACATAGAGGACAACTCGGAGCTGGGGTTTATTATCCAACCTATGACGGCTATCGACGAGTCGTTCGATCTGGACTCATGAGAGAGGTTTTTACAGACTCATTGGTAAGTTCGTTTACAGAAGATAATCCTTACGGAATTTATCAAGTCCACGCTCGCTATGGTACAAATGGTGGATATAATAGTACCAACTTCCAACCCGCGGTCGTTCCTGATCGCTTTACTCAATCGCCTATTTCAGTCATTCATAATGGTCAATTCACCGCTACAGAACACCTGAGGAGAAAAATCCATGAATTAACGGGAGAAGAATTCCCTGAAGATACAAGTGATACCTACCTATATGCACATTACTTAGCAGCACTCGATGGAGATAGTATGGAAGAAAAGATCCTCAAATCTCTCGATGAAGACACCGGTGCAAATGGTGCATATAGTATGATGATTGCATATGAAGATAGTCTCTATCTAGCAAGAGATTCTTTTGGAATACGCCCCTTTGTATTAGGAAGAATTAAAGATGGTTGGATGGCTGCATCTGAAACAAAAGCTTTTAAGAAAGTAGGTATAAACCCTGAGCGAGAAGTTCTACGCAATGAAATTGTTCGGATTAACAAAAACGGCTTAACCACTATTAGAGAAGGTAAACTCGGAGCTGGAAACTACTGTAGCTTCGAGGTACCGTATTTTAGTAGCCCTGATTCGCTAACGCCTACTTATGATAATCCAGATGATGGCATTCATCCTGAAAGATGGTTATCAAATTATGTAGCACGTGAAAGAGCGGGAATTACAGTAGCTCAGTACAATCCTATTTTTAAAGATGCCGATTTTGTAACTGGTATGCCCGACTCCGGCGTTCCGTTTAGCGCTGGCGTTGCAATCGGCGCTGGTATCCCATACCGTCCCGTAATTATTCGGGATCACTATGATCAAGCAGCTGATAGAAGACTATTCCAGGGAGATGACGATATGGAAAGCATTGAAAAGAAAGTACTCGTAAAACTTTCCTTGGTCCCTGGTGACCATATTTTTCAAGACAAAGTTGTTGTTTTGGGAGATGATACAATCGTCCGTTCAAAAGTAGCAAAAGCCATGACACGAGCTGTATTCAATGCAGGTGCTAGAGAAGTACATTGGGCAGTTGGATTCCCCCCCGTCCAACATACGTGTCATTTAGGTGTCAGCATGAGGACACAAGATGAGCTAATAGCAGCGATGTTTAATGGTGACCCTGTAAAAGTAGCAGAAGCAATTGGTGCAAATAGTGTAACGTATATCAAGCCACGAGACTTTATCCAAGCACGTAAAGAATCAGGGGAAGTACTGACACCTGCTGATATCAGAGAGATATTTCTACACAACGGAGAATGTGGCGGATGTATTACAGGCTTATATCCTATTTCAAATGAAGGTGTAATTTATGAAAGACTCACTAGCTGAGTTTGGTCTTAAGATAATTACTTAATTCCTCAATCTTAACTCTCTCCTGTTGTGCGGTGTCGCGGTCACGGACAGTCACTGCACCGTCCTCTAAAGTCTCAAAATCGATAGTGACACAGAAAGGTGTACCGATCTCATCCTGTGCGAGATACCGCTTACCGATGTTACCCCTGTCATCCCAGATGACAATACCGTCTATTGCGTTTTTTAACATTCCATAAACTTCCCGTGCCTTTTCAACCAACTCAGGTTTATTTTTCAGTAATGGGAAAACAGCTACTTTGTATGGAGCAAGTCGGGGATGTAATTTAAGGACTACTCGAGCTTGTTCTGAGCCTCCCGAAGAATCTTCTGTATATGCATCGCTAAGAACCATCAGAAAAAGACGATTGATACCCACAGCCGGCTCGATAACATGCGGCTTGATCTTCTCATTGGTCTCTGGATCATTGATAACTAATTCGCGGTTGGCATGCTTCTCATGCTGTGACAAATCATAATCCGTACGATACGCCAAGCCCCAAAGTTCTTTAAAGCCTCGACCAGAGGCCGATCGTCCTTTGGACGAAAACGGGAAATTGTACTCCAGATCCTCTGTCCTTTGACTGTAAAAGGATCGTTCCTCATCAGTATGCTCACGCCAGCGCAAATTTTCTTCTTTCACTCCTAATTCGTTGGTAACAAATTTCCACATGGAATTTTTCCAGGCCGCAAATAGCTCTTCCCAGTTACTTTTCTTCGGATCGAAGAAATACTCTATCTCTCCCTGTTCAAATTCGATAGTACGAAAAACAGAATTACCCAAAGTTATTTCGTTACGAAAACTCTTACCAACTTGGGCTATACCAAATGGAAGTCTCACGCGAGTTGAATTAACGACATTGTCAAAATCGACAAACATACCCTGAGCCGTCTCACCGCGGAGATACGCAAGTCCCTGCTCGCCCTCGACAATACCAAGTTGGACGGGGAAAAGCTGGTTGAATTTACGGACATCAGTCCACTCTGTCCCGGGATTACCGTCACAGACAGGACAGGGAACCGCGAAAGATTTGATGAACTGACCCATCTCTTGAGGAGTCCAACCCTCAACTTTTTCTGTATAAAATGCCGCATTTATTTTTTCCTGAGTCAGTGTGGGAGACGATTTACCCGCAGTATCAACCTGTTTGTTAACGCCTATCCACTCTTCAAGTAAATGATCTGCACGAATACGGGTTTTGCAATTTTTGCAGTCGACTAACGCGTCAGTAAATCCGGCAGTGTGACCTGAAGCCTCCCAGATCTTATGATGTGAGATAATACTGGCATCCAGCCCCACCATATCATCCCGCTTCTGCACAAAATACTTCCACCACAGATTTTTGATATTACGCAGTAACTCCGTGCCGACTGGTCCGTAATCATAGGTATTTGCCAGTCCCCCATATAATTCAGACCCGGGATAAACAAATCCCCGACGCTTAAAAAGAGCCTGGAGCTTCTCCATAGTAGTTTCAGTCATGAGCCTATGATAGCAGAAAAAGAAGCATGCGAAAAGCATGATGATATTGACGCGCCGATAGCCATACCCTACACTGCAATAAGTCATAGAATTATGTTCAGAAAAACCTCACGAACTCCTTTCCTTTTCCTTATCCTTGCACTCACGATCGGCGGAGCTCTACGCTTTATACTCCTTGATCGCTTGCCGACAGCCATCGGCAATGACGAGTTGCAGTATGTCCTCAATGCCCGGTCTTTTTATCAGACAGGGACTGATATCACAGGAACTATCACTGTCCTCTCACCATTTCTCTTCCAGTATCCAAAAGGTGCTAATCCTCAAGCCGAGCTTCCCTACCTCTTACTCACCTACTTAGTCGGGCCATTTTCACTCTCACTTTTCAACGCGAGAATTTTAGGTGCGATACTGAGTACTCTGACTATACTTCTTGGCTATTTGATTGCGAAAAGACTTTTCAATGAACGGGTCGGCGTGATTGCGGCCTGCACTTTCGCTCTTAACCCGTGGTTTGTCTACATCGGACGGACTGCCTATGAGATGGCACCGGCGATGTTTTTTTATCTCCTGGCTCTTTATGTACTACTTGTTACAAAAAAACGCTGGATTTTTCTTTCCTTACCGCTTTTCCTTCTAGGCTTTTATTCATACATCGCGACCAAACTTATTTTTCTTCCATTGATTGCCATTACCTGTTATTACCTCTGGAATACGAGACACAAAGATAAGAATTATTATGTAGGGTTAGCAGTAGCAGCACTCTGTATAACAATCGTTACTGCCGTCATGCTCGCCTATACTCCCTCAACCCGCGTTACTGAAATCCTCACGCCTTTCTCCCCGCAAGTGGCAAGTGACGTGGACGGACTTCGTAAGATCACAATGCACAACCCTCTTTCAGGATTACTTATTAATAAAATTACAATTTATTTCCTACAAATAATTTCAAAAGCATTTGCAGTATTTTCCCCAAGCTATTTGTTCCTCGGAGGGGATTTGTTCCTTTCGCTTTTTCGTCAGGGACTTTTCTATATGATAGATAGTGTCTTTCTCCTGTTGGGCCTCATCGCGTTATATCGCAAACAACCTAAAGAATTTTATTTCGTAGTAGTTTTGGCTCTCACCGGCATCATACCTCAGCTCCTGCATACTCAAAAAGATAACTTCACTCCGCATATCACCATGATGATTCCCTTTTTCCTGCTTATCATCGCCTATGGCATAGGCAGCGCCAATCAATCTTTCCGAAAAAGATTTCAGCTATCGCCCATCTACTCCTCCCTTCTTATTGTCATTCTCTATTCCCTGGCTGTTGCTAATTTTATTGTCATCTATTTTTTCCAGTTCCCCTTAGGCGGATATTTTGATTTCCCGACACGAGTGCTGTCAAGGTATACTACCCAGCCTGAAAGCACCGGTAAATCTATAGTGATCGTCTCAGCTAAAAAAAATGACCTCATTCCTGAAGTTATGTTTTACAAAAATAGCCCGGCTGAGACTTTAAAAAAAGTTTATCTGGCTTCAAAGCTCCATGGACCAACGCAGCTTGGCTCATTTTCTTTTCTGTCGTGCGGGGATTTTAAAGACACAACAGACACGACTAAAATCTATATTATTGATTCAATATGCGGATTTAAGGACGGATCAGGATCAGCGCTGTTGATCCCTTCCCTTCGTGACGGAGGAGGAATCTACGGGATTTATAATGACAGTACATGCTCTCAGTACAATTTACAGCGGTATCCCCAAAATCTGACTCTTAGCCTTTTTGCTCTGGAGCATCTCTCACAGGAACAATTCTGCAATACTTTCATCACGACAAGCTCGTAGTGTGCCTCTATAATTTTTCGAAGATTCGACGACTTTTTAGTCTTCGTTCCAAAATACTTTCTATGAATTGATGCGTATCCAAAGAGCTAGATGCGCTCGGTGTCTTGTGCCAAAAACCAAGCAGTGTTAAAAGTTGCACCTCAAAATCGTGGACTTTAAAAAGTATCTCCGGTCCCTGCACAAGTGACAATTCATTAAGAATTCCTTTAAGGGTCATAAATATTTCCGGCTGATCCTGTCCTTCAGGACAAAGTCCGTCGATCAATTCACAAATATGATAAGCAAACCCTGTTTTTTGCAGATCATTTTTGATCTGCGTAAAACTATTGAGCATCTGTGCCTCAACCAAAACAGGCATATGATGGGCTTTGTAGAGTGAAACCCGGGTGTAATTGAGGAGTTCAATGTGGGAAGCACGCCTGCTGGTAATACGCCTTACCCCTGTGGCCTTCATACTGATTTTCCCCATGTCTTTGGTATAGACAGTGATGATCCTATCAGCCTCATTAAAATCACGCCGCTTGATAACAATTCCTTCTGTTTTAAAACTTCGCATACTGAGTTGTCATGCTGAACTTGATTCAGCATCTCATTTTGGGGATTCCGAAACAAGTCCGGAATGACATTTTATAACTTTAAATCTTTAATTTAAGCTCTTTATCAATCAGGAGGTCAAATTTCTCAACGGTACGTCCGCCGACTTTGACTGTATACGCCGGCTGATCAGTCCCCGGTTGTTTTTGGATCAACAAGGGTAAGACGCGATTTTGTACTTTGAAAGGCAACGTATACGTCAGTGTATACGTCGCGGCCCCCAGCGGTCTGACAGTAATAAAGCTGTCAAAGACCGTCTTGCCTAACTCATCATAGGTACTGACTTTGACTTCATTGCCTTTACTATCAGTCAGCTTACTGCCTTTTGGTACATAGACCCGGATCCAGTCACGATACTCTGCGTTCAGACACAGACCGCCCCGCTCCAAATTACAGTCAGACGGCGCGTGCGTATTTTTGTAATTAATAGTCACGGTCTTACTAATTGTACCGTCACCTTTAATATCATAGGAATTCTCAACTTTTTGCGTGATAAAGAGATTGGCCTTGGCTCCGCTGAAATTGGCTTCGTTAATATGGAGATAGTCCCCCTCAAAGGGCACAATCTTACCCGCTGCCTGAAGTGACTCAATACCTGACTGAGCATCTTTGTCAAAGAGATAGAAAAGAATATGCTTTTGATGAGTCTGGGCGAGCATGGACTGAAATAACGGTCCCCAGTAGATCTTAGGGGATGAAGACAAAGCTTTACTCATCAGCGCTGCAAGCATATCTCCGAGTAATCCCTTACGATCTGTTTTGATGTAATTGACCGGTCGGGAAATACTATCCTCAAGTGAATAGATCACCTGGGCACAGTCACAACGGGGATCATTTTTGGTAGTAAAGGTCTGGCCGTCAACTGTTATCTGATCATCAAGAATTTTAATAGTCGAGGTGAGGACGTAAGTATCCAGAGCAATGATGCCGTCAACAGCGACTTTTTGACCGGCTTTATCATAGAGCTTATTAAACTGAATCATTGACTCAACAAAATCAGGTGAAAGATTGCTGTCACGAAGATTTAATGTGTACACTTTAGGAAGATACTTCAAAATCGGAGCTGGAGCTGCTGGCTTACTGGAGATTGAGTCATCAAGCTTATAAATATCATCAGATCGCTCTAAGTGAATAATTCCTTTATCCAATCTGAAAACAGCGTAGGCGGTGATAAATCCGCCGGTCGGACGCAGTTCTTTATCATTTTGGAAAAGAATAAGATATTTTTTCTCTTCCGACTCACCGAGTAGTGACGGAAGTACTTTAATAAGCGGACGGGCCTGATTGACAAACGCAACTCCCTCATCAGTTAAGGTCTTAGCAGCTATCAGCTGAGTCTTAATCTTGGAGCCAAACAAAACGGACGGATAATGATTGGGATTTACCTGATCAATCTCTGATTTAACGTTAACTAAGCTTTCTGAGATTTGATCGATCTGAGGAGTAATCTTACCCATAGTCAAAACTGCAGTTTTGATCCTGTCTTCAGCCGATCCTCCGACAAAGCTTCCCTGTCCTTTAAGACCTAAAACGTCAGCATATGGTTTTAAGGCATCAATAACAATAGTTGCTGTCTTGAGACCTTCGGCTCCCGCGTTCATCAGGTGGCTGGCATCGTTATAATAAAAGTTAGCCAACGGGACAAAATGAAGATAGCCGAGAATACGCATCTTTTTCTGGGTATCGGCCAGTGCAGATTGGGTCTTAACTAACTCCTGTGAGGCTACTGCTATGTTTTGCTGCTTGATAGCACTGGAAAGGATTTTAGCCTGAGCGTACGTCTGTTTGGCTGATTTAACAACGGTTAGGAGGGGGAGAATCAGCCCAAATAGCAAAAAGATAACAAAAATTACCGACCCAATACTGATAACTTTTAGATGCTTCTTGATAAACGCATTATGTTTTTTAGTACGCGCCATAGGTGAGAGTGGTGTGACTATCTCGTTTTTAAGATCAAGATCGATTTTCTCAAATCCGGGCATATGACAATGATACGAGAGAGCTTTAGCCTTTGTCAACTTGACAGAAGAAAATTATTACCGCGCTCCTTTCCCCGTTATCACTGCGGCAGGGGTACATAAAATTAACCACATATCATAGAGAATTGAACGTCTTCTTACATAATTAGCGTCCATCTTAATACGTTTGTCAAAATTTATTTCACTTCTGCCTGATACTTGCCATAGGCCTGTCACTCCAGGCTTTACCGATAGCACGACTTTGACTGCATCTTGTGTCTCCGGGTATTTCTTCTGTTGGTCTCGTAACTCATCAGGATAGTAGGCTCTCGGACCTACCAGACTCATATCTCCTTTAAGAACATTAAACAACTGGGGTGCCTCATCTAACGAATGCTTCCTGATAAACCTTCCCACTCTGGTAATCCTCGGATCATTTTTCAGCTTATAACTTCCTTTTTTGTACTGTTCATACAGCGCGGCGAATTCAGGATCTTCACGCAAAATAGTATGGGCGTTAGGAATCATGGAACGAAATTTAAACATCTTAAAAAGCTTACCCTCCTGCCCTACACGCTCCGGAGTATCAGCTAAAATAGGACCCTTGGAATCAAGCATGATGGCTATAGCGACAATAAGAATAACCGGAGAAAAAATGATGAGAATAATAAGCGCAGATACTATATCGATGAGCCGCTTTACTAATTCATACCCTCTACTCTTTTTAATTTCGATGTATGGCATGGCTACGTCAAATGCTCATGTTCTGTTCCACTCAAGCCGGCCACGATCTCCTTCACTTTTGGTACTGAATCTTTAGGACAGATGAGAAGTACATCACCTGTATTTACAACCACCATACCCTTTAGATCAATGCCTACCACAAGCTGCTTGGTAAAATTAAATACTAATGAATCTTCGGTATCTTCAATCAGAACATCACCTCTTGTGACATTTTCATTTTGATTTACCGATAGAGCCTCTTTCAGAGCTTCCCACGCGCCAATATCACTCCAACCCAAATCAACAGAAAGCACGTAGCCATATTTAGGATCCATCTTTTCAAGAATGGCGTTATCAAAAGAAATCTTTTCAATTGTCGGATAAATTTCCTGCAGCACCTTATCATATTCAGGAGTACCTATAGCATCATTAATTTTTTTAAGCTTAACGAAGAGCTCAGGGGCGAACTGTTCAAAAAGTTTCCAAAGAAAAGCAGGAGTTGTGACAAAATACCCCAAATTCCACGCATGATGGCCGTCCTTAACCCATCTCTCAGCTTTTGATAAATGAGGGCGATACTGGAAATTGGAAAATGAATAAACAGGTAGTCCATCAACTTCTTTGACTTGTGATGTGTATTCAATATAGCCTAAATTTTGATTGGCAAACCGGGGCTTTTGACCGACAAAAACAATTCTCTCACCATCTTCTCGAACCAGTTGCTCAGCTGCTTTAAGCACTTTACGGAACAGTTCTTCTTCCCGAACTAAATGGTCACTTCCCCAAAGTAACGCGATAGGTTCATTGGGATTGCTTTTAACGAAAAGTGAGGTAATAAGGCCAACTGCCGGACCAACATCACGCATCTCAGGCTCAATAAGAATATTTTCAGAGGGTAATTCTTTGAGTTGGTTGCGTACGATCTCCTCATATTGTTTGCCGGTGGAGATATAAACGTCAGACCAGGTAAAGGAAGGAAAAAGTTTTTTCACAGCTATCTGAAGCATTGACATATCACCAATGATCTTACCGAATTGCTTAGGGGTATTTTTGCGGGAAAGTGGCCAGAGACGTGAACCCACACCGCCAGCAAATAGAACAACTTTCATAACTTTATCTATTATAGTGCTATTTTATGCTTTTGCAAATCTCCTTAATATAGCGGGAAAATTTATTTTTGAATTGATCCTTGCCGAAAAATTCCGCTCTTCTCCTCAATGTCTTCGGATTAAAATCTATTTTCTGCGATCTTAAGATAGCTTCAATGAGAGCTGTTACATTCTGAGAAGTGAAAAGTATGCCTGAACGACCATCCTCAACTATATCTCTGGCCCCTCCGCGGTCAAAAGCAATGACAGGCTTACCAAAGCCTAAAGACTCAGCCATAACTATGCCAAAATCCTCCAGACCTGGAAAAATAAGCGCCTTTGCGTGCTGGTAAAGTTTTATCAATCCTTCGTCAGATATTGACCCTATGAACTCGACTGTCGGTCCGGCCATTTCGCGTAAGCGCTCCTCCTCGTTACCAGTACCTACGACTTTTAAGGGAAGGCCTAATTTATTACAAGCTTTTATGGCAAGATCAACTCTTTTATAAGGAACCAAGCGTGAAACAACGAGATAATAATCTCCGGCTGTTTTTTTGAGAGGTATCCCTGCATAAAGCTCAACAGGCGGATGGATGATAGTTGAATCACGCCTATAGAAATTGTGCAGACGTGCCTTAACTTCCCTGGAGATAGCTATATAGTGATCGGGACGGGACGCGGCAACCAGATCCCATTTTTTTAAATAGTTTATCGCGGGTGTTGCCAGAAAAGAAAGAATCGGATTTGAAAAGTACTCACTGCGACCGCTCCACAGATACCGCGTCGGAGTAAGACAGTAACAGATATGCATAGTCCCAGGCTTGGTAATAACACCCTTGGCTGCCTCGCTGGTTACCGAAATAACCAGGTCATAATCAGCAAAAGTAAATGACTCAAAGGCTGCCGGCATCAAAAGCGGATACAATTCATGCGAGTCTTTAGCAAACGGAAAGTTCTGAAGAAAGGAAGTCCTGATATCAAATACGCTGGCCCATGGTGCCCTCCCATGATGGTAGACCGAGGTATAAAGAGGCGCCTGTGGGAAAAGCTCATGCAGAGCAAGGAGAACCCTTTCGGCTCCTCCCCATTTATTGACTCTGTCGTATACTAACGCTACTTTCATAGATTTTCAGTGTCTCCCGGGCCATCTTCTCCCACGAAAACCCCCGGGCAATCGCCAAACCTTTTTTACGAAGTGATTCAAACTCTTCAGGATCAGCTGAAGCAACGGTTTGCATCTTAGCAGAAATATCGTCAATGTTAAACGGATCAACAAAAAGAGCAGCGTCTTTAGCTACTTCTCTGAGTGAGGGAATATCTGATGCTATAACTAAGGAATTTTGGGCAAATGCTTCGATCACAGGCAAACCAAAGCCCTCCATAAGTGATGGGACAACTGTTGCTAAGGAGTGCTTTAAAAGACCGGCTAACTCTTCGTCTGTGACAAACCCGGTAAAAAGTATTCGATCCTGAAGCTCTTGCTTCTTCACGCGCTGTTCAAGTTTGCTCATAAAATAATCTTTTTTACCGACAAAAATGAGCCTTGTATCAGGAACATTTGCTTTTCCAAACGCATCAACTAAACGTTCTGCATTTTTATGAGGATAGACATTGCCAATGTGCAGAAAGTATTTCCCGTATTTTTGGTCCTCGGTCTTTGGTCTCTGCGACCCTTCTTTGAAGGTAGTGCCCTTGTGGTGGTCTTTAATTAGTGGATCGATCCCTTCATATACTACGTCTATTTTTGAGGGTTTGACATGAAGGTGATCGACTATCTCGTCTTTGGTTGCCTGGGAAACTGCAATGATTTTCTCAGCGTGCTTGGCTGCCTGAGAGATAATATATTTATATCCGCCCATTTTTAGGAAATAGACAGGTTTTGGGAGTGTCGTTGCTTCACCGGTCGGGAAATGGTGAAGAATCAAATCATGAATCGTAACAACATATGGTCTTTTATACAGAATTGGAATTGAGAAATAGGGGAAATGCATAAGATCAAGATTTTCCTTGGTAATAATTGAAGGAAAATCTTTTTGCTCCTTAATCGAATGCCAATGTATATCAACAGTTCTAATGTTAAATTTGAGATTTGAAATTTGAAATTTTACTTGCTCGTAATCTTTACTTAAGACAAAGAGTACATAATCATTATCCTGATCAATAATCTGTAGCTCTGTAACCAGATTACGGATATAACGCCCGACTCCTGTCTCGTTCCAAAACCTCGCATCAATCCCTATTTTCATATTTAGACAACCGACTGATAAACACTCCCTAACGTTTTGGCGATAGCAGACCAATCATATTTGGCTTCAATTTGCTTACGAGCGTGAGCTCTGAGACTTTGGGATAGCTTTGGATCTTTGAGTAATTGAACGGCTGACTCGACTAATCCCTGAGCGGTATCGGCAACAAGGATATCCTGATCGGGACTAATATCCAATCCTGAAAGACCGAGGCTTGTTGTAAGAACAGGCGTGCCTACTGCCATTGCTTCTAAAATTTTGTATTGACTTCCTCCTCCAATTCGAATCGGCGCGAGCAAAGCAAAGCTTTCGGAAAAGATGTCGACGGCTTTACGCGGTGAATTTTCCTCAATAATAACCGTGTCATCCTTCCAGTTTTTAATATCCCGTGGCATATCACGCCCGACAATCCGCAAAACGACTTTTTCACTCGTATTTTGTCTTATCTTAGGCCAAATATCCTGAAGAATCCAGCGTACCGAATCACGATTCTGTAACCATTTGTAGCTGCCGATAAAAAGGAATTGCTTGATATCTTTCTCAGATTCAGATTTCTTAAATTTGAATGTCTCAAGATCGACCCCGTTATAAACGGTTTTGGCTTTTATTCCTGTCTTCTCGACAACTTCTTTTTCGACATCAGAGACAGTTACAACCTGCGTTGCCTGATGCCAAAAGGCTTCTTCACGTTTTTTCAGCTTTTGAATATCAATTTTCAAAAAAAGGCGCAGTGGAAGTGGTGCTTTATTCATAAATTTTTCATAGACCATATACTCGATATTATGTTCAACTAAAACAATAGGCAGTTTTGTCCGGGGAAGATTTTGCATCACATAGGATGTCTCTATATGAATAAGGTCATACTCCTCAGCTTTCAGTTCTTCTTCGATTGCCTTTTTCATCTGTGGGAGTGTATGACCGACAATCAAAAAAGAGTCGCCTGATAAACCGGTTTTCAAAAGATTAGGGATTGACCATTGCTTACGTCTGGGAACGGTAATAACTTTTTTACAGATTTTTTCTACAGCCTCTTTTTCAGCCCTTCCTTGGTGGACTCTTTGTTCACAGATAAGCGTAATCGCATGCTCTTTTTGTAATTCCCGCATGAGGTTATACAGGCGTACGGAACCTCCGTCAAAAAGCGGGTACGGCAGATATGATGAGATCATGAGAATCTTCATGGTTTTCGGTGTAAATCAAGCAGTAGATAGTCTTTCGTCTTTTTAATTATTTTGTAAGTCTGACCCAATCCCTCATCGACTTTAGTCGGATTAGCCAACGCGAGGTAGTCTGCCCCCATCGTGATCATCTCGGGTAACGGCTTTTCAAAACTAGCCCAGCCTTTGCGCTTCGTCTGATAAAGAAATGATGTATCACCGTTATAGTTAGCAATAATTTTGGCGTCTTTAGGTATCATCCGATCTATAGCCTCACCGGCAATGACTATTGAGCGGTTGTTGATATTAAAATAGTCACGTACCTGCAGCCAACTCATACTAAAGGCGATAAAAATTATGAAAGCAAGCAAGAGTCTATTAAAATGGAAAAAACTGATTTTTTTGCTTTCTAATAAAAATCTGGCTCCCAGTCCGAATATAATCGCAACACTGGGCATAATGACTATCTGATAATAATCATGCTGAACATTACCGGTTGCCAGGACAACTACATAGATACTGGAGCTGAGGAGAAAGGCAGAATAAAGCAATCGGGCTTTTTCAAATCTGAGTTGGTAAAGCCCGAAAATCACCAAAATAATGCCTATATACCCTGATATAAGCTTGATCAATCGCTCATATCCTATCCAACGAAAAAAAGCCGGACGGAATCTGATACCGTTGCCGTTAAACAACCAGGCGCTGGCAGGGATACCCTCAGGATAATTTGTGATCCATAGTCTCCAGGCAATAAGTGGCACAACGGCCACAAGGGCGAAAATATAAAGCTTGAGCTGCTTGAACATACCGGTTCCAAATTCTTTGTAGATCAGAGCCAGAAAAACTAACGCATAGAAAAGCGCGTATGGCTTAAGTAAAAGAGAGACAGCCAGCAGTATGGTTGCTGCCGATAAAATAGACCAGGGTTTGGTTTTGCTGTCTATCCACCTGCTAAAAAAATATATCGAACTCAGGAGTGTTGCTACCATGGTCGGATCAGGCAAAATAGTACGACCATAATAAATATTAAAAGGTAAAAAGGTATAAAAGAATGCGCTCGCCAGTCCGGCAGTCTCACCCGAGTATTTAGACACAATTTTATAAAGAAAAAAGCTACCCGCCAGAGATGTAAGGATAGTAATCAGTCTTCCCCACTCTTCAATGGTAATGACCCCAAAAATTCTGAACAAGCCAGCTTGGGCAATATTGTAGATCGGAAATTCAACAAAACGATAACCCCGGGGGTTTTCCAGCCCTGATGGGACATTAGACAAATCATCAAAACGGGGATGGAGTATATCAAAACCATACGTGGCAAAATTACGTGACACGGCGGAAGTGTCAGCCTGACGCCAGCTGTGCCAGTCCGCGATAGGACTATCAAACCTATAAAGCCTGACTAAAAATCCTAAGACAAGTATTACAAAGAGTAGCCTGATTGCAGATGATTTACTGACCATACGTGTTTGAGTCTGTCTTAACAGGAGGAAGAGCTGGAGTAGGAATAGCTAACTCGAAAAGATTGCCGTCTTTGTCAAACTTAAAGGCTTTTGAGTTCTTGTCCATCAAAATGGCTCTCTTCGCCTCAGCCTCAGTTGCCGTTGTAATAACGTTAATGGGTGTATTTTGGAAAGAAAACCACAGCGCATCAGGTAGTCCTACAGGAAAGACCCAAGCGTCACCATAACGGATCGGGATATTGATAAAATAAAAGGTCGGTTGCAAAGGCAGTGTGCCGGGTTGAGAATAAGTAACATTCAAACTGACTAAAAAGTTGTTCGTAATCTCCCCTGCGCGAGCCCAATCGCGGTTGATTTTCAATAATTGTGAATACTGTGTAAAAATATATCCTGTACAGACTATGATTATTACTCCAACACCGACCACCTGTCTTCTCATTTTGTGGAATAATTTCTGAAGCAGAAAAGCAGCGATGAGAACAATTCCAACTGAACCTGTATAGGCGTATCTGGCCGTAATATTACCTAAACCCAAGAAAGGAAGGAGAGGAATAATAGTTAGAGCAAATGCTACCAGGAGAAAAAATCTTGTATTGGAAGAAATATGCCTGAATTTCTTAAGAAAAAGAATGACCAGACCACAAACGAGGAATAAAAGCACTATCCCTGTTATAACCAGTGAGTGAGCGCTCTGAACTCTGAGGTTGTCATAGATCGGGAGGAAGACCGGACCGACGACTGTTATCATCAGGTAACCAAAAAGGTTGCCTACTACATTGAAGGGTAACTTGGACAGGTTGTAACTGTAATCTCCCTGAAACCACACACTCTGTGCGCTCACTCGCATAAAGTAATATAAAACAACCGGTGAGAGAAGAATCAAATAATACCATTTGCGTAAGGGTTGCTTTAAGACACTTTTGCCACTATGTATAAGGTCATAGGCTAGCAAAAGCAGCGGACCCGTCGTCCCGAATTCATGAAAAAACATTGAGAAAAATGTCGCGAGAACCGGAATAATAAAGAGAATAATACGTTTAGTCTCACGCCAGTACATATAACTTAAGAAGGACAGAAGGAGTAAGTTGGTCGTGACCATATGACCGGTCACCGATGACCAGTAGACAGCCTCTGCGTGAACACTCAAAAGTAAGAACAAGAGAGCCGCAATAAACCCGAAGGTATTACTTCTAAGCAGTTTTTTGCCGATGAAAAAAACTAACGTGCTGGCTGAGATATGCAAAAGGATCGAAACGATGTGAAAAGGCAGCGGAAAAAGTTCAAAAAACGGATAGGCTAAAAAGAAATAACTTTTTGTGCCCGGGCGATAGAAAAATCCTTCTGAGTCAGTAAAGAAATGGGTGATTGTCGGGATAACAGATCCGCACTGCTTAAGACCGGTCTGCTGGAGTAATTGCTGACAATCTGCGGCCCACCGCAGCCAGGTAAAATCATCGCCGATAAAGTAGTTGGTAAGAATCATCGAGAAAACCAGAAAACCGATGGTAAATAGGATAACAACATAGCTGGGAACGGAGCTGAAAATCCTTTTAATTTCAGTCAGATAATCAATCTTTTTCTTCTGATAAAGATGGGCCAGGCCTATGGTTGCTCCTAACGTCAGCCACAGAACAAAAGCCACTTTAGAAGCCTCAAAAACATCAATCAGGATAGCATTTAGGGCAAGACCTACTACCCCTGCCATAACGCCATAAATAAGACTTGCGATACGTTTATCCTCAATCTCAGGAACAATCCGCCACAGATAAATACCGACAAAGACAAAAATAAATATAAAAGAGAAAAATCCTAAGAGACCGGTCTCCCCTAACATACGTAAAAAGCTATTATCTGTGGCAAGAGTAATTGATGAATAGCCGCTGCCGAGCAGGAGGTTACGCTTGAAAGCCTTTATAGCATTGGGCCATTCGCCTTGGAACCGGGTCGTAAATGAGACATCATAAGCAAAGGCTTTTTTAACGATAACCGTACCTGCTTTGCTGATAATCTCCTGTTGGTTGGATCCAGGCTTTAATTTTTTGTAGGTAATTTGTGAGGTCTGAACGCTACCTGAGTTCTGAGGAAGATTAATATATTGAGAGCCGGTCGGCAAATTTTCGCCATTTGATTGTTTGTCTTCAATGGTGATAGTGCCGTTCCCGATATCAGAGGCAACACCTATGGCTTTACCGGTCCGGGAATCCACAACCAGGTCAACCTGTGTAAATGTCTGAGCAAAACGGGCTGAAATACCGCCAAATGATTTGAGTAAGATAATACTTAAGATAAAAACCGGAATAATAAATTTCTTTTGTTTTTGGAAAATGAGCATTAGAGCAATTGAAATCATATAAACGGCAAACGAAACACGTGAAGCAGTCATGAGAAGCAAGATAAGACCGGCGGTAGCAGTCAGAAAAAAAATGACTTTTAGATACAACTTTTTATAACCGAAAACCAGACTGCCGATGATGGGGATCATCAGGATCAAGTATGCCGCCAGATCGTAATGTCCGGCAAAGGTCGAAGGAATACGCGCTAAGGCTGAAAGGCGAAGCGGAATACCCTTGGCAAACTCCTCATTCATGGTCAGAAATGCCGGGAAGCCCCACAATCTCTGACCGAGTCCATAAATAAAAACTGCTATGAGAGTAGACGTCAAAGTAGCGACCAGAGGGTTGATCATCTTACGATCTTTGATAGCTGAATAGGCCAGAAAAAATACTGAGAGATACTCAACCCGACGAAGATAGTTAAGGATAGCCAGGCTTGAAAAAACCCCTTCTAATTTCGGGAAAATAAATATAATACCCGACAAAGTCGCAACCAACCCAACAATCCAAAATACAAGAATCGGATACGAGATCGGCGTATTGATTGTTGCTTTCTTACGAATATACGAAATAAGAAAAATCAGCCATGCAAACGCTATGACAAAATCCTCAACTCTGATATAAACCCAGGTATGTTTGATATCAAAAAGCGGGAATTTAGGATAAAGCGGAATAAATGCCAGTAAAAAAAGCGTAAGGAGTAAGAGATAGTTATTTTTGATCCAACCTAAAATCTTCATAAAGTTTTTAATGCAGCGTAATATGTCGTAATAAGATATTTGTTAAAAGTCACGAGTCCGACAAGGAGCGAAATACTTGCTTTGATAAATAAGAGCAATTTAATCATATAATATTCAAGTATACTTCGCTGCTGCTTATAGAAAATCTGCAGTCCTTCAAAAATATGAACGATCGCAAACGTTTTGTTGGTACTCCCCTGGCCCAAATGCTCGACTCGTGCGTGCGGGGTATTATAGACGGCAAAACCTGCTTTTTTGACTCTATAACAGAGATCCATGTCCTCAATGTACATAAAGTATGACTCGTTAAAGCCTTTCACTTTCTCAAAAACATCACGCCTTATTAACATGAACCCCCCGCTAACCCAGTCAGTAGCATTTACGCCTTTGCTCTGGAACCGTTTGAGCTCCCCGCTCTCCCCGGCAAAAAGGAGATACGCTACATTTATCACGGTGTAAAATGCCCCAAATGATCGTTGCAGGCTCCCGTTGTGATTGACTAGAAGACCTCCGACTATACCGGCATCCGGATGAGTACTGAAAGCTTCAATCATGGCAGTCAGAGGATTGTCTGATAGTTTGGCATCATTGTTAAGAAAGAGGAGATAATCACCTTTGGCATGTTTGGCGCCCACATTGCATCCTCCGGCAAAACCGGCGTTACGGTTATTCTCGATAAGTTTTACTTTGGGGAAATTTTTTTTAATATAGGCGACACTGTCATCAGTTGAGGCGTTATCAACGACAATGACCTCTGCCTCACGAGCCGGAATGTGCTTGAAAACTGTCGTCAAGCACTCGGCAGTAAGATCTCTTTTATTGTAGGAGAGGATAACTAACGAAACCATGCCGCCCTCCCGAGCTTGTAAGCTGGATTTTTATTCTCCCGCTCTCCGATCTCCTTGGCAGGAACTCCGCCGACAATCATAAATGGCTTCACATCTTTTGTTACGACAGCACCTGCCCCCACTACGGCACCTTTACCCAATGTGACTCCCGGCAGGATGATTGCCCGTGGCCCGATAAATACATAATCTTCAATAACAACTTTTTGCCTAGTTACATCCTCAACAGCAGCAAAATGATCTGAATGAATATTATGCTGGGAGTTATAGATCATTACTTCTGATGCAATATCTACATGGTCTCCGATAATAAGTTCATCTCTACCATCCAATACTGCATACTCGCCTATAATAGTATCTTTACCAATGCGTATATTATCAGGCTCATAAAAACGTGCCCCCATGTGAATACTCGAACCTCGTCCGATCTTTATCCCTGCCAGACGATAAAAAAACCTCCGTACATGATGTGACGGAATACACCCAACAATATGGAGAACGAAATTGGTAAGTTCCAGAATAATTGCAGAGACCCGATTTGTTCCTTTGGTAATGACTTGAGCAGTCGAAAGTTTTTTTCCTGTTTTATCTTGCATACTATTTATTCTTAACAACCTGTTCCAGGACTGCAAGAGTCTCTTTGGCAGATTTTTCCCAACTGAATTTCTGAACTTGCCTGTGGCCTTTTTCGATCATTGTTTTGCGAAGCCTAGGATCTGAGGCAACTTGGTCTAACTTATCAGTAATATCGGAAACATCTTCAGGATCGACATAGAGAACCGCATCCCCTCCCGCTTCAGGCAAACTACTCACATTGCTGGTAACAACCGGACAACCAAGCTTCATGGCCTCTAAAATGGGTAAGCCAAATCCCTCATACAGACTCGGCCAAGCAAAGCATAATGCATTTTTATAAAAAAGGATCAGATCCTCATCCGTTACAAAATCAACAAATGTAACCCTGTCCTCCACTCCGTATTTCTGCGGCGCCTCAAGAATTTCCTCATATTTCCAACCTTTTTTACCGACGATGACAAGCTGCAGATCTGAGTCAGTATGTGGTTTTTTCTTGATTAAAAGAGAAAAAGCTTCAATAAGTCGAGTGATATTTTTGCGAGGCTGAAGCGTCCCGACGAAAAGGATATAATTTTTACTAATTTTGTACTTTGTTTGCAGTTCCTCCATAGAATAAATATGCGGAGTGAGCGTGATGGTCGGTTTTATACCCGGATAGATCACATGAATACGACTTCCGTCTATACCGTACCATTTGATTATATCATTTTTAGAAGCCTCGCTAATGGTAATAATAGCCTTGGCGTTCCTGACTGAATAGCCGGTCCAACTCTTGAGCTGATTGAGGTCTTTTGCGGTAAAATACTCGGGAAAATGGAAAAAGGCCAGGTCCATAATCGAGATCACTGTCGGGACAGGTGAAAAACGGGGGCCATAGTGAGTTAGTGAGAAAAAAACATCCGGTCTATCCTTTTTGAAAAACAAACTTACAGGCAGAGCAAATTGAGTCCAGAGTTTCTTAGGTCCGAAAATCTTGTAGTGCCAATTGGCTCCCTGTGGCGGAAAATCAGAACTTGGTCGGTCTTTCAGATAAATTTGAAAGTTATAATTTGATGTTTGAAGCTTTTCAAATTGTTTTATCAGTTCGAAAGCATACTCACTTATACCGACTTTTTTAGTAACATTAGCCTCATTTGCATCTACAGCTATTTTCATAAAGTAAAACCGGGATAAATAACATGTAATTTGTCCTGGCTAATTCCCAGTAGATTTTGTGCATCTTTTTTTGTGGCCTCAGAGATACATAAGATCGCATCGCTTTCTTTTTTAACCCACTTTAATTTATTCTTTTGTGTCGAGACAATTTTACTTGTTGACTCCTGGGGATATTTATAAACAATCAGGTCATAGAGAATGGTGGCCTTCTTGGCTGCCTTCGTCGGAGGCTCTACCCAATCTGAGGTAATAAAGATATCAAGAGAACCGGTAAAGATTTCAATAGGTACTATATGAAGTTTGTTCCAGATAAAATCAAGTGCTGTTGGTGGGAGGAAGCTCTTTACTAGTCTCACGTTTTTTTTCTGCGGAATGTCCTGGAGATCAAGTCGACCGCGAAGTGAAGAGTAAAAAAGAATATATTCATTCTCCTGATCAGTATCGATTAACCCTTTTACAAGGTGTTTGAGATAGTTAGAAACACCAGTATTACGATAGGAAAGTTGAGAGATGTCGATACCTATTTTCATATATTTTTACAGACAAACCTTCTATTAGCATGCCTGAGCGGCAGGAGCATGTCAACATGAGCTAATTAGGCACTTCTTGGCGAAATATATTTAAGAGGATAATTATGTTCCTCTCCTTTTTGGGAGAGGTTAATCAGAAGCTCAGCTAAAAATCCTGTAAAAAAGATTTGCAGTCCCGCTACCACAAAAACAAAACCGAAAATAAGGAGCGGTCGTCGACCGATTGATTCGCCTAGAAAATGGAGGATTGAGAGATAAGAGAGAATTATTACACCGAGCATACTAAAAAGTCCTCCAACTGCTCCAAAAAAATGCAGGGGGCGCTTCATATATTTCATCAAAAATAGCATAGTAAACATATCGGGAAGATTTTTAATTTTATTAAATGTGTACTTTGACTGCCCGAATTTACGAACTTCATGAGTTACAGGTATCTCAGTAATTGAAAAGCCTTGTTCATAAACCATGATGGGAATAAATCTGTGGAGTCCCCCATAAAGATGGAGGCTCTTGGCAGCCTCATTTGTATAGAGTTTGAGACCGCAATTATAGTCATGAATTGACAGATCAAAGACCTTGTTAAGAACACCATTAAACACTTTTGAGATGAATTTCATCTTTTGAGCATCCTTTCGATATTTTCTCCAACCACACACCACATCAAAGCCTTCTTGATGTTTTTTGAGAAGATTATGGATCTCTGATGGCTGATCCTGAAGATCTGCATCAAGCGTTATGACGATCTCGCCTTTAGCTTTAAGAAACCCTAGGGAAAGTGCTTCAGCCTTACCTAAATTTTTGCGAAAGGAAAAAAGCCTGACATGACTATCTTTTTTCTCAAGTGTTTTGAGGTAGGTAAAAGATCTATCCTTTGAGCCATCATCGACAAAAATTATTTCATAATCTTTCTTTATTCCACGCAAAACCTTAGCGAGTTCAACGTAAAAATGCGGCAAACTCTCCTCTTCATTATAGACAGGGACAACAATACTTAATTTCATCCGGTAATTGTATCACGTTTGAGGCTATTTAACCAAATTCGGTTGAATTTATTTAGCTCTTTTGAGGACTTTGTAGATCCTCGCAGTGCCTTCTTGCTTATAGAGCTTGATTATTCCTGCTTTTTCCATGCCCTGTACTGCCTGGGTATATTCTTTATTTTGTTGCAGGAGGTGCCTGATATCCCACTCAGGTGAAAGGTCGACAATGATGTATTCTGGATCGTTGGTCCACCTGAGCCACGGGCAATGCTCCATCCCGCAAGGAGAATTTGTCTTAAATGTCCTCTCATCCGGCCACAAGTCAGAAATGTCTGTTCTTTGACTTACATGCGGAAAAATATTGTTTTGCACTGCCAAACTACTCTCTGCAGATAACTGAGGGATTAACTTATTAATGGACGGTACACCGCTGGGCTGTGTCCAAAACCATTTTTTTGTAAGATAACTCAGTGGTAGATGAAGGATATACTGACCAAGCAATAAACAGATAAGCAAATACCCCGCGATATATTTAGTGTTCAGCCACTTGTAACGAGCCAGAGAAAAGACCAAAGCTGAAAAAAGCAAAGGCGTCAGGTCTACCCGATAATGCATAAAAATTGAATGTGCAGCTACGTATTCCCTTCCCAAAATAAAATAAGAGGTAAGATTACCGAGAATCGGAAGTATAAAAAGAGGAACAGTAAGAGGTAAAAAGCCTACCCAGGCAAAGGTATAAAAAAATGTCTCTCTTTTGGTAGCAGTATCAAACAACTGTAACGGACTACCTGACACTAACCCTTGTTGACTTGAGTATGAATAACCACTAGGCAAAATTGCGGGGAAAATGATTTTAAAGATAAGAAAAAGGTATGCAACTGAAGCAATTGTAAAGAAAAGAGCCTCTTTTTTACGAGTCCAGAGAAAATATACTCCACAAAATAAAAAAACATAGGCTGCCATATTCTCTTTGGACCCGATAGCAAGAAGGAAAGTAATAATACTTAACTTTCTATTATCGTTATCCATAAAGTAGATAAACCACATAAAAAAAGCTGTTCCCCATACCGATGTATGCACGTCAAACCATAACGCGTTTTGTACACCGAAAAACATCAAATATGAAAGTAGGAGTACATAACAAAGGGGTGTGATGAGTTTTCTTTTCTTTGCCAGAAAAAAAACAGCAAGCCCTGAGAATGTGATAATAAAAGATTGAAATATAACAAGCATGCGGGGATCTGACCATAACCAATATAAAGGAGATAAGAGAAGAGAAGTAAGTTCAAAATGACTCCCAGAAAGCAACCCTTCAAGGCTATAGTTACTATAAATCCAAAATTGACGGTCGATAAATCCTAAATCTGCGCCGAACGAGCCATAATAATTATGACGGATGATCCCAAGTACTGAATAGGCAATGAAAAAAGCAAAACAGATAATTGTGTACGGATTAACTAATTTTGTTAATTTCATATTGAAATTTAGTATAAATTCTTCTATACATTAGAGATCTCAAGAATACGTAGTTTGATACAAAAAAGAATAATTTAACTATCCATAAATCGTTAAAAAATAGCGCTAAGCTTCCTTTCTTCACTTTCTTTTTACGCTCAATTATTCCAAGGAACGTACCGATCAGAAGAAAAAGATACGCAAACAACGCAGACCTGTCCGCGATATCCGGTCTATGCAAAGTAATCAGAATTCCTGACATAAGAAGTATAAAAAATATTGAGACAACAAAATAAATAACATAACTCATTTTATATTTACGAACAATAATTGCTATTAAAAAAAGCAGAACTATGATAAAAACAACACTGTTCTGCTGATTATCCGGAAGAAGCCGGCCAATCAAAAATATATATCCCAGAAGGACAGAGCCTACGATATTTGCAAACGTTTCCAAAAACTTGCTAGTTCTCCATGCCATCAAAGTCAAATAAAGAATAGGTGGAAGAAAAAGTATAATAAAATTCTGAACTCTTGACGCTATCGCATCAAATATGAACGTTATTATTTTCTGTTTGTAGGTTAATAATGCGATTGCTCCATCTTTCGACAAAAATCTACTGACAGGCAGCTGGTAGCTCATAACTATGACCGGATTTTTCGTATTTATTGCTACAGCATCATGATATTTGCCTTTTGCTGATTCAATCTCAATTTGAAATACTTTATTTTTTGAGTTTTGTATGGGAGGAAAACCGAAAGGAAAAAGTTGATTAGGCTGGAATTGATCAACTTTATAGATATTCTCATAGTACCATTTTTTATCACCTTTTTCTTTTATCCTGAAAGTTAGAATATCATTATTAATCCTCGCATAGGTATTAAACCTCACAGATACAATTCCGATAAAATCGCTCATGGCGGTAAATTCTCCAGACACTTTTTCTCCAGCCAGTATTTCACCCGGGAACAAAGTGGTAAATACGTCCTTATCCTCATTTTGTAGTAGAATAAACGATTTTGAACTATAAGCAAAAATCATCAGAAAAAAGAATGATGAAATAAATAAAAGAAGTGGAATAAAGAACCAGCGAAACCATGCTTTCGCCATTAACTCATTAAAACTATTTTTCATAATATGATTTATACCATTCAACAAACTTCCTTATGCCTTCATCTATTGACGTTTGGGGGTGAAAATCGAGAACTTCTTTAGCGTGAGTAATATCAGCAAATGTTTCTATAACATCTCCCGGCTGTAAATCGTTATATTCAATAATTGCTTTTTTACCCAATTCTCTCTCAATACTGCCGATAAAATGATTTAAATCAACTGTTTGAGAATTACCGATATTAAATATTTCATACGGATAAGGCTTCTCCAATGCTCTAAGAACGCCACCAACAACGTCGTCAATATAGGTAAAATCTCTTTTCATTTTTCCGTTGTTAAATACCTTAATAGGCTTTCCTTCCACTATTGCCTGAGTAAAACTGAAATAGGCCATATCAGGCCTTCCCCAGGGACCGTAGGCTGTAAAAAACCTAAGAGCTGTCAGATTCATTTTATACAGATGATGATACGTATACGCGGTAAGCTCATTGGCTCTCTTCGTCATTCCGTAAACTGATATCTGCTGATTAACAGCATCTTTTTCTGAAAAACCATTTTGGGGCATTGGATTATCCCCATAGACCGAAGAACTCGATGCATATACAACATCACGTACGCCGAACTTACGAGCAGACTCGAGAATATTTACAAAACCCAAAATATTGGTATCAACATAAAGAGAGGGATTTTGCAGAGAATATCTGACCCCTGCTTGAGCGGCTAAGTGACATATTTTGTCAATTCTATGTGACTTAAAGATCCCTTCAAGTCTCTCTTTGCTGGTAATGTCTTCCTCATAAAACGAGTAACTCTTGTGTGTTGTAAGTAGTCTATTTCTGTCTTTTTTTAAAGAAACAGCATAATAATCATTCAGGTTATCTATCCCTATAACGTTTTCACCACGTTCTAACAACCGCTTTGCTATATGAAAGCCAATAAATCCAGCAGATCCAGTTACGAGTATGTTTGACTTAGCCATAAATTAGGTGTTCTGTCTTTTTCTTTTCAATGATAAGAATATCATTAGACTCATTGTCCCAAGTATACTGAGTATCGAAACAAATACTAACAGAACATAGGGTGGCTCGAGTCTGTAGGAGATTTTAAAAGAATAATCTCCACCCTCAGGCATGTCTACAGTCCAGGTATTACCATAGAAATTACCTATCCTGTGTTCAGAGACCTTGACAATACTATCCTTGTCCCCACTAAGCGACCAGAATCTATCAAACGTCTGATTAAAGAAGACTACCGTCTTGCCGGCGGCCTCAGCATGCAAAACAAAACTGTAATCTGTCGGACTAGTTCTAACCAGACGAGAGACAAAACTTTTACTTGTTTGAGGAAGAGGTGTCGCTGAAGACTCATAAAAGTCACAATCGCTATTGGATACCCCAAACTTCTTCATCTCACAGACATGTTGGGGCACATAGACGAGTGTGTTCGTATAATTAATATTTTTATAAACGTAGAAATCTCTATTCGTATTTATCAATTTTAAAAATTTCTGCTTATCTAGTATTTTTTTAAATTCTTCAGGCTGGCCTGATGTAAATGTACCGTAGTAGCTTCTTATCTGTGGTTTTTTGTCACTTGTATACAGATCATATCGACTCTGTCTATCGACAATCACATACTTAACATTAGCGATTTGCAGTAATTGAGCTGATACTGATGAATTGCCGTCAATAAGACTGGTATACAAGACACTCATGATAGTCACTGTATCTTTCAACTGTCCAAAAACTGCTGCATTTATGTTGATATAAAAAGGATTAAGCAGATAAAAAAGCTGACCTTGGTACAAAGTCTGACTATTATCTGGCAGTATTACTACACGATAATTCCCATCGCCGTTAGCTGCGCTATCTTGCGTCTTGAAGTATTTTTTGAGCTCAATGAATCTATCCGGAAAATTAATAAATCGATTGAAATTTTGTGTGCTTTTTGCTTCATCTTTATGATAAAAAGCAGACGAGACAATATGCGCGTTCTTCAATCCGTTATATCCGTCATTTATAAAGCTGATAGTAGGGATTGCCGTCAATAACAGAATTCCCAGTAACGAATATCTAAAAAAATGAGGTTTGACGAGGGGTTTAATAAATAAAACTGTAACAATGTAGGCGACATAAAGAGATAAGACAATCTTCTTTGGATTTCTATAAAGAGCGATCATGGGAATATGCTTGGCTATAGATGCAAAAATCGACGTATCCCATACCAAAAGTAGTGAGAAAAACATCAAATAAATTGCAAGGATCCCCAGGATTAATCGTCTTTGAGTAAACTCGGTTGTTATTGACAATCCTTTAATGAGAAGGAAAAGGACAATTACAATTTGTACTGAGCTAAGAGGATAAAGTGGGGATGTCATAAAAAGGTATCCTCCGGGGATGTTAAAAAGAAGCCATGTGACATCACCAAAATTACCCGCGAAATAAAGAAGTTGTAAAGGATTCATCCCTTTATAAAGGGAAAAAGAAGTGTCGATAATTTCCTTCCCGGTAGCTGCACTAATAAAACTGACAGCATCGAGAATTGGCTTGATCGTCGCAAATAATAAGGAAGCATTACTACCTAAAAGCAACACAAGAAGAAGTAATAAAAATTTAAAGCTTAGATTTTTCCAATAGAGAAGGACGAATAAAATAAAAAAGGGAAGAAGTAGAGCTGCAAGATAAAAAATAGAGAAAGAGCCAAACCAAGTAGCTATCGTTATAAGAAGCACCATCTTCAGTCCGGACACAAGATCATTCTTATGTATAGATAAATAAAGATATAAAATCGACGGAATGCCGAGTAAATAGCCATAATAGACATCCGGATTACCCTGAATAAAGTTAACTAAAAATGTATTAGAAAAATAGATAATAAGCACCAAAAAATTTGCCTCAAGAAGTACCATAAAATCCATATAAGATTTCTTAAGCGATAGTTGTTTGAGGATATCAATAAAACTTATAAAGAGGAGAAAAAATAAAAAGAATAAATATACGCCTTGTAAAATTGCATGAGGAATAATCGGTGAGAACTGAGACAAAATAAGGTGAGGAATATTCGTCGGGCCAAATCCTCCTGTAAAAACATCCCTCCAGACATGGAACAGTGACTCTCCAAAGGGGAGGGGTTGGGGTGGGATGGCTACCATATCTCCCCAAGATGGGTTAGAAGTACTAAAAAGAAGACTTCTATTAAAAAATGCAATTACTGCAAAGGGAAGAATTAATAAGAAATATTTCAAATGCATACATACCTATACCATAAATATGATAAGAAGAGAATGCTACAACTTCTCTCTATTATTAAAGCAGGCTATATCATATACTATACAGTATTGATGAAGAAGAAAAAAGTAGCCTTGATTATCTGGGGTCTACAGATTAGCGGCGGCGGCGCCAGACAAATTCTTGAACTGGCTTTGTCGCTCAAACGCAAAGGACACCACGTTGATATATTTTGCATAGATCTAGATCGTGAGAAGTGTTTTCCTCACCTTCTCAAACAGCTCAAGGTATACTCAGTAAACGAGTCCAGCAAAAAACAGACTCACCACTTAGCCAAATATAATCTGCTGCAAAAGACATTCAATATTATTCCTCATTTTATTAACAAAAGACACAATCTCCTACAGCTTCGTGATTTGATTAAGCAAGTAGATGCAAGAAATCACTATGACTTTTTTAATTATCATGAAACCGAAGTGTACAAACTCGCAGCCTATTTTGATCCTTCCAAGAACTTCTGGATGATGAATGACCTCTTTGTAAAAGGGGAAAGTCTCCCCGAGACATGGTATCGTCGGTGGTCTCATCTTGAATACAGGATAAAGTACCGAAATAAAATAAATAAAATTATTGTTCTTGATAATATCAATAAATCGATTATTAAAAGATACCTCCACTCTGATGCAGTTGTTGTAAGGAGTGGATTAAAGCAGGAGGACTTTTACTCAAAAAGAATTTATAAACCCAAGAAGAATCTTTCAGTTCTGGCAACAGGAATATTTTTCCCCCATCGAAGATTTGAAGATCTCGTGAAAGCGATGAATATCTTAGTAAATAAAAAGAAGCTGGGAAATATTACACTATCAATTATCGGAGAAACCAGGACAGACCTTCAGTACTATCTGTTAGTTGAGTCACTCGTCAAAAAATACAATCTCGAATCTTATGTAAAATTTTTAGGCAGAGTCACAGAAGAGGAATTAAAAAAACAATATAAGACATCTGATATTTTTGTCTTCCCCAATAATCCACAAACATGGGGGCTTGCAGTCTTTGAGGCGATGTTGTCTGGCTGTGTTGCTATTGTCAGTAGAGGGGCAGGGGCGCATGAAGTATTAAAGGATAACCAAACTGCTATGCTTGTCGATCCGGAATCTCCGACACAGATTGCTACAAAAATTGAAATTCTTTTTAACAGCTATCCTCTTAGGAAAAAAATTGCCACGGCCGGCCAGGATTTTGTAAAAAAGACTATATCATGGGATAAATATGCAGAAGAGATGCTCTCCGTATTCTCTCAGACCTGACCAGCTGATTCCTTCATCATATCCACGAGCTTTCCGGCGATGTTCTGATACGTGAAATCGGCAAGCGTTCGTTTATACCCGTTCTCCGATATTGTTTTGTATAATGATTTATTCTTTATAAGAAGTCCAATACTCTTTGTAATCTGCTTTGGAGAACGTTCATCAACGATGAGCACATCTTTTCTGTCTGTTAAGACTTCTGAACAGCCTACTCCTTTTGAGATGATTACCGGCTTTTTACAGAGCATTGCTTCAAAGGGAGCTAAACCCCATGTTTGCTCTACGCTAACAAAAAGAAAAAGATCACAATATTGATAGTAACCCAGAATTTCATCATTTGACTTAAAATCCGTATCAAGAATTGTATAGTCATTTAAATGCAACTTCTCTATCAGAGCCTGGAGGTAGACAAAGTAATTAGGGTCAAATTTATTACTCCCAGAGATGATATATTTAAAGCGATAGCCTTGATCTATTAACGGCTGTAAAGCATATAATACATCTTCGTATCGTCTGTGAGGTAAAAGATGTCCATTAGAAAAGAGAATAACTTCATCCTTTTTTCTAAAATTGAATCGATCCCGTAATCTGCTCTCTATTAAAGAAGTATACTTCTTTTTACTATCTTGAACTCGAACTCCCGCTGTCGGCAGGATAGCCGCTTTAATTCCATAGAACGAATCAAGTTGTTGTTTCATTTTCTTTGTCGGAACTATTACCCTATCAATTTTTCTAATATTACGCGCGTCAAAAAGATTATGCACCTTAAGAAGCGTGGCAAACCAACGATACTTATGTGTTATCATTCCCGGACGTTTATTATCAACTAATGAAATAGGATCAAACACACTCCAATAGACTCGCGCAGATTTCTTTTTTTTGTAGATTAAAGCCGGAATATAGGCACTTGCTTCCGCGGCGTATAGAATATCGAATTTGTGTTGCTTTAGAAGTCGATAAACTTTCCTCGCGTTGAAATAATATTCGTATCCTAATAATAAACGGATCCAAATACTGTTAGTATTGATCCTGTGGGACTTTGAGTCAATCTTTTTGATGTAGTGGATTTTCAGATTTTTGTTAAGTTCAGGGAAACAGTACTCAGGATCAAAATAATAACAAAAGACATGAACTATATGACCTTGCTCCTGCAATGCTAAAGCTAATGAGAGAAAAACAGAGGCACTTCCCCCGGGAACATTCAACGAATGGAAGATCATCCCTATTCTCATATTGTCTTTTTAGCAACAACAAACATTGTGTGACCTTTTTCTCTTTGTGTACTAAGGAAAAGATAAAGCGGTAAATCAATAAACAAGCAAGCTGTTCTTTTTGCTTGCGAAAGAAGCATAAAGAACTTAGCATTCCTTGAGGATTTTCGAGCTGATGAGGGATCAGTTGAAGCTTTAACCATATGCTCGAGCGCCTGATGTGAAAATTTCATTTTTGCTATAAGATTACCCGAATAATAGCCAAGTTCATTAAATGTCCTAAAGGACTGAATGACCAGGCTATGCTTCATAAGGAGTAATTCCATATTCTTTTTTTTAAACCGGGAAACATGGATCGGGGGGTAATCCCACTTCTCATGCATCTGTATACGCTCATTATTGGGCGTTGATACTATGAGAACTCCACCCGGCTTGAGATAAGTATAAATCTCTTCAACAAATTCATTCAGGTCAAGAACATGCTCAATAACCTCAAAACAGGTAATGACATCAAAGAATCCTTTTTTAATTTTCATTTTTCTGCAGTATCCTTTAAGACTTTGAGCATCTCTTATATGGTGTAATTTATTTATTTTTCTTGCGAATTCGGTTTGTGCTTTATTTATGTCATACCCATATACTTTATGTCCATTCTCTTTCAACTTCAGCAAAAAAACACCGGTTCCGCAACCAATGTCACAAATTCGGAGTCCTTTATTAAGCAGCGCAATATCTCTCATTGCTAAGGTTGCGTACTTTCGTAAATGAACTTTTTTATCTTTTTCCTCCAGCACATTCTGAACCAACAGACCGATATCTTTCTGATAATAGGCCTTTGTAAAGGATTCATCCTGAGGATCTGCAAATTGATAAAGACACCTTGGACATCTCCAGAATTTATCCAGATAAATGGCCTTTGAATTCCCACAAGTAGGGCAATCCTTTTTCTTGTTGAGTTTCATCAATGTTGGGGGAGATTATTTAGTAAAAACCTGAACAATTAATTTTTTTTCTTTATCTGTCAATTCAGGATTATTACCGAAATAGAGACCTTGCTCATGGACAAGTCTAGCATTCGGATTTTCATAAGAGAACTCCTTCATATACTTACTAAAGAAGGGCTGTCTCGTCATATCCCCGCCCACAATTGGCCTGATTTCGATTTTATTATTGCACTTTTCAACTAACTCATCCCGAATTTTTTGTGACTTACAGAGAACCGGTATTGCAAAATTTGAGAGAAAATCAATATGATCATATTTTATAGGATAAAATCTATCCTTTTGGGCATAAATTGGTACCGCCATTTCAAAGAAATTTTTATTTCTTTGTTTGGTAATTTCTTTCAAAAACGGAATTTGAATCCTCCCAATATGAGCGTTAATCTCAGTCGGACGAAGATTATACCCTAGATCATAAAATGTGTAACGTGAATAAAAAGTAGAATTAATCTTATATTTATTTCTGATTTTAGTTTGTTTTTGTTCTGATAAATTCCTGTCCCAACCATGCGCTCTGACAATCCTCAGCATTGTTGCCAACTTCTCACTGTCAGTACAGACTGCCCCACCCTCAACAGTTGACATATGATGCCCTACATAAAATGAGACTGAGCTCGCGAGTCCGTAATTCCCCAACAATTTCCCTTTATAGACAGTTCCTAATGACTCACAGTTGTCTTCAAGAAGAATAATTTTTTTCTTATCACAGATTTTCTTGATCTCATCTATATCATCGCAAAATCCCAAGAGGTTTGTCAGGAAAAGCATTTTGATCGGATATTTTTTGAGGGTTGCCAATAACTGTCTGCTTGAGACATTCAACGTATCCAGCTCAACATCAATCGGTACCGCTTTCAAACCAAGTTCGATAATCGGCATTACATTTGTAGACCAGGTAAGTGCTGAGAATCCGACCATATCACCCGGCTTTAATTTGCCAAAGTTGATAAGGGCCTGAATCATAGCAAGGTTTGCAGAGCTTCCACTATTGAGAAAAACGCAGTGCTTACGCTTCTGCCATTTTGCAAATTCATCCTCAAATTTATGGCACTCAGGACCAAAGCTTAGCTGCTTGGTATGTCCCAGAAAAGATATGAGTTTTTTAGTAGTCTCCTCTTCGTTGTGATAGGTGGATTTTATGAGTCTAATCATGTAAATAGCTAATTAACTAGACTATTATTCATTGTTTTCTCTGTGTTGTCAATACTATTGTCATTCTATGTTTTTCTGGAAAATCGTCCCAGACTGATGATTATGGACTGGGGTAAAAGCGATGCCATAACTACGATATAAAACCTCAACGATACCAGTAATAATTTGTCATGTGAAACTCCAAAAGAAATATATCCTTCTATTTTCTTCAATCTTTGCTGATAAGATCCCTGATATTTACCTGAAAGCCTGAGTAGGCCACCGTTAAGAGCAAATATGTAGTTAGTAAGAGCCTGATATGCGTATTTACGAAAATTATAATCAAACTTGATGTTATTTTTGTCTATAAATGAGAAGAGCTTTTCAAGAAAATGCTCATATTCAGTTACATATGTTCCTTTACGATTTAGACTGGAGCCCCAGTTCTCATGCACTCTATATTCAAATAGCGGTTTATCAACGACTAAAACAGGATAGAGAAGACAAATCTCAGATTCGATCAGAACGTCATGGGAGACAGGGACATCCTCACTGGACATACCAAGCTCTATCAAAATTTTTTTATTAAAAAGAGTTGAAGGAAATGAGGTGTTAAAAACATATGTATCACGAATTTTCCTTCCGTAAAGTGTGAAGTTACATATAAATTCTTTCGGCTTTAATAAAATACTCTTCTTATTAACCAGTTGTTTTGGGGGTTCATTAATCAGCTCTCCTTTGTGATCAATATTTGCAGATTGAGGCACGACGAATCCGATCTCCTGATTGTTATATTCACAAAGAGCATCTACCATTTCCTCAAGCATAGTCGGACGCATCTTATCGTCATCTGAGACATGCATGACCCACTCGGCCTTCGCAAGCATAGTTCCCTTATTCATAGTCTTAATGTAACCCAAGTTTTTTTTATTCTTGAGATATTGTATTCTCTTATCTTTATAGCCTTTGACAACATCTTCTGTGTTGTCAGTACATCCGTCATTAATAATGATAAGTTCAAAATGTGTATATGTCTGCGACAGAATTGACTGAATCGTCTCAGATAGATACGCAGCGCGATTGAAGGTGGGAATACAAATAGAGAGAAGCGGGTTATTTTTTGCCATAGACGCAGATATTGTTTGCTGAGGACAGATTTGTCACTCTGATCGACAATTCGTAGAATGGAGCAAGAGATAAATTGATAATTCGTCTGATCGATGTATTTTTAGTTATACGAGCAATACTTGGGAAAATGGACGCCAATTCATCTACTGTAAATACAGAGGTATTATTTACCAGATACTCTACCTTCTTGAACCTTTTCTTAAATCTGCCAATCGTTCGTTGCGGAGTTTCCAAGCCAATATGGCCGTCGAAGTCTATCCATAACTTTTGGTATAATTTTTTTCTCCTGAGGTAGCGAGTCAGCCAGTTATTGCCATCTGTCTCTATGGAGAAGATAAAAAAACCATCTTTTTTTAGCACTCTCTTTATTTCATCAATAAAATGATCTTTATCATTTACATCAATATGTCCATACACTTCTGAACAGAATACAATATCAAAAGACTCATCAGGAAAAGGATAGCGTTTCGAAAGATCATACGCTATTGCTTTTTTATAAATTTTCTTCGCATTTCTCAGACTGGAATCACTAATATCAATGCCGGTAACCTCTCCGCGAAGAGCAAGTTCTTTCATCCCCCCTCCACAACCAACATCAAGAATTTTAGTTTTTTTTATACTAGATTTTCGAAGGTAATCATCTAAAATTCGAAATAAGCGCCGTAGAACAATTGTCCCAGGCGAAAAATTAAAATAGATTCTCTCCAGTAAAGAAAGATTTGTGTAATCATGAAGAGTTGTATATCTTCCTTCGTTTAGCTCTTTGTAATTAGTTGACATGATTTTGTAAAAATGATCCTAATATAAATAATCTCCAGATTTTCGTACCATTATCTGCCTTGCCTGATCGCAGTTCTTCCCAGAGGGAAAGAATATATTCTCTATTAAACATGTCTTCAGGAAGTGATGCAAGCGATTCCTCAACCTCACCCCTGAAGTTATTAGTTAGCCATTTATTCAAAGGGAGACCAAACCCCATTTTTTTACGATCAATAACCTCAAGCGGCAGGTATTTTCCCGCAAGTTTTTTAAGAAGAATTTTATTTTTTGCGATCGAATACTTATACCTTGATGGAAGAGCCATCACGAACTCCGCTAAATCTGCATCAAGAAATGGACTACGGACCTCAAGAGATTGAGACATAGATCCTCGATCTGCTTTAACGAGATACCAGTCCGGAAGCTGAATCATGGCATCCAGAAAAAGAATTCTATTCCCGGAATCTACTTGTTTAAAACTGTCAAAAAAAGTTTTGCTTTCAGAGAAGATCTCCTCTTCTGAAATCACTGTATTTACCGATAGTAATTTCTTTAACTCACTGAAAGTGAAGCTTCCACTTCCCCATACGAAATGCCGGCTATAGGTACTTAAATCGACTCCCTCTAGAAGTTTTCTATAGATATTTTTTTTTACAGGATCAATAGGCAGATGATCAATTATCTTGTCAGCTCCCCTACCTGCTCTCATGAGTAAAAAAAGAAATTTTTTATCAAATAATTTCTGGGCATTATATTTTGGATAACCTCCGAATAGCTCATCTCCCCCATCTCCACTGAGAGCCACGGTAACTTTTTTTCTCGTTTGCTTAGCAACAAATGTCGTAGGGAGTAATGAAGCGTCAGCCATTGGTTCATCCATGAGTGATAAAATTTCCTTCAATAAAGGAAGTGCGTAACTATCTTTAAAGTTAAAAAGGTTATATTTTATTGGCAATCTACTCCCTACCATTTTCACATACTCTGACTCATCGAATCTTTTATCACTATAGACTACACTGAATGTCTCTATACCCGGATGAAATTTGGCGGCAATTGTCGTAACCAAGCTGCTGTCTATTCCTCCTGATAAAAAGCTGCCCACCGGGACATCGGCTATCAATCTCTTTTTTACTGCATCTTGTAAAAGTTGATCTGTTTTAGCAACGGCCTCATCGAAAGAAATATCATTTAATGTAATTTCCTGAGGATTCCAAAATTTGATATTCTTTACTATTTTTAAGGTAGTGAGATCAATCTCCTGTACTGTCGCTGCGGGAAGTTTTTTAATTTCATTATAAATACTTCTTGGAGAGGGGATATACCCATACATGAGAAATTTTATGACTGCTTGTTGGTCTATAGATAGAGGCTGTTTGTTTTTCAAGAATGCAACGAGAGCCTTAACTTCCGAGCCGAAAACGAGAGTATCTTTATCATGGTAGTAATATACTGGCTTCTTGCCAAAGTGATCACGCGCAAGAATAAGCGAATTACGGTTCTTGTCAAATAAGCCGAAGGCAAACATTCCCCGCAGTTTTTCTACTATTTTTATTCCATACTCTTTATATCCTTCAAGAACCACCTCAGTGTCAGACTTGGTACGGAATCTATGCCCTTTTTTGATAAGGGCATCCTTGAGCTCCAAATAATTGTAAATTTCGCCATTGAAGGTGATCCAGTATCTCCCCGTTACATCAGCCATTGGCTGATTTGCGCTCGGATTCAGGTCAATAATTGCCAGCCTTTTCTGACCAAGAATTAATTTACTTTTTTTATTAGGAAACTCTTTAATACCTTCAGAATCAGGCCCTCGATGCGACAAAGTCTGAAGAGCATCTCTAAAAAGCTCCGATCCCGAATTATCTTTTGTTAATACTCCAAGTATTCCACACATAGCTAAATAAATGTACGTAAGAGTAGTCTATATCCGTCGAATGTCGCTCTTATATGAGCCAGAAAAAAATCACCTCGTCTATAGTACAAGAACAGGAACGAATAAACAATCAAAAACAGAGGATAAAAAACAACTAACAAACTCAGCTTATCAAGCAGCCGACCATACCTCCCAACATGCAGCCCTCTATTTCGCTGGAAATAATACACACGCCGTTTGTTCTCAAAACCCATGCTTCTCAGAAGATCGTTATGAAACTCAGGTACATCATGGAAGCACATAGCATCGGTAACAGCCGCCAAAATCATACTGGGATATTGCCTCTTAATTCTTTGAAAAAGATCAAACTCCGTACCATTCATAAAAACGAACGGGTCGAACCATCCTACTTTGTCTCCCTGTTTTTTACGCACCATAAAGCAGTTATGGAGGTTCTCAGTTATAAGTAAATTACCTGCAATAAGCTCTTCTTTCTGGTATTGCCTCTTAAAGATCGGCATTGATGTCAACAAATTCATTTTTGAGCCAAGAAACCAAATTTTACTTTTATTTGAAAGATAATAAGTCGCAGGGCCAACGGCAAGTAGTGTACTGTGATTCATAAGAGCAGTAACCAATATCCTTAGCATGTCCCTATTAATAACATTGTCATCATCTATAAAAAGAACATACTCACCTCTCGCTTCTTGGGCCCCTCTCGTTCGCGAGAAAGCCAGGCCTTTATTTGAGTTATTATCTATAATATGTATGTGCCTGCTGTTTGGTAATGACAATGTATCAGTCCCGTCATTGACTATGATGATTTCATAATCTTTATACATAGACTGAGAAATCGAGGCAAGAAGTCTCTTGAGTTGGTTTTGTCGATTTCTTGTTGGAATAACGATAGATACTTCAGGTTTTGCAGGCATGTTATTTTGTTGATAATTTTGCTCGATAATAACCTAATTTGTAAGGTACCCCTTTGAGAATTAACAAAAGAATTGATGCCAGACTTTCTCTCATGAGTCCTTTCTTAAAAAGTCCCGTTCGGAAGCGTTCTTTTTTGTTTAACATCTCATCATACTTACCATAACGTGCCCCGACACTCGTTCCCCCCCAACGATAAAATTTTTTCCAAATGGTTTTAAGTGAATTAGGTTCTATGTGTAAAACGGCATCAGGAAGAAAACCGACTTTTTGACTGATATTCCATGCTTCAAAGTAGATAATAGCATGATCCTGACCACCAACAGCTTTTCTGGTTTCTTCAGGAATATTCTTCATTGCTTTTAGCAATAAACTCTTACGATAAAACCTCGGAAGAACTACACCAGTAAATGGACTAAAATCTTTTACCTGATGGATCAGCTTTCTGTCCTGCTGAAATAATCTCTCTATAAATGATTGAGGGTTGTACACGCCCTCTTCCAAAACTAACATATCAAAATCTTCTTTCTCGCAAAGTTGGACTGCTCTTGCAATGGCTGATTTGTTAAGAATCTGATCACTATCCAACAATAAAACAAAATCCCCTTTGGAATGCCAAACGCCCTCAAATCGAGCCGAAAGTAATGCATCCTTACAAGTGAAGATATTTTTAACACCGTGCTCTCTGGCAATAGCTACGGTCCCGTCATGTGACTCCCCATCAACAATGTTTACCTCAATATTTGCATAGGACTGCTGCGCGATTGCTTCTAAACATTTTTTGAGAAATATTGCGCTATTGTAAGTTGGAATTGATATTGATACTTTTGCTTGCCTCATAGTGATTCAAGTAGTTTGAGACTTTTTTGGGTTGCATCCTCCCACGTCAGAGATGTGGCCCATGCTACCGCATTTTTTTGTAGTCTTTGATAATTTGTTTTATCATTAATAAGGCTAATAGCCGCTTCTGCTAATGCCTCTGGTGTATTTTCTTTAGTAAGTATGCCTGTTTGTTGATCTTTGACTGAGTCTTTCAATCCTGAGACGTTATAGACAACGCTCGGGGTCATCTGACTGGCCGCTTCAACAACAACTAGCCCCCACCCTTCTTTTACTGATGCGTGAAGGAGAAGATGCGCCTTCCTCATCAGCTCCTTTTTTTTGGCATCTGTCACTTTTCCATAAAATCTAACCTGCTTCTCTAGCCCCAATTTTTTAACCAAACTTTTTAGAAATACAACGTAGTTCTCTTCCCCTCCACCAACAATCCAAAGTTTTGCTTTTGACTCAATCACAACAATTTCTTTAAAAGCTTTAATGACATCCTCTACACCTTTCATCTTTACCAAACGACTGACGAAAATAAATGTTGGTTTTTTTTCCTTCACAAACGATAATTGTTGAGAATTATTGCTTATTGGACACGGTATTGCTACGCAATTCTCTCTTGCAATCCCATATTTAGATAAATCATCAATTGTCGAAGGTGCATCAGTCCAAAAGGGTATGACTTTATATAAATGAAAATATCGTGACTCAATAAATTTACCAATTTTATTTATGGGAAATGGATACATATAATCCCATATCTCCCCTGCTACCTCATGAATAAATGCAATAATTGGTTCTTTTACGTACAGCGGAGTAAAGTATGGGAGGCCATGTATCTCATCAACGACCACATCGTAGTTATTTTTTCTTGAAAGGTAAAAAAAAGGCGCATAGAAAAAATTGGTGAGACTTCCTCCTTTCCGAATGATGGTCACCCCATCGATTATTTCTCTTTGTGGTGCTCCTGCGAATCTACTCGTAAACCACTCAACCGTATGCCCCGCTTTGACCCATGCCCTGGCATGCTCGAGAGTCACTATCTCAGCTCCACCACTCTTGGGATTCTTCGGATCTCTCCAGTTCAAGATTAGGATGTTCATAGAGCACGTACTTGCTGTTTGTTGTAATAATTGAGGATTTTGAGACGGTAAAAAACAGCAAAAGTATCCCACATCATATGCATGATAGCTTCCCAAAACGATTTACTTAATACAGAACTAAAACTATTTCCTGCAATAGAGCTCTTATTGGTAAAGATAATTTTAACAGGAGCCTCAAAAATTCGCTTGAACCCTCTTGAGTAAGCAACAGCCAGTATCTCAATATCAAAAGCAAAATGCTTGACAAGAAGTCTCGGAAAAACGTCTCTGACAACTTCCCGTCTGAAAAGTTTCATCCCAACCTGAGTATCTCTTACCTTCAAACCAAACATGATCCGTATCATTGATCTATATCCCCAGGAAAGAACTTTTCTGATAAACGGATAATTAACCTGTGAGACGGGATGAAGCTTGCTCCCGATGACAATATCCGCGTCATACCAGATAAAATGGTTGACAAGCATTGAGATACTGGTCGGATCGATATCCATCCCGCCGTCTATAAAACCGATCACGTCTCCTTTTGCCTGAAGCATACCAAAACGAACGGCAAAGCCTTTGCCTTTATTTGATTCATAACCCAAAACCCGTACGTGACGTCGACGTAACTTCTTTACCAAATTATACGTATTATCCAAAAATCCATCCACAACAATAACAATCTCATATCTATATGGGAGCTCTTTCAGGGCTGCTTCCAGAGAATTGATATTTTCTATAATTGAACTTTCCTGTTTAAAGGTTGGGACAACGAGTGAAATGGTTTTAATCTTCTCCATGTAAGTAATAATAAATTAAGAACAATAATAACATGACGAAAGACGAGCTGAATAGCCCGATAATGATCTCGTAGATTGAAGAATGAAAGAGCAGGATACTTCCGATCTGAATTACAGCACCGATAAGCGTAATAATATAAACCCTTGTCTTACCGATTGAAAGAAAATAACTGTTAAGAAGCGAAGCGAAGGCAAATATCAAAATATAGAGTGAGTAGTACCCGAGATACTGAGTCAACACCTGATACCCGGGCTTTGGAAAGAAAACACTGAGGACAATTTGCGGAAAAGCAAAATAGAACAGAGACATCAATACTGAAACACCAACTACACCTCCTGATGCTAATAAAACAGTTCCCAGCAAACGTTCTCTTCGTTCTTTTTTATAGGCAATAATTGGAAAAAAAACTATTGTAACAGGAGCAGTAAAGTAAAAAATCACTTTACCCATAAGTGAAAGAGCTGCGTATTGACCAGCCGTTTGTGCGGTAAAAAAATGGCGAACAAGAATAATATCAGTATTTGAAAGAAGAGAAAGGCCAATGCCTGAAAGGAAATACGTATATATATAATGAATAAATTCTTTTTTAAATGTTGGGTCAATCTTTGTATATCCATGTGCTGATCTTGAGTATTTCTTAAGCAAATAAAAATACAACCCTACTGCGGGAATAGCGGTTGAGAGGGCAATCGCAATAATCGGACCGAGAACTGAAAAACCTAAAAAAAGCAAAACAAGAGCGATAACAATCTTCAACGCCGGCTGAATAATAGTGACAAATGATAAAAGAAGAAATTGCAGTCTACCCTGTATAAATCCTGCCGGTATTGAGAGAATAAGCGAAAAAAAGAGCGCGCCTAAGATCAGATCTATGTAAACATAGTTTGTAATATGCAGAAATGCAGCTATCTGAGGAGTGAGCATCAGGAGTATGAGAGTAAGTGCCGATGAAAAAATAAGAACGAATTTCCCCGTGTGTCTTACCAGAACTGCAGCCGAGGGGATATCACCAGAGCTGTAATATTTGGCAGAAAATTTAGTGACAACACTTCCGAATGAGACACTAAAAATCCCGACAAGAATAAAAAGAGAATTGAGAGAGGTAAGGAGTCCATAGTCATCAACTGAGAGCACCCTGCCCATAAAGAGGTTGAAGAGATAGTTAATAAAATTAGCTCCGAACGAACCTAAGAATATCACGGAGCTACCGGCAACTACCGGATGTTTTATCAAAGATTTTATACGTTCTGTCATTTTGTTATTATTTGTGAACCAAAACACTCTCATAGACTGAAAGTGTTTGGGCAGCGGTTTTCCCCCAAGAAAAAGCCCTGGCTCTCACGAGGCCTTTTTTAGATAATTCTGCCTGGAGCTTTGCAGACTTGAAAACAGTAATCAGTCCCTGTGAGATACTTTCTGCGTCATATGCATCGACAAAGTAGGCCGCATCCCCTGCCACCTCTGTAAGAGATCCCTCTTTTGAGGTTATGACAGGACACCCGGACTGCATTGCCTCAAGGACAGGCAAACCGAAACCCTCATAAAGAGAGGGCATCATAAGAACAGCTGCCAGGTTGTATAGCCCGACCAGATCGTCAGTATCAATAAAGCCTAAGGCTTTGGCATACTTTGCTTGGCTTAAAAGCTCCTGCACCTGGAGGCGGTCTTTATTCCACGGATTTTTCCTGTCAAAATTCTTTTCCGTAATTGATTTACCTACCAAAATAAGCGGTATTTCTGCCTCCTCTGCGGCTTGGATGATCCTAGGTAAGTTCTTGTTCCACGTGATATCACCTACATAAAGGGCAAATTTGTCAGGCAGATTGTATTTTGTTCTTAGATCTTTGGTCTTTGATGATCTTCTGAATTCTTCGCCGGCTGCTAAATAGACAGATGATACTTTAGAATCCGGCAGGCCGATATACTTTATAACATCGCGGGTAGATGAATCAGAATCTGTAATCACATGATCTATTCGTCGGACCAATTTCTTATTGAGCTGCCAATTAAGACTCCCTTTTATACCGGAGGGGAAATGCTTGGAAAAGACAATAGGTGTTAAATCATGAATAGTGATGACTGTCGGGAGTCTCTTATGGAGAGGTAAGGTTATAAAAAACGGATCGAAGTAGGGATAATGAACCAAATCCGCATCCCCCGGCGCCGTACCTGTAAAATAAATAAACTCGTGGGGAGAAGAGATCTCCTCTAAAGCCTTCTTGAGATGTAATAAATAAAATCCTACGCCACGAACTTTGTGCCCTGACTCAAGAGGAGAGATATCAATTGCTATTTTCATACGTCAGCATCTTTATTATAGCGCTTTTGAGGTAAAGAGGAGAAGACAAAGAAGCTCATCAAGGATGACGCTGACTATGCCATTTCCAGGCAGAAGAAATAATAGTTTTAAGATCAGAGTAACTCGGGACAAACCCGAGATCATTTTTAATCCTGGTCGGATCAGCAGTCAATTCGTCAGCATCTCCCGGCCGACGTGGCGCTTGCTCGATAACGAGCTGCTCTCCGGCCACTTCCTCAATCATATCAATGATCTCTTTATTAGAAAAACCTTTTCCCGTCCCTACATTATAGGTGTGTCCACCCTCAACTTGCAGAATTTTATTGAGACCGACTATATGAGCTTCAACCAGATCCAGAACATGAATATAATCTCTCACACACGTATGATCCGGGGTATCGTAGTCGTTACCATAAAGGGTGAAAGTTTTCTTATTAAGGAGCGCTTTAATAGCGTTGGGGATGATGTGGGTCTCGGGCTCGTGCCTCTCCCCCATACTCCCATCCAAAGCCGCACCTGAGGCATTAAAATAGCGAAAAGCAACATAACGGATATTATGCGATCTTTGAAACCAGGAAAGTATATGCTCAACCATCAGCTTACTCTCACCATAAGGATTCTCAGGGACTTTGGGATGATCCTCGGGGATCGGGATCTGCTGAGGGTTACCATAGACGGCAGCAGTGGAGGAGAAAATAATACGGCTTACCTTATGCTTAACCATTTGCTCCAAGAGATTAAGAGTACCGAAAACATTGTTAGCAAAATAAAGGCCCGGACGATCAACTGATTCGGCAACTGAAATATAGGCTGCAAAATGAAAAACTGCATCAAAGGAGTGTTCTGCAAAAACCAGCTGGAGGAATACCTTATCCAACGTCGTGCCTTTAACAAAGGTGGCTCGCGGGTCAAGTGCTTCAACGTAGCCCCGCTCCATGCTGTCAAGCACAACCACCTCATAACCGTCATCAAGCAGACGCTTTACCATAAAGCTTCCGATATAGCCCGCACCGCCTGTTACAAGTATCTTCATCGTAGTCCCATTGTAACAAAAAACTTTCTCACTGACTATGTGTGAGACGTGACTTTACAAAATCGACGAACGAGAATGTTGAGGTTAGACGATTTGTCTCCCAGTGACTGATAAGATCATCATAAAGGCTCTGTTGGCTGATAAGTACCCAACCGTCTTTTTTGAGCGCTGAATTGTTCAATTTTGACAAATCATCTATTTTACAATTTTCGACAGTACTCGTGATTACCGGAAACTTATTTTTTTTATAGGCCCCCGGACAAAACATACCGATCGGAATTCCCAGAGTATCTTCAAGATGCTCCTGTGCCATAAAGGCGCTCATGGCTGTCGTTTGATTATAATTATTAAAATGCTGACCGTAGAGAGCGAATGTTTTACCCGGTCTGGCGTTTTTGAGAGCGGTAACGGTCTTTTTGATATCTGATAGGGCATGGTGTCCTTTAAGAGGTGCGAGAGTCCGCGACAAACTACCGGTCATAAAAACAACAAGGAAAAAAGTAATCATGCCATACTGAATATAACGGGATATAGGCTTTTTTCTAAAAAAACCGGCTATGAAAGATGAGATCTCCAGTATCCCTATACCGGTAATGATCAGGATAAAAGGAGTCACATAGAGTAAGTATCCCTCTGATCGTTCGCCTTTGTAGTATCTGTTGATGAGGAGAAAAACCACAACAATTATATAAAGACAGGTAGTCAACCGTAAAGCATTTTTTTTGACATGTAACAATGCGCCGATTCCCGCTATAGCCATGGCAGTTAAACCTAAGCCATACCATCCGCCGCTGACATATGACCAAAAATTGGGAAGGAACGAAAACAGAAAAATTTTCCAACTATTGGGAACATATATCCTGTACTGAGCAATCAGAAAGTAGTCAAGAATATTACGCATATTAGCAAACTGCTGACGCGCATCCCATGTAAGAAGTGGTACTGACGGAATTACAATGCCTATGACGAGTAAGGCAACAAAAATAATTTTCTTTGTAAACGCTACCCTCGGGATAAAAAACACAAAAGGAATAACGACAAAAAGATTAAGAGCTTGGTAATGCATATTTATAGCAACTCCGATCATAACTCCAAGGAGAAAAGAATAGAGCTTGGAGGGCTTTTGCCAAAGAAGAATCAAGAAGAGAATGACAAGAGCGGTAAAGACTCCGACATACGTATGCTGTCCGACAACTACTGATCGCGTGATCAACTGAGGAGAAAAAGCCGTTAAGACTCCAAGAGTTATGCCAAGTCCTGTCCCCCCGAGTTTTTTACCGATGACCATCATAATAATCACCGTGAATAGACTGGCAAGGATAGTCAGTATCCACGGAGCAAAAAGCGTAAACGGTAAAATAATGTAACTGAGAATCAACACCCAATAAAAAAGAGGTCCGAAAACAAATGGCCCTGCCGAACTGAAGGAGCCGAATCGAGGAAGGCTATGGAGACGGATTGACTCTTTGGCTATCGCTATATCCCGCGCATCGTCTCCGCCGATACTGATATATAAAGGCAGTGCATACAAACGAATACATGCAGCAATAACAAAAACAACAAGTAAAGACAAAAACCACCTGTCTTTACATTTGTTGCTAAGGAAAGTTATAGCAGAATGTTTCATGGTTTTATTTCACGTCTGAGAATAATGGTACCATCGGGTCGTACCCATGTCTTCGTTGTACTATATATTTTATTATTCGTTCTAAAGTTAATGAAGTCTTGCTGAAGAGGATCAGAAAGCGAGGAAACGAGGACATACGAAAGCTTACTCCCAATTGGTGTCTGACCGGGATCATAGGACACCTCTTTATGAGCGAGACTGCGAAAAAGGTAGGCATATTCGTATGAATAAATAGCGGGATTGTACGGAAAGACAGTATACTCTCTTGCCCCTGCATCATCACGGATCATTTGGGTAATAACTTCTTTTGATTTTAGATCAATAAGACGGAGCACATCCCGATTGAGTCCGGAGGCAAAAGTGAGGGCAAACGTTCCCAGCACATAGATCATCCATATAAAAAACAGCCAGCGTGCAATCTTACTTTTATCTATAAGCACCAGGACTATAAACATAAAAAGGACATCCACACCGATAAAATGATATGCCCAGATAGGATTTTTGGAAGTTAAATAAATTGTAAAAATACTTGCAAGAATGGACAAAGCATAAAAAAATATCCTCTTTCCCCCTTGAGAAAAAAACGTCTGTTTTTTACCCCGTTTGATAAAGACGATCCCAAGTAGCAAAACCACACCTATTGCGATCGCGTGCGGAAGCGATAAAAATTCAGCTAATCTGTCAATAAACTGATTGAGAATATCGGGCTTTGTTAGACCTTTAACCCCAACCACAGCGTGATCACTCAATAGTGCTGCAACTATACTTTTTGTCTGAAGAAAATTATGACGAATCTCAAATAAGAAAAAAGGAGCAAAAGTCAACAAAAAAGCACCTATGGCACATGTACCGAATAACGCTTGTTTTTTAAGGCTTTGCCATAAAAGAGATCTTTTTTTGAGTCGCGTATCTGTTAAGACAAAACATAACAGAAAATAAAGAGCCGTACCCAAAACAGTCGCAAGCCCGAAGGAGATATGAACATTCATTAAAAGGCCAAGACATATTCCCAGCAAAAGCCCATTTTTGTACAGACTACGGCCGGAAGATGCAACTTCTGTCCGGGCAATAATAAAAAATAACAGGATAAGAAAAACAGGAGCAATCTGCGGATTCCACGGCATGGCAGCATAGTTGATACCGTATCCGACCATGAAAAGAAGCCATACTGAAAGAAGAGACAGTCTGGAAAACTCTTTTTGGCGCATGAAGAAAAAAGGAATAATGAGCGTAAGGGGAATAGTCTGGACGAGCATAATCGGAACCCGCGGGTCTCTACTGACAAGCAGGCCAAGACTTATAAACCAGACCCAGTACGGACCGTAAAATACTCCGGGGATTCCCGTCGTCGGGCCGATAAGAGTCAGCTTGGAGAGATTATCCCAGGCGAGTAAAAAATCGCGGGCCGGATCGTACCAAAAAGGGATACTCCCTGAGAGAACCATGAATGATGCTATAAGAAACGGAATACTGAGAAGTAACAGACTCAGAACTGCTAAAAAACGGGTATCGGAGGTAACAGACGCAATTTTTTTTATAGTTATTTCCTCCCCAAATACTTAAGATAGCTGACAGGAAAACGAAGGGAGGAGAAAAGTGAGAAAACAAAGCCCTGCCACGAATCCATAAATCCCTTATGCCTTCCGTATTGAAGAATGAACCAGTAAGTTGGCATTACCAGCATATATTTGCTAAATGTATAGGGATTTTTGCCGATTTTTTTATCCACGTATTCATCTGCCAGTAAATTAGTGTATCTCTTAAAACGCATCAGATACCTCCCGAACTCAGGATCTGCAATATGGGTAAGCGGATGAGTCAGATATCCTACCTTGCCCTCAACTCTAGCTTGTTCATGAACATCTTTCTGTGGGAGGCGGCCTGTGCCCTTGCGATAGAGCCTGAGGGTATAGTCAGGATATTGTCCGCCTTTCATGAGGAAGCGCCCGAGGAAAAAATTCTTGCGGGGTAACCAGTACCCATTAATTGGTTCGTCGGTCTTGGATGGTGGATCTTTGGAGATAACTTCCCTTATTTCTTTTGCAAGCTCCGGACTAACCCGCTCATCGGCATCAAGCTGCAGGACCCAGTCCTTGGTGGCCATATCGATGGCTTTTTGCTTATTAATATGAAAAATAGGCGGATTGGTGGTGACTAAGACTTTAGCTCCAAAACTTTTTGCTATTTCAACTGTCCTGTCTTTTGACGTACCGTCAACGATGATAATCTCCTGAGCTAAATCTTTGACAGACTCAAGACAAGCAGCTAAATTCTTTTCTTCATTAAATGTCGCAAGGACTACTGAAATCGTTTCCATAATGTGGTCCTCATTAGTATAAATGAGATAGCCAGGATGAGCAATCCAAAAAGACTGATAGCATCTGCCAGGAAGCGCAGCTTTGTTTCAGCAAAAGCAACTACTACATCATGCTTCCCTGCCGGTATGGTGAAAGTCATAACACCTCTATTATGTGTGTCTTGAAACTCGACAGGAAAGGGTGAGTTGTTAAGCAAAACTCTCCAGCCGGGAAAATAAACCGTGTTTTCACGTAGTTGCACCTGAGTTCCTGCCTCAACCGTGTAATGATGAAAAGTCGACATATGTTCTCGTTCTTCAATCCTGCCTTTACCGCTGATAAACTCAAGATGGCTTTGAGGTTGTTGCTCCATGAAGCGAACCGACCATCGTGGCGAGCTTTCACCCGTATCGGTTGTCCCGGCATAAATTCCTGAAAAAAAACTGTCGGGCCGCATATAATAACCGTTCACCTTCCAATAAGGAATCGTCACCATTACCGAAATTACAGCAAGTATAACGGTAGCTTTCCTGAATTTGTCCGGAAGAAGATTTGATGCAACAGCTGCGATCACACTTGTTATAAAAACGGCAAGAGACAGAAATCTCCAGGGGAACTGGAATTTTTGAATCAAACTAACGTGATCCCAGAACGGTTGTGAGACCGGCGTCATAATACCGACTGTAAGAATAAAAAAAACAATAAGAACAGACAAAAGAAGCCTGTCTTTTTTCTGAATTTTCTTCCGATAGATTATCATCAAACTGCTAGTCAGCAACACGATCACCCATTGAATAATACCGATTTGCAGGCTGAACTGTCCTGAAATACCAAAACTCCAGGGACTGTAAATATATTTGCTAAGTGAAAATAAGGAATGTGAGAAGTCGTGAGATGCAACAATATCACGAAGTGTGTATTTGCCTTCAAAAAACGCAGGTATCCAGAAAAAGCCGGAGAGGACAAAACCCAAAACTACACTTGATGCAGCCTCAATAGCTGCTTTCTTTTTTTTATTTTGTAAAAAGACCAAAAAACACGCATAGATAACAATAAAGGGTAAAAAGATAATACTGATCGCATCATGCGCCAAAATCAGTCCGGCTATTGAGATGCCGGCAAAAAGAGCGTATTTGCTCATACGCTTTGTGGTCATGTGATAAAGGAAATAACAAATGAGTGGCGGAAATATGAAAGCAACATGTTCACCAAGTGCACCTCTGACGTAGAGATCAATAAAACGATATGATGCAAACAGATAAAGTATACTCCCCAGAAAAGCTGACTCCCGCCTAAGAAAGCTTTTAAGCCAGATATACATCGTGATACCGCTGAGGACATACGAGCTTGCAAAAACGAGCTTGGTACTATCAATGAAAGAAAATCCGAGTACTCTAAAAAATGAGGCAATATATGAGGGAAGCGGATACAAAAACATCAGCACAGGGTGCCCGTATCCCCAGTTGAGATTGCCAGCCCAACGAGGTATCAGAACTCCCTCCTGCAGATTTTGAAAAAAGTTGGCAATACGCGCTACATGATCTTTCCCGTCATGAGTAACCGGCAGCCCGGGATGAATTAACGGGAAAAGCGGCAGGAGAGACAAAAGAATAAGAGCAATGAGCCAGACGTTTTTTTTCATCCTTGTACTATTTTGATGGCCGGAGTGCCGTCAAGGAAATCAACCGGTTTGACTATATTTCCTCCCCCATACTCAGAAACTCCTTCAACATACAAAATAGTATCCTTTTTTACTTCTGTATCCCAGTGCACAGGCCGGAATTCAAATTTACCGAAGCTATGTCGTATATCATATCCGCCTGATTTGGAAAGAGACTCACGTTGATATTTTTCGGGCGGATATTTGAGATAAAATAAAAAGAACATATACGAATCATCAAGTGGCTGCTTATTACTCACGACAATTTTGTCATAATCAGCATCAACTTTCTTGATATAGTCAACCGTATCAGCGTAGCCGTATTGCCAATCTCTCGAATAAAAATAATTTTGCTGCACAAAATATTGATTAAGATAATAAGCAAAGTTGCCAACCGCAAAGAACAAAAAGCAAAGAACAAAAACGGGGAATAATTTTGAAAATATAGTCCCTTTTCTTTCTTTATATACCCTGATCATTTGTACTGCAGATAAAATACCCCAGGCAGTAAAGAGTTGAAATGTCGGAAGGAAGTTCAGAGTCCTGACCGCATGCGGAAGGTCACTGGTAAAAGCTGCGGGGACAGGGGCCAACAAAAACCAGGCAAAGAAAAGATACTTCCCTCTCTTCTCCTTGGATTCGAGCCTGGAAAAAAACAATGCATAGAGACCGATAAGCAAAAACGGGAGCTCCCAGAGATACATCAGCCCCATACCCGGTGCATGATGTCTGGTCAAATCGCCTTTAAAAAATAGCCAGTTGAGATCATAATGAGAGAGATAGCCCCCCACCCCTGTCAAAAGAAAAAGAACGCGTCGATTATCAAGAACAAGCCCCAGATAATCTTTACGGAGGTGATCATAATTAACACGCTTGATCTGGTTTTTGAGAAAGCTCGTCTGATCTGAGAAAGCAAGTGTGGCTTGAGCCCTGAGAAGCGCTTCTTTGTGAGAAGTAATATAAACAAACATCGGTGTTACAACCAGTATTCCGGTAATAGCAGCTGTCAGCAGGTATTTTTTAGGCAAACTGAAAAGCTGACGGGCAAAAATAAGTACGAGTACCAGAACAAACAACGGAGTAAAAACTTTTTCACTCTGGTACGCATAAATTGCCAGTCCTGCAGAAAAAGCACTCAGTATAAGTACCCACGGCTTTTTTAGACCCTTAACAAATAAATAGGCAGTCAAGATATTCAGTGACAGACCGATATTGGTCTCAAAAGCAACACGAGAGAACTGGATGTGCCAGGGAGATATCGCCAACAGAAAACTCGTAATAAGAGCCAAACTTTCTTTTTTAAATACCTCTCGGATCAAAAGATAGGTGATAAATATCGTCAGAATACCAAAAATAGCACTGGGCAACCGGGTAGCAAACACAGTCAAGCCAAAGACGAAAATCGGAGGAATGGCAAGATAGGTATAGAGTGCAGGCTTGTAATCATCGTAAGACCTGAGAACGACCGGCAAAAAGGCTCCGTACTCGTCTTTGCCTGTCTGGATAATTGAGTAAGCGTTGTATCCGAGTGCCACCTCATCCCAATCAGGCGACACGGGAGTAACTCCCAGCTGGTATAACCGTAAAACAGCTGCAAAAAATATAATCCCGATCAGAAAAAGTAGTCGATATCTTCTAAGCATATTAAAATGTATAGGCCTCAAGTGCCGTATCTCCATTTAACAACGGGAATTCCTTAAGAATTCGAACGCCACTTGGAACCTTTCGCGGGATCTCAATAATAAGAGTCCTTTTACCTTCCTCAGGATTCCTGTTGATTTCATCACTTCCGAAGCGGTACTTAGCAAAGCCGTTAACATGGACAAAACCAAAGCTATCCCGTGTCACCAGTTGTGTAGAACGAAACTCCTGAGGTGTAATCCTGAGATAAAAAAGCGTATATATATACGGACGACCTAACTCATCGGTCAGACGTATCTGATCATAATCCCCCTCAACCGATTTGGCATAAGCAATTGCATCCTTATATCCATACTGCCATTCACCCGAACTTTCCCGGGGGTACTGGATAAAAAGTGAGTGGAGAAAAAAAGTAATGTTACCCAAAACTGCAACAGAAAAAACTCCGAGTAGTACTTTTTTGAGCATTATTTTTTTTCGGGGTAAAGATATGAGATAAAAAAGGAAAAGACTTGCGCCATAGCCGGTCAGTATCTGGAAAGTAGGTAGTGATGACTCAATTCTGAGAGCATGCGGCGTCTCACGAGCCGTTGCTGCAGGGATAATCGCTAAAAGGAGCCAAATAGGGATGAGCCACCAGTACCCTTCCCTTCTCTTAATCAGGAAAAGAATTCCGGCTATAAAGAAAGGTAATTCCCAGAGATAAAGCTGCCCGACATTCTGAGTTGAAAATTTGAAATTTCCGTCGCCGTGAACAAATAAAAATTCTGGGCTGAGATTATCGAAATAATGCTTAAGGAAAGACTCAGCATAGCCAACACGGCGGTTGTGAATGATCTTTGACCACCAGGCGTTATGGTCGTTGGCAATTTGTCTGTTGGCAGTTTTGACTATATTGCTGTCGGTAAAAATATTAACCTCCTGAAAGCGCAAGGCTGCTTGCGGAGAACGCAGAAAGCCAAGAATCGGAGCCAGTAATAACAGTCCGATAATGACTGCGGCAATTGCCTGTTTTTTAACGTTGAGTAATTTTTTGTAAAAAACTAATCCGAGAAAAATCACAAGTAACGGAGCAACTATCCGTGTACTGTTAAAAGTATAAAGGGATAAGACAAAACTGATCGCACTAAGAAGGAGAAGCCAAGGACGCTCTTCAACCGCAACTAAGAATAGCCAGATACCAGTCATTATAAAAAATGATGCCACATTCGCCTCAAACGCAGCACGCGAGAGCATGATATGCCAGGGAGAGATAGCTAAAACACCTGTAGCGGCTAAGGCATACATCTCTTTATTTTTTGAATTGTAAAAAAGACGCTTAACCAGAAAATAAGTGACAAGGACACTCAGGACACCAAAAAGACTTGATGGGAAGCGGGTAGCAAACTCGTTAAGTCCGAAAACTTTTACCGGGAGGACATCCAGATAGGCATAAAGCGGAGGCTTGAAATCCCCGAATGACTCTAAATAGTCGTAGGGCAAAAAGCGGCCGAATTCATCTTTGCCGTCAATACCGATTGAGTACGCATTGTAACCCCAGGCAACTTCATCCCAGGTCAGCGACGGTGGATTAATCCCCAAATGCCAGAAACGCAGCACTGTCGCAATCGAGATAATCAGGAGTAAAAGAAGGGATTCCTTCCTAATAGCTTTTTTCATTATATCGATCAGCCTGTACACAATACAAATTAATTTTTAAAACGAAATTTCAAAAGTGCAATAAAGGCTTTAACTCCGTCATGAACAGGGCGAAGTTTTTTGCCCTCCTCAAACCCCCGGGGATTAGTCGAAATCGGCAGCTCGGTGATCTTATAGCCACTCTTTATAAGCAGCGCTGTAATTTCGGGTTCAAATTCAAATCCTTTTGCATGAATTTTTTTGCCTTTTAGACTGTCTTTAGGAAAAAGCTTGTAACAGGTCTCCATGTCGGTGATCCACTGCCCGTAAAGAATACTCGTCAATAAACTCAGACCTTTGTTACCCATATACTGAATAAAAAAACGCATATTTCGTTCGTCCCGACTGAAGTTGGGGAGTCTTTTCAAGCGAGTTCCGAAAACTACTCTCGCACGGCCGTCAAGAATAGGCTCAAGGAGCCGGGGAATATCCCCCGGATCATATTCCAAATCGGCATCCTGAATGATGATATAGTCTCCTTTGGATGTAGCAATCCCGGTATTAACAGCAGCCCCTTTGCCTTTGTTGACGTCATGCGTGATGTAGACAAAGTCAGGATTTTTAGGCAGAACTTTTTTTATTTCTTTATCGGTAAGATCAGATGAGGCGTCATTGATGATGATAATTTCTTTTTTGGTTTTACCCAAATCAAGCCGGCTTAGTCTTTCGAGTACTGCTTTAATCGTTTTTTCTTCATTATAGACCGGTACAATAATTGATAATTTCATAATAATGTATATGATACCAGATTTTTAGATAAAAACTATAACCGCTGTTGAGCAAATCACGCGCTAAAATGAGCGAGGATACTGTGATCTGAAATTTTTGTCAGTGACTGAACTTTTTGACGCCTGATAAGCACTTGCGGAACATGAAAAAGGGCTAGCAAAAAACCCTTAAGAAAAGCAGTATCGCCATGAAGTGTTGCGAGAGCGAGCTGGAGGGGCAGCCAGAAAAGATGAGACATGATAAAGGAGAAATCCGTGATGTTAACCCAGACAAAGTAAAATTGATTACGATATGAGGTGATCCTCACACTCATGGGTTTGGCTGTTTTTTTGATTGAACCCTCTTCATGTTCATGAACAACGGTACTTTTGGGCTCAAATAACACTTTATAACCGGCTTTTTGGGCTCTGTAAGACAGATCAATATCTTCCCAGTAAAATCTGTTCATCATTTCGTTGAGCCCTCCTAATTTGTCCCAAATACTTTTACGAAAAGCTCCGCTTCCTCCACTCACCCAAAGCGTATCCTGCCTGTCAGGCTCTCCACGGGAATGGAGAAGAAAGCCTCTCACCCATTTACCTACCCCCCGCCCGCGAAGAACGGTAGTCCCGTCTGCTTCAATACTCTTATCCATACAGCCTACGGCAAACACATCTCGATCTGAAAAATGATCAAGCAGAGGTTCCAAAAAACCTTTATCAGGAACAACATCAGCATTCAGGAGTACTACTATCTCGCCCCGGGCACGAGCAACGCCGCGATTGACAGTGGTCGAAAAACCGATATTGCGACCGTTACTGAGCAGGGTGAAATCAACAAGCTCATATTTCTTCTCAGTAGCTTTTACTAACCGTTCCCAACTCCCGTCTGTCGAACCGTCGTCATTAATGATAATCTGTACGGATGTTTTGTGAGCTTTGGCAAAGGTTTGCAGAATAGGGATATACAAAGGCAGATTTTCGGCAATTAAATCACCATTATTGTAATCGGGAATAACAATACTTATTGTCATGTTAAAAAAGTGTATCTTTAAATACTATCCTATGTTCCCCTCCCGGTACAACAACGCCTCTGAAATTATAGTCTGTCCGGTATACAACAGTCGGCTTTCCGTCAACGGTTGCCTTCCAGGTCGGATAGAAAGTATCGGTCAAAACCATAAACGCTTTCCCGTCAGTGCGTGCTGTCAGAGTGATACTGTTCTCAGTATAGGAATCAATCGTGACTTTCCCAGGGGAAAATTGAGTAGGCAACTCTGATTCCCCGGCCTCAACTATGGCTATTGTATGTAAATCAACTGCGGAGTTGAAGAGAAAATTGATTGCCTGTTGATTATTGGCTGCCGGGCTGACAGACGTTACAAAAAATGCCCGCGGAAACGCTCTGGCGTTCTCATATACTCTGGTCTCTCCCTCTGAATAAACCTGCTTTACGTGCGGACTGTGAATCTCTGTCAGACTCAGAATATACCGCACTCCTAAAAGGTCAATAAGGGGTGAGTCAAAACTCCCGGGGGTTAGGATACGGAAATAGCCGAAGGGTGGGATAATATCGGGCTTTCCTCTTCCGACGGCGGCCATCATTTCACCATACTTAAGAAGATAGAGAGGATCGTAGCCATCTATACTCTGGAGGCGATACTGAGTGGCAATATTGGGATGAAGGATTCGACGATCAGTCGTCATAATTCTGAATTGACCCGGCTGCTCTTTAAGAAAAGCTATTGCTTTGGTTGTCGGATAAAAATATGAGGAGTTGGCAAAAGGAGTAAATTTACCGGCAAAAATAAGCAAATCACCTATCGTCATAACAAACATAAAAGCTACAACGACTGTTCTTTTTTTCGTAGCCAGAAGAGAACTGACGAACAATCCGCCACAGGCAACTGTCACAAGAAATAGAGGCAGAATCAGGTTGTGTGTAGTGACCTGCCAATTCGTAACTGAAATCTGTCGAGTTTGCAGCTGCATAAAGCCATAACCTACTCCAAATAGCAAAAATAAGATGATAATAATTTGCGGAAGAAATACTTTGCTTTTTGTTTTGAGTAATCTCTCAAGTCCGAACGCAGCCAGAACTGATAAAGCAAAATCAGCCACAAAAATCAAGCGTGTAGGCTGGGTAGAGGAAAAAAACGGTATTCCCAACTCATATGGAAGCTTGGCAAGCGGTGTCTGAAATGCAAGTAAGACACTCATAGCTGCGAGTGCTGCCCAAAAATAGGTATCATTACTTTTACGACGTAAAAGTGCATAGAAAGCAAGCAGAAGAGGGAAAATGCCGATGTAACCGATGAATTCGCCGTAGTTCCAGACCCCGAAATAATTACCAGTAGCAGGATTGCCAAAAAAGTCAGGCGCGATAAATTGAATCGCCTGAGAAACAGGAATAAACCACCCCGCCTGCTGCCAGCTTTGATCGATATTCCGAGCTGAAAGGGAAATTAGCTGAAGCTGAGGAACAAGAATCGGCAAACTTATAAGAATCACTGCCAAACCCGAAAGTACAAAACGGGAAAAAAATTGTCGGTTATATCTACTCTCAACAAACCTATATAAAAAGTATAAAGATGTAACACCGCACGTATAAATAAAAGTCTGCAAGTGTCCTGCCAGGAATGAAGACAAGACAGCAAAAATAAAAATTCCGCTCCAGCGATATCTTTTATCAGAAAGGATTTTATCAACACAGAGTAAAATAAGCGGCAGCCAAAGAGCAGTATGCACAATAGTCCCCCATTCCAACCAGGCAATAAAAAATCCGCAAAATGCGAAACTCAACGAACCAAGACTTGCTGACAACCTTTCGAGTTTTAGATTCCGCAGAAACAAATACATAAAGAAGGCCGCCAGAATTTGCTGAAGTAAGATAAAAACCGACCAACTTAAAATAAACGGACTTATAAAAAGCAAAATATTTAACGGATAAAAGGGGGAAGACTGGATATTAGCAAGCAGAGGATAGCCTGCCATCTGATACGGGTTCCAAAGCGGCAGCTGCCCCCTACTCATCTGAGATATCGACAGGGATTTCCAGGGGATTTGCTGAGTCACCGGATCAGCAAGCAAAAAGTTCTTATAAGGAATTCCCCTGGGATAGTCTTTAGCATAATAATCTCTGAAAGGATGGAATAAATTTACTAACGTATCTGTCGGGATAGGAACTCTTCCCTGAATAAAAAAACCGCGAAAAAAAAGAAGAATGGCAAAAAGTACTAGGCCCAGACTCAAAAGATCTTTTTTGTTCATGTAATAAGGTCTTTAATACTTTTATTGAAACTCTCGAGGGAGTAGCTATCTGATGATTTAACTGCCTCCTGAACGAGAAGCTCTCTCTTTTTATCGTCTAGAATAAGCTCCTTAGTGAACCTTATTAATTCATCAATTGTATTCCAGAGTCTTCCGTTCTTTTGATCCTCAACTATCTCTTTTTGTCCGCCGGCACCAACTACAAGCGGAACAGCACCGACTCCCATTGCTTCAACTGTCGTCATGCCGAAGTGTTCGGCCCGATCCGGATGAGTCGTTACGTCCTCAGCAAAACCCGCCGCGTGCCAATAAAACGTAGCTTTCTCATACCACTTCCACAGATCGCGATTGTTAGGATTGAGAACGAATTCGATAGGTGTATCTTTATACTTATTTTTGAGATCGTCAACTGCCGACAACGCGTCATCTTTAACATTCATAACAAAAACCAGCTTCCAACCTTTGAGCCCCTCGGTATAAAGCCTGGCAAAAGCTTCGGCCAAAATATCCTGCTTCTTAAAACTCGAACCGGCCCAGTTGATGCCGAAGCGTCCGGCGTTAAGGATGATCCGCTCTTTTTTGGTGGGTTGATAGCGTCCTTGAATCGAGACAGGCGGATACACGATCTTACTTTCAATCCCGAAGATCTTATCTACATAGGATTTGGTGAAGTTTGAATTACAAATGACAGTTTTAATCCGTCTCATCTTCAAACGATTTTTAAGCGAACGCCCTTTAAGCCAAAGCATAGGAGACTGGAAATGGACGATAAGGTCGCAGGCAACTACGGGCAGGCTCCCGTCACTGAGATAGAACAGGAGATCGTAGTCTTTACTTTTGTTGTAGCGAGTCAAAAAGCTAACACTTTTAGAAAAGAGTGATGGTGCAAACGCAATCTTTTCAAGATCAAAACCGAACCTTTCTTTAGCTTTGGAACGGATCTCCTGCTCTTTTGCTTTATCCCAAAAAATCACTACCTCGTGGTCATCCTGCAAACACAAAGCAATTGAGAGCATATACTTCTCCCCGCCTGAGAGTGTATCGAGGTACGGATCATAGATTCCGATCTTCATCCCTTAATTGTAGCAAGTTTTGCAATCGTTGAGTATCTATGTTACGATATGCCTATGATAGGCATAAATTATCCCATCTGGTTTTATATAATCGGACTCTGGTCTCTGATCTGGAAAGGTATCGCGCTTTGGCGGACTGCACATAATGAGCAGAAAATCTGGTTTGTGGTACTACTTGTAATAAATACTTTCGGTATTTTAGAACTGGTCTATCTCTTCAAATTCGCCAAAAACCCACTAACAATCGGCGAGATAAAATCCTGGAAAAAGCTCCTTAGGCGTCCTCAAAAATAAGAGTAAGAAAAAATAACATCTGATTTTCCTTTCGGTATTTTTATGGCTTGAAAAGCATAGTCCGCCTGATATATCTGAGTAGCTTCTCCGTTTACTGTCGCATGCCAGTTGGGGTAATAGGGTGTGGGGAGAAATAATAGGCCAGGGGAGGTAGAATTTACCTTAATACTTATCCGCGTTGGTTTCATAGATACAATCTCTGCAGATCCGGTCGCATCCTTTTGGATCATATCTGGGAAGGAAGGATTCTCCTCAAGTAGCGTCGTCGTCTGGTATGAAAAATCAGGGTCATAAAAACGGGCTAATAACTTCTTGGGATCAGTAAAAACTTCATATACATAGGAAAGTCTGGCAAAAGGCAGCATAGTCTTATTGTGATAGAGCAGAAATAGATCATCCTCGTAGACTACTTTATAGATATCGGGCCGACCCCAGACAGGATAGGCATAATTAACAAAGAGTTGTGACTTCGGCTGAAAAAGAAGAGAGACTGACAGGAAATTCAACACCTTTTCAGTCGACTTTGCCTGTCTGTCAACTCCTACAAAAGAACGATCAGGGACTGTGTATCTACCCGTGGTGGCAGCTTTGATGAATTCTCCGTATCTTTTGATATATAACGGATCGTACCCTTCAACTGAGCGTACCCCATAATAGGTCTGGACTTCCGTGCCAAAGCCGCCGAAGACCCGACCTGTACCCTGCAATTTTTGCATGGCAGAGATCACCGGAACATCGGGAAAAAGAATAGCTGTTGAGTCAAAAGGCATCCATTTCCAGGCAAAACGAAAACTATCAAGGGCTATGAGGAGAATAATGAGCCATAAGAAAAAAGACTGCTTTCGAATTCGTTTGTTAAAAAACTGGAGGAAGATAGCAAAAATTCCCAGCGTAAGAATCAATGTCGGAATAATAAGATTTCGCTCGGCAATATGTACTTTATCAGCGGGTAAAAGACGGAAAACACTGACTGATAACCAAGCTAACATGACGATCGCAATAACGGTAACAACAACATAGAGAATATGACGAAATATTTTTTTAGAAATTACCTCCCCGAGATAATCATAGCCAAATCCGGCCAAAATGCTCATCGCAAAGCTCCATAAAACAATAATCCGGGTAGGATTACTACTGGAGAGAACCGGAATGCCTGCCATACTTAGAAGCACTTGTAAGGGAGTATCAAGTGCTAAGACCAAACTGACAAGACTCAAACCGATAAAGAAGAGGACATAGTGAGAGCGTATGCGAAAGAATGAAAAGCCTGCTAGGAGAAGAGGGATGATCCCTATAAAACTTGCTCGCTCGGCATAAAACCCCACCCAGTCATTGCGCGTGACAGGGCTCCCAAAAAAATCCGGAGCGAAGGAAGTTATAAGGTAGTAAAGCGGAATTCCCCCATCAACGATAGCGTTACTGCTGCGAAATGATTGCGTATACAGAACAAATGTCGGAATAAGTTGTGGGAGGGCCAGGACACATCCGCTCAGTAACGCGAAGCAGGCAATCATCATTCTTTTAAATCTTCTGTCAGTGGCATAGCGATAGACAATAAAGACAAATGATGTAATGAGAACATACAAACTGGTCTGAAAATGACCTGAAAAAAGAGAGACAGTCACAGCTAGTGCGGCCGGGATAAGAAAACGTATCTTATTTTTCCGTAAAAACTTTTCAAGACTAAGAAGAATAAGCGGCAAAAAAGCAACGGCCATAGAGAGAGTTCCGTATGCCATCCAAACGACGATAAAGCCTGAAAACATAAATCCTAATGCACTGACAACAGCTCCTCCCCGACTCACTCTCATCTCACGTGTCAAAAAATACGTAAAAATCCCTGCAAGTAACGGTTGAAGAAGAACTGTCAAACTCCATGCATCAATAAAAGGCAAAATAAAATATAAAAGCGTAAAAGGTGAAAAGACAGCTGTCTGGAAATTTGCGAGTGCCGGGTTACCTGAGAAATTATTGGGATTCCATAGAGGCATTCTACCCTCCTTAAGCTCACTAACGACAAAATGCTTCCAGGGGTAAATCTGCGTAACAACATCCGGCATGGCATTATTTTTAACAGGGCCTGCATATTTATCATACTGATTCCAGGGAGCAAAAAACGTGACGAGTTGCCTGGTGGGAAAAGGAACGGAGTGTCTCAGAAAATATGGACTGGAGAAAGCGAACCAAACAAAAATAATAAAACCTAACGGCAAATACTTTATAACACTCTTTATAAACCAGCTCGTATTTTTATTGCTTGATTTCATAAATAAAGATCGGCTCATTGGAAGGGAGATTTATGGTATGGATCGGGTGATCGGTCGAATTACGCTGAACATAATTATCAATGTAGAGAGTCCTTGAATGTAAATCACTGTAATTAATAGTCGGCGGGAAAGAAAACTTACCAAAGCTCTTAACATATAAGAAGCCCTCTTTTGTTGGCGGATAATAACTAACTTCTTTTCTGAAACGTTGTGAGTCATATTTATTGTAAAAAAGAAAATATATATATGGAAAATTCTCCGGCCCCCGCATCACCGCCTGAAATGTCGGATACTGCTGTGAAAGCTGGACACTTTGCTTATATCCATAATCCCAGAACCTTGCACGTTGAATACTCATATGGACAAAATAACCATCCATAAATAACAACACATTAAAAAGAAATAGCCCTGTTAAACCAACAAGCAGTATTGACCTTAAGCGATTTTGTGTCAGCAAAACGTACAGATAATATGCACCGTAACTACTGAGGAAAATAAATGCAGGCAGGATAGGATAAAACCTGGTCGAGTTCTGCGGATCCAAAGTCAAAGCTGAAGGGAGAGGAGCTACAAGCAACCAAAGACCGATAATTGCTAATGCCGGATCTCTTCGAGAGATAAGGAAAAACAATCCCGCACAGAGAAGTATCACGTCAAAAATATAGAGATTGCCAAAGTAGCCTAAATTGTGGACTGTTTTTTCTCCCCCTTTGTCAAAAAGAAATGCAGGCGAAAAAGTAGAGACGTAATTTTGGGCTATCTGGTAAGAGCCGGCAAAATATTTGTTGTAGAGAATATGTGCTATAAAGAGATTATCAACTGAACCATCCCCCCGTAATTTCTCCGCACGATCGTAAATGATATCTTTATTTGAAAAAACAGAAAGTGTCGATATTTTGTTAAGGCCACTAACTGAGATATTCACATAGCCTAAAACACAGAAAATAAATACGGTTATGCCAAAAATTACACTTGATTTTAAAGAGATTTCCTTTCTATAAAGGTAAAGTAATGGAAAAATAAATAACGGTGTAAACAAAATAAAGGCATGATAAGTAAAAAGAGGAAGAATAAAAAATACGCCGGATACGAACAATTTCCATGTCTTTTTCTTTGACTCTCCATACCAAAGTAAGAATACCAATCCCGTTAAAAAGAAAGATAATCCCAGATTCACCTCATATGCTGCACGAGAGAAGAATATATTCCATGGCGAGAGAGCGAAAAAAAATGAAGCAAGAAGGCTTATTGCTTTTTTCTTAAAAATAAATCCGGCAATGAGATAGATAAGTATTACAGACAGTGACCCTGCTAGGGCACTCGGTAGTCTGACTGCAAATTCATTGAGTCCAAAAAATGCGATAAATGGAATATCAGTAAACGGATAGCCGGATAACTTCCAGTCCCCGAATGACTCCAGAGACAACGGCAGAAATTTACCGTGCTCATCCCTACCTGTCGTTAGAATTGAATAGGCGTTATAGCCAAGCGCAACTTCATCACGATTGAGGCTAGGAGGAAGAGAGTCGAGATGATAAGTGCGCAGGATAAAACCGGTGAGAAAAATAAAGATAAGCGCGTAGAGATACAGCTTTTTTTTAGGTAAACTCAGGAATTGTCCTATTCGCGATGTTTTCTTTGTTGAAGTTCCCATAATTTAGCATAGGTAATAAAAATACTAAAGGCCTGGAACATACTTTCAAGTAACCCAGCAGTCCCTACTTTCCACCCTTTCTCAGTGATGTAGGAATGATAAAATGCTGCAAGCATGACCCGAGGGAAACGCCACCAGGTAATCTTAGGATGATGAGCGATCATACGCAATTCCGCTTCTTTTTCAGACCAACTATTAGTCTTTTCAACCATAGAGGAAAAATCACGATGAGTGAAATGGAGCATCGGAGAAACAAAGTCAGCTATGTCACCTTTAACTTTGGCTGTCTCGTGTAACTCCCCCTCCCAGCCTCTGATTCCATCCCTACGAAAAAATCTGAGATGGCGCTCAATAACAGGCCAAGGATGCTTCCCCAAATAGAAGTTTTGGCGGGGAATCCTGTAAGCACTAACCGGTGAATCAGCGAAAGCGGCTTTTTGAATCTCTAACTGAAGATCTGGTGTGATCCGTTCGTCTGCGTCAAGGTAGAGAACAAATCCAGCTTTCACTTTTTTAAGCCCGATCTCACGTCGCTCAGAAAAGCTGGTAGAAGAACTGGATATGATTTTTGCTCCTTTTTTTCGAGCAATCTCGACAGTATCATCTGTGGAATCATTATCGACAACAATGATCTCATCCACAAACCCGAGGGATTCCAGACAATCCCCAATCATGTCCTCTTCATTTTTAGCCAGAACAATCGCGGTTATTTTCTGTGAAGTCATACTGGATAACTACCTTTACCGAAACGTCTAAGATAATAATCTATAACTCCCCGTCGCTGCCACTTTCTGCCCCCAAGAATAATTCGCATACTTTCACGTACTAAAGCAATGCGGGTACGCAATCTCCCGTATTTCATCCCGATACGCATTCTGTTACGACTGATAAAGTAATCCTGCAGAACAGAGCCTGATCCACCAGTTGCGCCTGCGTTAACGTGCCAGAGCATGGCTTTGGGCTCATAATAAATAGTAAAACCTGCTTGATGAAGTCGCGTATTTAAATCTGCATCTTCATAATAAAGAAAATATTTATCGTCAAAGCCCCGCACTACGTTAAGCGCTGCTCTGGTGAATAATACACAGCAGCCGGTCAGTAAGTCAATTTCCCCGGGTGTATCATACTGACCGTGATCAACCTCATCCACTCCCCTATGCTGTCCCTGGATATTGTCCCAGTCAAATGTACCGCCTGCATACCAAAACACTTTTCCCAAGTCAGCTTTTTTGTATCTGTCTTTATGATACTCATTACCGGCCATGAAATAGATCTTGGGAACAACAGCTCCGATCTTATCTGATGCGCCTGCTGCCTTAACTAAATTCACAATTAAGTCAGGATCCACAACTACGTCATTATTCAAAACGACAACAAAATCGGCATTATGCTCCGAGGCGTAGGCAATACCGACATTATGTCCGCCCGAAAAACCGAGATTGTCAGGAGTCTTTTTAAGTGTCACTGAAACATTTTTGTAAATGGACGTATCAATCTCTAATTTGCCCTTAGGATAGTTGTCAATAACAATAACACTCACTTTTAAACCTCTTGTATTGAGCTTCTCAATAGATGCGAGGCAGGTGAGAGTAGTCTCCTTTTGATTGTAGTCAAGAATTGAGATAAAGACGTGCTTCATGTTTTTTTAAGCTTAGACGCTTCGCGCTTACGAAGCAGATGATATTTTATCTTCGTCAACGGGTTGCGGGTGTCTTTGATAAGAGATGAGAAAAACCAGTAAGAAATTTCGTGTTGCGCACGCATCCATTCCTCAAGCAATTTCTTAATCATATGTTCCTGTGCCTCTTCACGAAAGCCCTGCTTTTGCCAGACTTTAGTAAAGACTAAAAACGCATAGAACGCCTGAAGAGTACTTAAGACAAGTCCGTGCAACCCATCTTTATAGCCTGCCTGCAGGAAAAATGTCTTAAGAAAGTCAGACAGAGGTAGCCGGATCGCGTCAATCCAGGACATATGAACATTTTCGCGGACCATACTTTCAGCCTCATTCTCTGTATAAACATCCATTTTTTGCAAATACTGAGAAAGGGTCTGATAATTCTCATGTATAAGAGGCTGTTCAAGCTGTCCTATCGGCCCGTCAATCTGAAGGTCCTGGTGGACTTTGACATGGACATACTTACCCTTTCCTTTTTGAAAAAGTCTGAGCTGGTAGTCAGGCCACCAGAGAGAATGCTCTATCCATTTGCCAAAAATGATATTTTTACGGGGAATTTTATAGGCAACAGGTGAGGTATCTTCAATTGCTTTCTTAATTTCCTGAGCTAATTCCCGCGAGACTCTTTCATCCGCATCAATTGAGAGTATCCAGTCACCTTTAGCTTTGGCAAAACCGAAATTCTTCTGGAGATCGATTTGAGTCGGATCATTTGGCTGAACAAAAATATGTTTGGTATATTTTTTAGCCAGCGCAGTAGTATTATCCTGTGAAGTATGGTCAACCACGACTATCTCGTCGACAAAATCGAGTGACTCAAGACAATCTTTAAGGACTTTTTCACTATTGTAGGTTGAGATAACAGCTGAGAGTTTCATGATTATTTACGCAGGTTCTCCAGTATTAATTGTACATCAGATCGGATAAGCTCGTGTGCTAAGAGATAGACGGTACCTAAATAAACAACCGCACCGATAAAGATAGTCAGAAAAAACATCGGGAAATTATGGACTAAAATGGGGCTGATAATTAAAAGAACAACAGCCATGATAGCTGTCGCGATAGCCGGTGAGAGAGTAACGGTGATAATGGAAAAATTGATATGCTTTTTGACAAGGTAAATAACGAGAACCACACTCAGTGAGATGATGGCTGAAGCGATAGCGACACCGTTAAAGCCATACGACATAATCACAATCGGAGTCAGGACCCAGGTAGCAATCGTCCAGAAAATCATCAGATAGAGTGTGGTTTTGATCTTGCCGATAGCATTTAAAGCATTTGTCAACGGAGTTGAAATAGAGGAAAGAATGGCGTTAATACCAAAAAAGGTGAGAGACATGACGGCCGGTTCCCACTTCTGATACTTCGGAAAGATGGTCATGAAATGAGGCATGAGAATGATCATCCCGACAATTGAAGGGAAGATAAAAAGAGCTGTGCTGAAAAGCGTCTTCTCAATAGCTTTGCCTAAATACTCGGCGTTACCTGCAAGCCTTGAAAATGAGGGGAACGTAATCCGGATCAGATTATCCATAATAACCCTTAATGGAATATATGCCCATTTCTGAGCTACACCAATAAATCCCAGAGCAGGTTTGGGCAAAACCGCGCCTAAATAAAGGAAAAATAGATTATCTTTAGCCAATGCTAAAAGCGAGTTGATCTGGAAAGGGACACCGAAGGAAAGGAGTTTTTTGGCAACCGATCTATTAATTCCAAGAGCGGGCCTCCAGGGTGAGATTATATAAACCGCAATCAGTCCCGCCAGACCCCGAGCAACGACTCCATACGTAAAGCTTGCTACCCCGAACCCCTTAATAGCGAGAACCAGGACAATAATATTAAATCCCAGGGTCTCGACTATATCCGGAATAACTAATTTATTAAATTGCAGTGAGCGCTCAAGCAGAATTGAAGGAATAGTCTTGAGAGACGAGATAAAAAAAGCCAAAACCAATGCCTGGTATAAAACTACCCCTGTACCGTTCAAATCGTATATCTTAGCTACAAACGGTGTGGCTAAAAGACCCAGAATAACTGCTATCACAACTAAAATCTGCTGGATAGTAAAGGTGGTCCTCAGATCGTCCTGTGTGAGTGCCTCTTTCTTTTGAATCAAAGCTGCCGCCAAACCGATGTCTGAAAAATAAGCCAGAAAAGTAATAACCGTTGAAACAAGGAAAAAAAGTCCGTAATCACCCGGTGAGAGATAAACTGTCAGTAAAAAAGTGACAATCTGTCCGATCAGCTGAATCAAAAAAGTACGCGAGACGAGAGAAAAGACTCCTTTAATTGAACGGCGTTTGATGGTGGCAATATCGATTTCCTGCATAATCAGAACCTCTTACTTTTAATATCTGAGAAAAGTGTCAGACTTTCAAGGACTGCCCGGAAAATAACGAAGAGATTCGCTCCTGTCTGCTTACCAAATTGTCGTGGAAAATGATCAACCCCTACCTCAATAATTTTCAACTTTTTCTTAGTCGCTTTAGCCAGAATCTCAGTCGTGATCATAGCACCCTCAGACCTGAGAGGAGCAATTTGCTCAAGGGCTGATCTCTTAAACATCTTAAATCCGCAATCGATATCCCGGAAATAAAATCCAAAAAGAATAAAATCCCAAATCTTCAATAAATTCATAAGGAGTAATCGCTTAAATATTTTTTCGTCCCGCCTTTTTTTACGAAAGCCGATAACGATATCTGCGTCAATGATCTTCTCGAGAAATTTGCTGATTTGTGCGAAATCAAACTGCAGATCTCCATCGGTAAAGACAACATACTCATACTGACTGTGATCAAAACCTGAACGAAGTGCGGCACCATAACCGCGGTTGGGAGTGTGGGAAATAACTTTAACGAACTTGTGCTCTCTAGCTAAAGCCCAAGCCTTCTCACGGGTATTATCCTGTGAGCCGTCATCGATAAGCAGCACTTCGTATTTTTTGGCGATACCCGGCAAAATAGCAAGTGCGATCGTTACGACTTTGTCGATGTTTTTTTCTTCATTCCAGAATGGAAAAAAAACTGATAATTCAGGAAGTTCGTTCGTCACGGGTTATAGAGTAAATCTCCTCAATAGTATACCAAGAACCAGCAGGACAATGCCAACCAGTGACAGAATATTACTCACCCGCTCAAGCGGGGTTTGCTCAAAAACTACAGTCAAGTTGTGACTGCCCTCAGGAATAACGACATCATACAAGCCGTTCCCGATAGCGTAGGAGGCACGGTGGCCATCGAGAGTGATATGCCACACCGGAAAATATGCCCGATTCAAAATCAGATGACTATCAGCTACAGCATTAACAGATAAAATAAGCTGGCCAGGTGTATCTACAAGAATCTCAACACTGGCAGTCTCAGTTGGCCGGTAAGGCAGCGACGGAACTTCATCCCTGGAATGAGGCCTGGAAAAAGTAGCAGGAAGATATTCGTCAGAAATCCTGGAAATATCCCAATTCAATGTCGATTTTTTTGTTTGGTCAGGATATGGATCATAGAAAAACTGGGCCTGAAATAATTTGGTGTAGAAGAAAGCTATACCGAGAATAGTAATAGTCAAACTCAGGATAACAACTCCGCTGTATTTTGTTTTTAGACGCTCCTCAATAAAAGCAAAAAGAAAGACGGAAAAACCACCAAGAAGAGAGATGAAAAAAAGGTCAATCTGCAGAAAACGCCAAGGGAATTGCAGATATTTCATAAAAGAGAGAGTATCCCAGAGAGGTTTGGTCACCGGTAACACCATAAGAGTTGCTACGAGTATTCCCAACGCGAGGAGTAATCCGATTCTGCGTTCTTTTTTGCGTTTAAGAAATAATACGCTACTTAATCCGATAGCTGCCAGTAAGATATGAATTTTCCCTATCTGAAATGAAAGACCGTCCAGACAACCGCTTGTCGAACCCCCAAATCCCCATTGACTCGACCATAACTGCGAAGGGCAAACAAAGTGATCTTTATAATCAGAACCTCCGCCGGTTTGGGAGACAACATTGGTATACCCCATTTCAAAAACTGCCGGTAATGTATACCAGCTGCTGATTAAAAAAGACAATATCAACCCAAGCAATAGACCCTTACGGGAAGCCTTACCGGGAAAACGGAAAAATAAAACAGCAATTTCGACCAGGAGGAAAGGAGCCACGATCAAAGCGGTTAAGTTATGAGAAATAATGATGCCGACAAGTCCCCCTACCGCCAAGGAAATAGAGATCCATGTCGGCTTTTTGGCAATTTGCAAAAAGCCGAGGAATGCTAAGGGAATAAAAGCGTACGCCCATACCTCGCCTATTGCGCCGCGGACATAAATATTAAGTGCATGATAAGGAGCAAAAACATAAAGGACTCCTGAAAGAACACCTGCTTTTTCGCCAAAAAGCTCCTTGGAAAAAAAATACATAGTCACACCGGCAAGTACCACCCCAAGGGCAATCATTATTTTAGTTGCAAGGAGAGCGGAAAAACCGAGAAACATAAAAAATGCTCCGAGATAATACGCAAGAGGGGCATAAAAAGAAAAAATCGGATAGCCATAGCCATAGCCCAAATCCTGCACCCAGCGAACAGGAAACATCAAGCCCTGGAGTGACTGGTGCATCTCAAAAACACGCGCTACTTGCGTGGCATCATGAATCGGGAAAAACTCCTTATGAAAAAAAGGCTGGATAGCCAATAAGGAAAGAGTAAGGATTGAAACAACAGGAAGTATCTTTTTAGCTATATTCATGATTTTAAAAATTTGATCTTGAAGCGATCCATTATAATCAGATACAAGACAATGATAATTCCAACCAGCGACAGGATATCGGCAGTAAGTCTCAATGGCGTCTCCCCAAACTTCGCGATAATCTCATGCCGCCCGACGGGAACAGTGATATCCATAACTCCAAGCCTGTTCGTATAATCAATCGGGACAGCAACTCCGTTAGCTTGTATAGTCCACCCCGGATAATAAATGGTATTGATCCGCAGCGTTATCTTGTCTTTGGCATCAACGACAAAAGTAATTAAACGCGAATCAGCAAAACTATTTGAGATACTTCCCTCCCCTTTTATAACTTCTACCTTTTGCTCCACGCGGAGAGAAGGCTGGGTCTTGACCCATAAAGGCATTAACTCCCTCGACGAGGTCGTCGTCGCGTCATTGGTCAAATAATAACTATCCCCCTTGTCAAAATACGAAGACGGCCTGGCATTGGGCAGAATAAGTATACCAGCTACAACACAGAGAACAACTGAGAGGTATTTGATGAACTTATGCTGCAAACAAAGAAACCCCGCCAGAAGACTGATCACAAAACATAGAGGCCCAAGAAGTGTCCAAGGATAATTAATTTCTTTAAGCAGAGGAGCCTGCCAAAGCAGAGAACTCACAGAAAACATCATAGACACAAAAGCCACAACTATAATAAGTAAAAGAACGGACAACTGAAAATGATATTTCGTCAGAACTTTTTTCCTGGCTTGCCAAAAATAAAGTAAAAGACCTAAGACGGTAAGAACTATAATAATATGCGGCAAGCCGATTTGATAAGAAAAACCGTCCGGATGATCAGGCAGACCATATCCCCACCGAGGAATGATCAACTGAGACAGATTGACAAAGTAAATACTCCTATCAGCTATGGGAATACGGGAAAGAAGAATACTGTTTTTTTCAACAAGTGCCGGTAACCAAAAAAATGCGGACAGGATAAAGCTGAGGGTAATAAAAACAAGAGGAGGTAAAAAATTTTTGGACTTTTCAAAATACATCCTCCCAAAAATAAAAACTATAAGAACAGGGGTAAAAAGGACTGCCATAATATTGTGCGTCAAAATAAGCAACGCATAACTCAGTGAACCGAGCGCTACATATAAATATGTCTTATTCCCCGAAAGAATCCTATCAAGAAAAAAAAGAACAAACGGAAAGAGAGCAAAAGAAAGTGATTCACCAATTGACCCCCGTGCATACAGATCCACTATGCGGTAGGGAAAATAAACATATAAAAATGCGCTAATGAAGCCTGCCATCTTATGACCCCAAAGCCTGGCTGATAACAAAAACATCCCGATCGCGGAGAGGACAACGCTCAGGGCAAAGAGTATTTTAATCGTATCGACAAAGCCGAATTTGAGGAAATGAAAAAGAACTCCGATGTAATAAGGGGCAGGATAGGTGAAGTTAAATAGCGGATAGCCATAGCCAAAGTTAAGGTTGCCACTGAAACGCACAGGAAATTGGTGATCACGTAAACTCCTGAACATATCACCTAATCGTATTACAGCCCATTCACCGTCATGTGTGGGGAAATAGCCCGGGTGAAAATAAGGCAGGATGACAGGCAAGGAGGTCAGTAAACAATAAACAATAAGCAATAAACCGGGATAGATTTTTTTTATCATAAAGCTACAATTTTGTAGGCAACTCTCCCGTCCGGAAAGTGAATCACCTCTTTGATCTCACCCACATTGTCTGGTATCTCTGAAGGCGTACCGATCAATAATGTCTTCTTGCGCGAAAAGTCCTTAGGTGTGATATTCATGAATTCATACTTCCCGATCTTACGATAAAAACGTTGGACTTCCCCGTTCTCACTATAATTCCAGTTCTTTTGATACCAAACAGGATCGATTTTATGATAAAAAAGATAATAAATATAGGGTTGATCATAGGTATACGTCATAATAATTTGCTCATACTCACTCTCGTGGGCTTTGGCATAAAGCACTGCCTCTTTATTGCCAAACTGCCAGAAATAACCGTAGTGAATCGGTGTCAAAACAAAATAGCTATTCAAATAATAAACAAAATTTATGGCAAATAGCAGAACAACCACAGAGATCGCAATGAGGTTGAACTTCTTCTTTTTTTGTAAAAATACTGCTAGCCAAACGATACCAGTTGCTGCAAAAATCTGAAAGGCCGGCATCATTGCGATTGCCCGCACTGGATGCGGGGTACCTGTCGTAATTGCAGATGGAAGAGGCGCCAGAATAAAAATAAGGAACAATAAAAGAATACGTTTTGTTCTATGTCGCAGTAAAAAAATAATACCTGCAATAACAAAGGGGGAATCCCAGAGATAAAGCATGCCCATTTGATATGCATGGTGTTGGACTCCCCCATCACCATGAACAAAGAGAAAATCGAAATTAAAATGATCGAAATAGCCTTTAACAATACTTGGAATAAAGATAATCCGTCGATCATAAAGCAGTTGATTAAGGATGTTGTGCTGCTTTTTGGCCAGTAAGACCTGCTCGGCTGAAATTTGCTGGAGACGCGGATCAGAAAAAACCGTCACCATTGAAAGCCTCGCCCCCGTACCCTGAGACGCAAAAACGCTAGTATAAATCGGAATTGTGGATAGAACTATCAAAATAAAAGAAAATATAAAGATCTTTTTTTGTTGTAAAAGCTGCTTTGTGAAAAAAACAATCAATATAAGTAATACCAGAGGGTCAAGCAAGCGAAAACTATGATATGAATACATACTCAAAATGAAGAAAAGAGAAAAAAGAAAATAGTAATATGCCTTCTGCCACGCTTTAAAAAAGAAAATAAGTGCAAGAAGCAAAAATGTGAGTCCGATGTTGCCTTCAAAAGCCGCCCGAGAGAACTGAAGGTGCCAGGGCGATATTGCCAGAAAAATCATAGCTAAAAAGGCTATGGATTGCTGCACTTCCGGAGTAATAGTTTTTTTTCCGGATTTGCTTTGTAACAATTCTTTAACCAGGAAATAAACTGCAATCACGCCAATGACGCCAAAAACTGCAGCCGGCAGACGGACTGCAAGCTCTGTCAAGCCAAAAATCGCCACACTCGGTACTGTCAAATAGATAAGAATAGGCGGCTTGTAATCATCAAATGAGCGAAAACTTAAAGGAAGTCTATTCCCATACTCGTCCTTGCCTGTATGTAAAATCGAGTATGCATTGTAGCCAATACTAGTCTCATCCCAGTCAAGCGATGGAGGGTTGACTCCTAGTTGATAAAAACGAAGAAAAATTGCCAAAAAAACAACACATGCAAAAACCAATCTTTTATGCAGCGTAATGAAGTCAGTCATAGACTATTTTGAAGGCCTTGGTCCCGTCTTCACGATTGATGATAACCTGCTTTTTAACTAACTTACCTTTATCATCCGGACAGTTACCGTTATTAATATAGATAAGGTTATGCCCTATCGGGAAACGGCTGTCTTTGGTGATAGACGGACAGTCTTGAGGAACAAAAAGGAATTTGCCAAAGCCTGTATATTCGCGGTCTTTGCTTGAGCCTTCTCTTTGGTAGAGAGCAGGGTCATATTTCATATAAAAAAGGATGAGCGGATACATACTACCCATGGATTTGGTGACAATAATCCGGTCAGACCCGGCATAGGACTCCTGAAGTGTAGCAACCATCTGATCAAAGCCATTATTGCGATACCATGTTCGGTGCGTTGATGCATGGACGATGTACTGATGCTGAAAATAGAGCAAATTAGCTATAAACAACAAAGTTACACCAACTGAAATGAATAACTTTGTATTTTTTTTAAACTTAGTCACAAAGGTATAGAGGCCATATCCGACAATCACCTCCATAATCGGGAAAAGGACGATAACGCGGTTAACGTTGGGAACATCGTCCACGGTAATTGAGGAGACAACCGGTGCAATAAGTAACCACAAAAGCGGTAACTTACTCAACGGATCATCACTTTTACATAAGAGGAAAAGACCGTAAAGTAAGAATGGCAGTTCGATAAGGTACAGCAAACCCATAGAGGGGACTTGATACCAGATCGGCAGTCCGCCTTTGATAAAAAGGAAGTCCCCGGTAAAATAAGTCAGGTAATTTGAGACAAAAGTGAGCGGATAATTAACTAATTTATTGTGGAATACACGTGTCGTAATGAGCGGTGCATGCATACTTCCGTCTTCACGAATTTGCTCCTGCATAACAAGTTTGGTCTCAGGAAAAGTAAAAATATTGACTTGTGAAAAACGTCCCGTCCCGCCGCTAACAAGAAAAACCAGATAGACTGCTATGACAGACAGTAAACAAAAAACAGAGATCATCAGCGTATGGTGAGTCCGGGAGAGACGGGTACGAAACTGCCAGAAAAAATATCCCAGGAAGACGAGAAAAAGCATAGGGACAAAAACACGGGGGGTGTGGTAAAAAAAGAAGCTTATGAGGAGAAATAAGCCTCCTAAAATAATGTACAACTGTCTCTTGGATCGTAAACTCAAAAAAAGAAAGGCAAAGCCGATAAGGATGAAAAAAAGTGCTACAACTGCCTCATCGCTGGCACGGGATAAAACAACACTCCAGGGAGCGATGGCCAAAAGCATGCCTGTTAAAAGAGCAATCTTTTTGTTCTTGAAAAGAACAAAAGAAAGAAAGGCAATGGCAAAAACAGACATGCTACCAAAGAGTGCGGATGGTAAGCGGGTCGCAAAAATACTCAAGCCGAAAAATTTAATCGGCAGCATAGCAAGATAGTTATAGCCCGTCGGCCTATTATCACCGAACGTATCAATATAAAGCGGGAAAGCACGTCCTGCCTCATCTTTACCGGTCATAAGGAGTGAATAGGCGTTGTAGCCAAGCGATGCCTCATCGGTATGAAATCCGACAGGGATTTTGGCAAGTTGCGAGAATCTCAGAAAAAGAGCAACTAAAAAAATAAGCCCTAATAAAACCCAAAAAAATCTCTTCATATCAGACAAGTATTTTTCTCTTTTTTGCGATGACCAGTCCTATAACCATAACGATAAATGAGCCGATACTTACCCTGAGTCCCATGTCAAATGATGCCGGGTAATAAGAAAAAATTACTGTATGCTGCCCCTTTGTTATTGGTACCGCCCGAAAGGCATAATCAGCTCTATATACTGTAGCATTTCTGCTATCAATTGTAACTGTCCAGTCAGGTGTATAGGTATCCGATAAAAAAAGCAGGGCATCAGCATTTGATACCGTCTCTATCACAACCTGATTTGGCTGATAACTGACAACCTTGACGGATTTTCTCGTCAAGGATCCTTTCGACAGATGCGGATCCTGATCAAGAACAATTGTCTTCTCAAGATCAAAATCAGGCTTGAATAACGTGCTAAGTGCTGACTGTGGATCTGAGATCACGCGGTAGTCGTTTGTAAGAAAAGCTCTGGGAATAACTGATAGATTTTCATAGACTTGCCAGGGTGCCTGCTGCCAGACAAGGCGATATTTCTCATGGGGGAAAGTTCCCGTATCAGGATCCTGCTCACTCCCCAGTGAATCATTCTTGTTCAGGATATATTTGACACCCAGGATCGCCATGACCCGCTCACGATAGAAATTACTCCTCAGGTCTGTGGGGCCATAGCCCCCTTTAATATTGGCATCCAGACGGGATGCTACTACCGGCAACTTGCCGTCATTTGAGGCGGCAATGAATTCGCTATAAATTTTAGTATGAAGAGGATCATCCCCCTCGGGTGAGAATGTCTTGTCATAGGTCTGGAAGTTACTGCTGATGTAGGCTGAACCATATCCCCAGAATCTGTTAATACCTGCGTGTTCTCGTAAGTACGAAATAACCGGTGTCCTCGGATAGACAAATTCACGCGGTGCGAAGGGAGTAATTTTATGGAAAAAATAAAAAAGATCTCCGAGTGTAATAACAAAAAGACAGATAACAAGAAGGGTTGCAGCCCTGGGAATTTTGCGAAACAGCGTACTGAAGCGAATCACAACTGCAACCACAAAAATAAAACTCAAGAAAGTGGGAATGATGAGGTTGTGTCTGGTAACCGCAAAGCTTTCAGGTGAAATTTTCGTAAAAAAATGAGAACCGAAAAAAACAAACACCCAGGCAATACTGAGTAAAAATCCGCCAAGCAGGATTGACAGAAAAAAACGCTTCCTTGAAATCCCTTCCCTCAATGCGTCCAGCCCATAAGCACTCAGCACCGCGCCACTAAAACAAAGAATGCCCAATATTCGGGTAGGGACGGTGGTCGAGAGCATCGGCAGAGGCAGAAGGTAAAGATATTTGACTCCGAATACGTCAAGTGAGAGTAGAAGGCAAACTGCAAAAATGGAGGAGAAAATCATCACATCTTTTCTTTTGCTAAAGAGAGCAGTTGCGGCCAGTAAGAACGGTATCACCCCGAAATATGAGACTCTCTCAATATACGTACCGACAAACCAAAAATTGCGAGCGGCAGGATTGCCAAAAAAATCAGGAATAAAAATCGTTATGGCATACCACCAGGGATTAAGGAGGGCCGTTATTTGTGTGAGCGAATAACTGTTACGAGATGAGATAGCAAGCAGAGATAATGTCGGTAAAAGCTGGAATAACGATAACAATACCGGAAAAATAAGAGAGATCAGAAAAATACCTGCTTTAGGCAGAGACTTTTTGAGGAGACCAAATTCAAAGGCGAAATAATAGAGAGCCACAACAATGATGAGATAAAAAAACTCCTGAATATAGCCTGCCAAAAAAGACAGCCACAGCGAACCGACCAGCGCCAACAGATACTGCCACTTGGCTTTGGTACGATACTTTTCGGTAAAGAAAAGGGCTAAAGGCAACCACAACAGGGTATGGGTGATATTCCCCCACTCAAGCCAGACAACCATATATGAGGAAAAAGCAAATACAACACCACCAAAAAGACTTGCTACAGTAGACAGATTACGTGAACGCAAAAAGAAGTAGGTAAATAACCCAGACAACAAAGGTGAAAGGGTAATAAAAATCGTCCAGGCACTCAAAAAGGGAAAACTAAAGAAAATAGCATTAAGCGGATAAAAGACAGCGCTCTGAAAATTGGCCATGAGGGGATTGCCCGAAAAATTGTAGGGCGTCCAAAAAGGAATCTCGCCTTTTTTAAAACTCGTTATAGCAAAGAATTTCCAAGGCATTGACTCCCTGATAACATCAGGTCCTTGGGCTTTATTAGGAACGCCACCCGGTGCATACCCCAGGAAGGATTGCGTACTGTATGGTGGGGTGCTAACTACTAAATCTCCCGGGAAAGGGATCCAGCCTTTAAAAATCGGGTAGAAAAAGACAAGGATAATAAGTAAAAGAAGGCTAACAGGTAGGAGGGAAAACCTTTTCATGGTGCTATAACTTTATAGAGAGTAAAATACGAGCCTGCTTCAATACGCTTCAGCTGCATGATTTTCTGAAGCGGCCAGGTACTCGGCGCCACCCCTACCCCACTACAGACAGGACAATCCTGATAGAAAACAATATAGGTATCCTGCTTTTTGGCTGCATCCAAGAGTTCTTGAGGGGGTTGACTCTTAATCGGCCAAAACCCTTTAATGGTGACGTTAGGATTGTTGACCAAATAAAGCTCAAAAGCATAAGGCAACAGACCGAAGGTACCCTCGGTTGCTATATAAACCGGACGGGATGCTGCCTGCATCCGGAAATAATCAGTAGCTTCTTTTACCCCAACCCCGGCAGGCCATGCGGTCAAGTACTGCCCTTTATCGGCATTCGGGACTGGGGAACCCGCGAAATTATAAATAATAAGAAAGTCTGTCAGAACCGAATAGCCCAGGACAAGGATGACAACCAGGATCCATTTGCTGCGTGAAATTTTCTCCTGTAATTTCACAATGGTATACGCGGTCAAGGGTAGAAGCGTGAGGGTCATCGGGAAAATATAGCGGGGATAAACAGTCTTTCCGATAAAGGCAAAACCGATAAAGGGAAGCAGAAACCAGAGCAAAAGAAGGACTTTCTCACGCCAAAATTTTTTGTCAATTATCAATCCGGCCAGGGCTGTCAAGCTCAGTGGAAGTCCGACATAACGCATAAACCAATCAGCAAAGGCTGAAAAATTGGAGAGAACACTCATAAAGGGATGATGAATCCACTCCCCAAGGGGATAGAAAAAGATAGCGTTTTTTTGTTTGATGATATAAAAAAATGGTGATAGACGAAGGATTGAGTAAAAGCCATACGTCATTACAACAACGAGCAAAGATAGGCCAACAAGACGAATGAATTTCTTTTGCCAAAGTTTGTCTTTGAAGTCAAAAAGAATAGCAGCAAAAGGCAGCAGATAAATCGTAAAAAATCCATTGGTTTTGTTAAGAGCTGCAGCACCTGTCACAAATCCCATCAGGAGCGCTTTATCAAGCGTGGGCCGACGAAATAACAAAAAGGTCATATATAATCCCCAGACAGCAAAAGTACCGACCAGGCTATCATAGAGCGCCATCCTGTCATAAACCAAAGCAAATGGGAAAATACAGTAAAGAGCGGCACTCACTATACCTACCCATCTATTTTTGAAAACCTCACGACCTAAGAAAAAAAGGCCGAGCATCGTCAACAGTCCGGCACCACTTGAGACAATTCTCCCGGCCACAAGCGGATCTTTTAAAAATTTCATAGAGACAATAACTGCCCAGATAAAAAGCGGCTGCTTCCCATCGGTGAGTGAGATAAAACGCCAACCGGCATCCTGAAGAGCAATTTGTGCCCACCTGAGATAAATTGCCTCATCGGTAAAGATCGGAAGCTGAGTCAGAGTCGGCAGCCTGAGGAGGAGAAAAAGGGCTACGATACCAAGCGAAAAGAGGATTTCACTTTTGTATTTTGTGACAAAGCCCATATGAGCAAATTATAAAGGAAAGGCAGAAGCAGAAGCAAATAGCGGGGATAAACAGGTGTGAGTGAGAGAAAGACAAGATAAGCAAACGACCAGATCAGACAAAGATAAAACGGAGACTTAGGTCTGAGTATAAATGCTGTAAAGCAAGCGGAAATAAGACTGACCGGCCACAGTACAGTCCATTCAGGAATGCGCAGAACTCCGTCCCACCAGGTATACCACTTATTAATAAGGAGCATCGGTATGGCCATAGCAAAAACACGAGCTTTAGCACCAGTCGCATAAAAAACCACGATATATTTCTCAACTTTTAGAAAGTCACTAAGTGAATGCCCGAGTAAAAAATAACGAGAGTAACTCAGAAGAATAACAACAGGAACCATAATTAAGTTTGGGATAAAACGGATAATATCCGCTCGCCTCTTCTGAAGTAATAAATAAACCAAACAGGTAGCGATGACAAAAATTGCTAAAGCTGAGAATTTGACTGAGGCAAAACAGCCCAAAAATATCATCGCGATAAAAAATTTCTTTCGCAGGAAAAACAAAAACGTCAGAAAAAGGAAAGAGAGATATAATGTGTCCAGAAATGATGCCTGCAGCTGTGAATAAAACAACGGATCGAGTGAAAAAAGAGCAACCGGGAAAAAGGCAAGCAATCTGTCTTTGAAAAGCTGCCTGTTAAAAAAATAAAACGTCAAAAGACAAAACAGTCCGGTAAAAAGACCGAAGATATTATTGTTACGAAAAACAAGGACACATAGACCGATGAGATATTTGCCAAGTGGCGGAACCTCGGGATTGATCACTGTCGGATCCCCGCCAAGGACAAGCTCATAGCCATGATAAGCATAGAGGCCATCGTCCCCGATCGGATTTTTGGAATCAGTCACGACCCACTGGGACTGAAAGTAGCGGTCTTTCCAGTACTCACCATCTAAATCCTGTATGTAACGCGGCCAATACTGAATAATCCTAAAGCCTAAATGAAGAAAAACAATACTTAGAAGAGTTATCCAAATAAATTTACGCATATTTTAACACCTAACTTCTGACTGCTAACTACTGACCAAATTGATTAACCTTTTTTAGAAAGATGTGTTTTGAAAAATAGTAAACCTAAAAGAAGTATTGAAATGACAATACCCACTATATTTATCTGAAATAAAATTGAGGGGATGGGCGGATCCCAATTGCCTGTGAAAAGAAAAGGAACATAATTTAAAAGAGCGGCAAACGATAAAATAATACCCGGAATAACCAAATAATATTTTCTCGGTGTCAAGGCGGCAAAAGGCAAAAGATAGAGCAAATACCATGGCTGAAAATTAGTACGCATTGTCGCTGCCACCAGACCGATAACCATAGTCAAAGTAAAAATAGGAAAAATCTGGCCCCACTTCACCGGAACTTTTTTGCGCTCAAACAACACAATAATAATAAAAAGCGGCAGGAGCAATCCGGTCGCAAATTTGATACCAACTGAAAGAAGCAATAAACAAAAAGCAAAAAGATACCGCTTGCTGACTAAAAAATAAATACTCATTAAAACAATTGAGAACATGACAATATCATTGTGAGCCGAAACAAGTGACTCAATAATGACTAAAGGATTAAAAGCAAAAAAGACGAGGCCCAGAGTAGCATCTTTGGGCGAGACTTTATTGAGGATTTTTTCAAGATAGAAAAGTGCGACGAGAAAAAATCCACCCATCAGTAATTTGAATAAAATAAGCGTTGGAATAAAAAGACCCATACCGACAAATGACAACGGAACAGTCAGGATAAGCCAGGCAGGACCATATGGATAGGTACGATGTGTCCAGTGCATAAACCCGAGCATCTTGTCTGCGGGGAAATCTAGCGCTTTGTACTCATACGGATTGAGATGATAGTGAGTCAGAATCCTGGCGTCAAAGATATAGTTAAAGAGATCATAGGAAAAGGCGTTGTAACTCAAAGCTAAAATAATGGTCATAATAATGATGACCTTCCAGACCAATTTACGTTCTAACTTCCCCTTAGCTGCCAACCACAATGCTAAGCCATAGCTGAGAAAGAGTAAAATAAGAATACCCACATATAAATAAGTCGAAAGCGGACGATCAAAATAGCCGATGTACTGAAAGGAACGTTGAATTGTGGTAATGACGGAGGTACGAGTCAGAGTCAGACCTAAATCAACCTGAACAAAAGAATAGAAAAAGAGACAGAGGACAGACAGTGAAGTAAGAAAAACCCATATTTTGGAGGTAAGAAAACGAGATCGGACTTGAGTCGTCATACTTTGCTGTATACGCCATCAATAGCATTTTTTTTGATCGTCACTAGATCCATAACTCCCTGAATTGAGTCAGTCACAGGATTGACACGTCTGGTCTCGACATAGAGCCACTCAACGGGGACTTCTTTGATGCTATAACCCATCTTCGAAGCTAAATACAACAGTTCAATATCAAACCCCGATGTCACATTGGAGCCATGAATGGTCTTAAACCCTTTGTGAATTTTTTTGACGGCTGTAAATAGCTGCTCTGCCACCTCTCCTCTAAACATCTTAAAGCCGCACTGTGTATCTGAAATACCCGGCAATCCGATAATCATTTTACGCAAAATAATTTGCGCACGGGAGATAAAACGGCGAATCAGGGGCGATCCCTGACGGCGTGTGGAGCGTGAACCAATAACGACATCTGCTTTATCCTCAAAAAGTGGTAGCAATTTAGAGACTTCCTCAATCGGAGTAGCCTGATCCATGTCAGTAAAGAGCCGGTATTTGCCCCGTGCCGCCAACATCCCGGCGGTGACTGCTCCGCCTTTCCCCAAATGCTCGTTCTCAAGCAAGCGGAATTCTTTGTGGTCTTTAACAAATTCACGAATGAACTCAGTTCCTCCGTCTGTCGAACCGTCATCAACGACTATCACCTCGAAAGCATATTTTTTCTTGGTGAGATAGCTATCGACTTTCTCCAAAACGCCTTTACGGAGATTGGCCATCTCGTTGTAAGAAGGGATAATAACTGAGAGTGTAATTTGACTCACTAAAAGATTATACAACATTACGCATAACATCTATACTGTTTGCTTACAGCTTCAAATTAAGGTAAAATATGCGTTAGTAATGGCGCTATCGTCTAGTGGTCTAGGACGTCAGATTCTCATTCTGAAGATCGCGGGTTCGACTCCCGCTAGCGTCACTGAAAAATAATTATTTTCTTGACTTTCTCTTTGATCACATCGCGGATCATACGGAAGTTTTCAGTACTACTGTCAAAGGGATCTTTTATCTCCCAGTAAATTACACTCCCTCTGTCAGTTACGAATTCGGGAACTTTTTCTTCGGGACATAAAACATAGATGTCATCAACAGTTTTGACCATACCGGCAGTGACAGTTTTTACTTTTTTTTGAGAAACATCTATCCCCTCCTCCTGCATGACCTCAACAACCTCAGGAATAGGATGGCCATATTTGGCAGGAGTAAAATCCAATACCCCCGCACTTATGGCATCAAGTGAGTCAGTAAAATAATTGTAAAAAGCTTCAGCCATCTGACTTCTGGCTACATTCCCTGCACAAATAAAAAGTATTTTCTTCATAATTTCTCTTGTAATAAAACGTCTCTCACATTTTCTTGCTCCGGAGAGAGAAAAATATCAATGATCCCCTTGTGTCCGGGGAGAATTGGATCAGGTAAATTATCCAGCTCATACCACTCCCATCCTTCACATTTGTCCGGTTCAACATTGGTCGGCTCTCCTTGAAAAACATGAGTCACAAACCCGAAATGAATAAATTGTGAGACCTCTTGCTGTTCACGAACGACGCCCAGATACGTCAAATCTTGAGGGACTAATCCCGCCTCTTCTAGGAGCTCACGGGCTGCTCCAGTTGGAAGTAACTCGTCATAGTCGACTCTGCCGCCCGGAAGACCAAACCAGCCTGCTTTATAACTATTTTTTCGCTTTCCCAGTAAAATCTTATTTCCGTCGGGATGAATAACTATCACAACTGCACCGATATTTTCATGTTTGGGGGCACTATTCATACCTATGAATTATACCATCTAATTTTTACATTCTTCATACAGAAAATTCGGGAAAAAGTGTTATACTGATCTCATGTACACTCTCCCTGACCTCCCCTATGAATACGACGCCCTCGCGCCTTTTATCAGTACTGACATCCAGCATCTCCACCATGACAAACACCATCGCACCTATGTCGATACCCTCAATAAAGCTTTGGAGAAATATCCAGAGTGGCAGGGCAAACCGATTGAAGAACTCGTCACTTCCCTTGACAAAATACCTGAGGATATCCGTATGACAGTCCGCAATCACGGCGGCGGGCACTACAATCACTCCCTGTTCTGGGAAATGATGGCACCTAAAAAGGATCAAGTGCCCACAGGAACACTCAAAGATAAAATCCAACACAGCTTTGGGGAAATCAAAACTTTCCAAAATGAGTTTACGGAAAAAGCGACCAAAGTTTTTGGCAGCGGCTGGCAGTGGCTCGTCTATAATAACGGAGAGGTCTCACTGATGAGTACGCCCAATCAGGATAGCCCGCTAACTCAAGGGAAAATCCCCCTTCTGGGGCTGGATGTCTGGGAACATGCGTACTATCTCCAGTACTATAATAAACGGCCTGACTATATCGCTGCCTGGTGGAATATCGTCAACTGGGACGACGTGGCAAAAAGACTCGACGAAGCTGGTAAATAAATTATTTCTTGGGGGATTTGCGCCTTTTATTTAAATTCCGTTGCGAACCGTGAATCTTTTTGCGCAAAAGGCGAGGAGTCTTCTTCTTTGTACCGCCGTGATGGAGTGTCATGTGTCCCCACTTTAACAGGAAAGGCACAATTAAGCAAGGCAATCTCTTTTGCCCCCCTAGAAAATTTTTGATCACAAATTGCTATTGCATTGTCTGGTATAATGTATGAGAAGAAAGGAGAGTAAAAGTCAATGCAAGGTATAATTAAAGTAAAGACAGAAAAAGGATTCGGATTCATTAGTCGTGATGGCGAAGAAAAAGATCTATTTTTCCATTCCAATGATCTGCAAGGATGGACTTGGGATGATATTCAAGTAGGCGACAAAGTTACATTTGAAATGGGAAGTGGCGATAAAGGCCCTTTTGCAAAAAATGTAGCCCGCGCTTCTGCCGGCACAAGTGACGCAGGTAACACTGACGACACAAATGAAGCACCTATGGCTGCATAAGCACTAGGTTTTTCTGCTTAAAAGCTCACAAAGTGTGAGCTTTTTTGTTGGAAAAGATTTTCTTTGCACTTTTCCTCAAGGGACTACTATTTCATAGGGCGTGGCAGCAAAAGTGTACAAAACTGCGTGCTTTGCGAAGTCGCACTAAAATTGTTCGTTCGTTGTCGGGAGGATTGTCCTCCCCCTTCGGCCACTAAAGGACCGGATTCCCCCTGACAACTCACTCACAATTTATTTACGCGCTTTGTTCTAAAAAGCACGTTTTTAGAAGAATATATATGCGTTCAATCCGCGATCTTTAGAACCTTACTTGAAATAAAATGTGCTCATGGATTAGGAGAGTTGATTCGAAGGGAATTTGGAGTATACTACACCCACGTCATTTGAGTAACGTCGTGAGTGGAGGTCTGTGTGGACGGTCCAGAAAAAGGTTTGGAGAATCCAAGCCAAGCGGAAGCAGCACGGATCCGACTTGGATTCATGCGAATCCTCAACGTCGGCTTTGAGCTGCTTGAAGAAACGGACGTCATGGAACTCTTGGGAGAACTCGGACTCTGGTATCCTGGAGCAGCTTTCAGGATCATCCAGCTCATCCGTGACTACCCTGACGATATCTGGAAACCAAGCCTGTGGTCGGTTATCGGCCACTTGGCATCGGCAACCGAATCTCAGATCGTCATCGTCGGTGAGTACATGATCTCCATGAAGGACACAAAAGCCTTTATGGCGGCATATCCTGAGCGAGGGGGATTTATCGGGCTCTATCTCGTCCCAGAACGAGATGGGGGGATTTTTTATCGAAAGATCGAACTCAAATGAACCGGGGTGGGTGTGCCAGCATTCATGCTGCCTTGGTCGCAAGACTAAAAAGCACACCATCTTCTAAAAATTGACTCACGAACTCAGGTATGCTAACATCAAGGGATGAAGTCTCATTTAAAAATAAATTCTTTTTATCACTGGTTCGCGGGGATAGAGCCGGTGTCTTTAGCGTGATTTAAAAAATAATAAACTTTTTTTCACTAACCGGTTCTGAAAGGAAGCCGGTTTTTTGTATTTATGACTATTATATTTGATTTTAATCGTACACTTTTTGATCCTGATAACAAAAAATTGTTCCCGGGTGTCATTCCTTTGTTGAAAAAGCTAAAGAAACAAAACCGCCTGATCCTGATCACACGTAAAGAGGGAAAACGTGAAAGTCTTATCCAAGATATGGGACTGGAGGAATTCTTTGAACAAATTTTACTTACTGATAAAAAAACAATCGAAGCTTTTGCCTCACTCATCGATAAAAATGACAAAAATATAGTCGTCGGCGATCGATTGGTCGATGAAATAGCTATCGGCAATCAGCTTGGCTGTATCACGATCCACCTAAAACAGGGCAAATTTGCTGATGATTCTATCAATATCAAAGCAGATTTTACGATCACCACTATGACTGAACTGCTCCCAATTATAAAAAACTTATGAAATTTCTAGCTCACCAATATTTCGTTACTTTCTGGTACCACAACTCACGTTGGGGGTACTCTCTATGGTCCTTACGGTCATGCGTAAGAACTATTGAAAGTAGCCCCGAAAATGTCGGGACTACTGGCACATTTACAAACAAGGAGAAGAGGTCATGTATGACACGCTACTCAAAGTCACAGAAGATACCCGTATCTGGGAAGGACAGAGACGTGCAACGCACGCTTTTCATCTGTCCCCCAGCGTCTATCGGATCACGACCGCGCAACAGCAAGAACTCACTCAGCTGGGATACGCCATCACCGATTGCCTGCAAGGACTCTCGCATCTAGCGACTATCGCTTTTGACCGTGAGCTCAATTACCGAGGCGTATGGACAGAATTGCGGCAGATTTTTTCATCAGGTGTCCCCAAAGCCTACCACGATCTACAAGGACAGAACCGGACACAGCTCCCCCAACTTCTCAAAGTCGACCTGATGGTCAATGAGTGGGGAGAATTCCGCATCGCTGAGATCGACGGCCACAACAAACATGGCCTAGGGTACGCAACCCTCGGCCGGCTGTTCCGCCAAAGTCTCTACCCTGAGGCAAAGGCACTACCCGGTGCTGTCAAACTGATCACCGACTACGTACGCAAGCTGGGCTTTGACACGGTCAAGATCTTCTACGCGGACCAGGAACGGTTCTACCTGCCAGAATTTGAAATCGCGCAGGCAGAGTTCGCCAAACTCGGACTCCACTGTCAGGTCTTTTCAGAGATGGAAGCGGAAACAGCACTTCTGAAGGAAGGACTGTTCCTCGATCTGCCGTTCCTCTACCACCGGACTGCATTGTACGAGACGATCATCGACTCGTACAAAAAAGGCAAGGTCGTCTTCGTCATCCCTCCCAAACCCTTTCTCGGGGCCAAAGGAGTGCTGGCGATACTTCGAAACGACAGTAAGGATCCCATCCTTGAGGGGTTACTGCAGTCGTTCATCCGTGCCCACTCACTCCAACGCGTCAGGCAGTACATCCCAGAGACGTACCTCGTCGGAACGCAAGCTGTCACGTGGGAAAACCTTCCACGAGAAGCTACCATGCCGCGCTACAACATGGTGCGGAATGTCCAGCGTCTCGACATGAAGCAATACGTCCTCAAGGAGTCGATCTCCAGCGGGATGAAAGGGACGATCTTCTCAAGCGATCCGTCGTTTGAGTCAGATCTCTCTGATGCCTGCAAATCACAAATGAACTGGATCCTCCAGGAAGAGATCATTAACCAACCTCAAACATTTTCCTGGTTTGAAGATGGGAGCAACAGCGCTCCTATTCTGCAGACAACCGAGGATTGGTACATGCGCGTGACCGTCCAGTATGTACAACGTCAGCTGGCTGATATCATCGTCACTGCGCGTCGGGACAAAGCTGTCCATGGCGCCAAGGACTGCATCCAGTTAGGCGCTGTCATCGTCTAAATGTGTACCAAGGGGCGGCCCGCCGAAAGGCCAGGCCGCCCCTAACTCTTTGGAAAAAGACCTTCATTTGATAAAGTTTAACCCGTTGCGCTCAGTTTGCGATCTAAGGTTTTTATTTTGATATAAATGGGGCAAGGAGGACAATCTAGAACTATTGTATTTGATGTCTGGATCGAGCGCCGATGCGGGACTTAACGAGGAAGGCGATCAATGAATTGCTCAGGAAGAAATAAACTGAAAAAGCAGCCACAGCAAATGTCCACGTGGTAATAGTAAGTATGACAAGGACAGCCCCAATAGCCCCCAGGAAAAAAGCCCTAAAACTCTCAGAATCCGGATGCGAATATGCTTTACGAAATGTCGGAATACCGGCAAAAAGATCAGCGACTATGCTTAGTAAAATAGCAATATTTCCTACTTTTGTGATCTGCCAGAGGATAAGGCCTACTAGGGAAAGCACCCCGCAAAAGATATCAAAACGAGTAATCTTCCAGACTGCTTTTTTATTAAAAAATGAAGCAATAACAATAAGTGCAGGCAAAAAACCTACACTGAATGTCAAAAGAGCAGGCAACCCAACTCCCTGATCAAGCTGCGCCGCCACAGTCACAAGAGGGGCTAAGGCCCAGAGAAACCAAGTAACACGGTTAGGTTGGACGCGACCGCGAACTGTATCGATGAGGTAACTGATAGCGCCAATAGCATTAATACCTGTACCGATAAATATAAAATACTCAGGAAGCATAAGGAGAGTATACAGTATACAGAATTAAGAATTAAGAATTAAGAATTAGGATTGGCCCATAGTTTGATTTCACTCCCCTCTTTAGCTATAATGAGCGTGTTTTAGATGAGAATATAAGCTACGTGCTTAGGTTCTCTTTTAAAAGCACTTTTCTATCTAAAAACATATTGAGTGAACCAGTGAGCGAAAGATCACAATCTTTCTCTCGCGGCTTCACTCAATTGTGAGGAAGCTAAAGTTGAACGGAGGATTTCATGATCATCAGTGATCCTAACCTACTCGTCGTTGCAGGAGACATCGTCGGCGATGCACTGCGTCGCCTATCCAGGACCGGCTTTGCGAATAAAAACGCAGGCCATTTGGTCATCATGGACTTTACGCGGGGGTTTCGACCCCTGCCGGAAGGCGTGACGATTGAACAGATCGCCAAGGACGACGATCTGTTCAACGAGCATTTCGACGGCCTCATCCTCGTGGATCGTAAATACAACGGGGACGGACTATGGAAGCCTGACTACCAGTACATCGCTCGCGCCAAGACCATCCTGTCCGGGCGGGAGCAAATGGAAACAAGCATGATCATCGACCAGTACTCCCTCACCATCCAACCAGGCGACGTCGCCTACTCCGGAGGAGTCTGGCTCGACGGTCTCGCCGGCGGATTCAGTGGAGTTGAAGGGGAAAATGACGAAGGTCTAGGGTGGATCGCGATCGCTCCCATCCATGCGGACGCTCAGATCAACGCAGATCGGACGCCGGAAAGCGGCTTCTTCAGCTAGAAAGGTAATTCGGGCACGAAAGTAGCCTGACGAAAAAGGGTCTCTTTGGAGACACTGACGCACATGCGCGTCTTTGCACTCCAGTACCCTCGTCAGTACTGGCGTGCCCTTTTTCGTGGGGGAAATAACCTATTCACCCTCGGGGGTATAGAAAGAAAAACCGGAGGAAATAGGGATAAGCTCATCCCTTTCAGAAGCAATAGCTTCCTCTTCTCTTTGAGGCGGAAGAGCAGCAACAGCAAAAAGCTGCTTGAGCTCATCAGGCAAAGCCTTATAGGTACCGCCTTGAAAAATCCGCTTGACCTCCCCACCTAATGCAGCAAAGGCATGGAACAACTGGACGCGGGAAAAACCACCATTCCAGAGGCGGGATTCTTTTGCTTTTTTCAGGGCGATTAGCTCCTCTAAATCTGAAGCACTGTAGACGGAACCCTCTCCTCGCCAAAATTTTTCCATGGCCTCAGCTGCCCTGTTGTTTTCTTCCTCAATAGTTGTAAGTCGATTTCTGATATCTGAAGCTGTAGGATGGGTAAACTCTCCCCGCTGATAGGAAGCCATTGCCTCATCAAGTTCCCGCTCATCTTCTGGGTCAGAGTATGCTAGCAGCTCAGAACCTTGCTCTGTAATCTCAAATTCATAATCCTCGGGGAAAAAGCGCGTGTTAATCGCATCAATTTTATCCCAGCCGACCATAGGTTCGATGTGATCCTCAATAAAAGTATTCTGAGCAGCCGGATCAACAAGAAGTGTCACTGCTTCGTCTACACCTTTCCAGACAGTCGAAGGACTGAATTGACGAGCTTTTTCATGCCAATCCATAACCTCAATCATATATTGAACGCCCTCCTCACTCTGGAGATCTATGTCACCCAGACGCAGCGCCGGAGTCCCCACCCAAATCCTCCCTGAGCTATCAAAATTGAACTCCGTATAAGATAAATCACCCTCTTCATCAGGTATATATGATATCCGCCCTACTTGATAAGTGGATCCATCTGCCCTCATTGATGTCTCACTCACTACTTCTGCATTATGATCTCCTAACGGAAGTACTTCAGCGTAGCTCGTAACACCGTCTTTTTCTACCATTTGTGTTCCCATCTCTCCGTGCAACCGATTGATCCTATTGAGCATTTCTAAAGCATCAGGTTCTCCTTCAGCTCTCCTATCAACCTCGGATAAAAAACCTTCGGAATCAACGGGCATAAGACCAGTAGCGGAAGCCTCGACTACAGGTGCTGACGGGGAAGCTAATGCAGATACGGCTTCAGGATGAGTAAGTGCTATAGGGCTCATGGCCATAAGCTTAAGTGCGATACGACGGTCTACCTCAGCTGACATATGCGCATTATACACAAAGATAGCGGATAATAAATTATAAGGTGACTTGATATTAGTATGGGGAATGAAACCTCCTGAATGATGAGATGAAAACTGAAAGCGCCCCGATGTCCATCGGGGCGCACTCGCAAATAGAGTCAATCTGACATAACGATGTGGTACGGCAAAAAGCCGTTCACTTTCGTCGCATACGTCTGCAGTGTCCTCCCCATCCAGGGGAACCGCAGGTCACATTCGATTATCAGAACCGTATCGACAGGGAAGAATTCAAGAGTCTCCCCCGTGAGACTAAGCGGCTGCCCGACCAAAAGGCCGCGCAAGGTCGCTTCATTGGCAGCGGCGATGATCTCGTAGCCGTAACCAGACAAGTGTCTCGGAGTGAGCGGGTGACGCGTCATCCGAATCATCGCTAAGTCCGGTCTGAGTCGAAACGAGCTAGCACGTCTGAGAACCTCCTCAAAAAGCGCTCTGTCGGCAATCATCTTCATGGCCTTCCTCCAATGCTGGCTCTACTGCAAATAAGATCACTGAGTTCTCCCCGTGAGAATCTACCCCACGGATCAAAAACAGTAAGAGTAGTATAGCAAAGCTGGAATTAAAATCAAAAACTATGAGACTTAGTGGAGTTCTTCAATGGCGTGGGGCTGGGTGACTTTCAATACTCGTGAGCAACTATCATAGCCACCTGTGATATAGACGACTTGATTGAGGAATGAATTCAGGTCTGATTCGCTGGCCTGCAATCCGATCGTCGAGGCGTCTTTCAGATCAACGAGAACATAGCGCTTGGTCCCTGTCGGCCAGCCTTTGTGAAACAGTAAATAATTGGCAGAGTTAATAACTGTAGAAAGAACGGGAATCTGAGCGGGGCGATCCATGACTGAGAGAGATTTGATCGTGCCGGATAACGTCTGCGTGCCTTTGTCACAGAGGACTTTGGAACTACCAAAAAAACCAAAGACCGATAACGCCAAAGCCACTCCCATGATACCGAGGGAGCCTTTCAGGGTGAAAGAAAAGGCTTTTTGGCGCTTTATCTCCTCCAGAAGCTGAGTGATCCGACGGAGTGGATTGCCGATGTGAACGTCTAACAAAGCGTCCTGGGTAACTTTATGGTCTACCGAGACATGGGTTGGGAAAAGTTTTTCGGTGAGGCTGGGCTGTGATCCCGGCTTAGGCGGGGTTGGGAATTTGTGGATGAAATGACCGTGGGAGTCATGGGGATGTTTGGGGCCTGAAACAGTACGGCCGTCAATTTGTTCTTCTGGTCGGGCAGCTGACTCATCCATGTATCACTAGTATGCACTCCATACAATATATGGTCAAGTATGGTCTGAGGCTAAAACCATACATTATGGTGATATGATGATTTGGGCGTCAAATCAAGCTATTTGTGGTGTTTAGCAGAGTCTTTAAGGTGCACCACAACTGCGTTGCGGTGCACCTGTGGATATCATTCTGAGGAGACACCCCCTCAGTCTGCTTTGTAGGGGCGATGGGATACGACCTGACGTGTCGGGATATAGCCCATCTCGATATCTTCTTTGGTGTGCTTTACTTTCAAAGGCTTAGTGAGTGCCAGCTCCAGGACGTCATCCATATGTGAAACGAATTTGAACTCGACATCTTTAAGAACTTCCTCAGGTACTTCTTCAAGATCCTTTTTGTTATCTTTAGGAAGTAAAATTGTTTTAAGTCCGGCGCGATGAGCGGCGATAACTTTTTCTTTGACTCCGCCGATCTCGAGTGCGCGTCCGCGAAGGGTAACCTCACCTGTCATACCGACAGTCCTTTTCACCGGAATGTGAGTAAGAGCTGAGACGATAGCCGTCGTTATGGCCAGACCTGCTGAAGGGCCGTCTTTGGGAACTGCACCCTCAGGGACGTGGACATGGATATCTGTCTTTTGAAAAACTTTATCCGCGATGCCGAAATAATCCGCACGGGCTCTGATGTAGGAGAGTGCGGCCTGACAGGACTCTTTCATCACATCGCCTAACTGCCCGGTCAGAGTCAGCTGACCTTTGCCCGGCATAAGCGCGACTTCGATAAAGAGTATCTCGCCTCCTGCCTCAGTCCAGGCCAAACCTGTCGACTGTCCGATCTGATCCTGCTTCTCAACCTGAGTGGAACTGTGCTTCACAGGCCCTAAGTATTTGGTAATGTCCTTCTCAGTAATCGTGATCTTGACCCGCTTCCCTTCAGCTACCTTACGGGCGACTTTCCTAAAGATAGTTGCGATACGTCGCTCTAAGTTACGGACGCCTGCTTCACGGGTGTAATGATTGATAATAAAGTTGATCGCCTCAGGTGTTAGAGTAACCTGCTTAGCTTTAAGACCGTGCATTTCCATCTGCTTTTTGAGCAAAAACTGCTCAACGATGTGGAATTTCTCATCATGGGTATAGCCTGCAAATTGAATGATCTCCAGACGGTCACGCAGAGCCGGCGGAATGGTATCCAAAACATTGGCGGTGGTGATGAACATGACGTTAGACAGATCGAAAGGAACTTCCAAATAATGATCTGAAAAATCAGTATTCTGTTCTGGATCTAAAGCTTCAAGTAAGGCACTGGACGGATCACCGCGGAAATCTGCACCGACTTTGTCGATCTCGTCTAACATAAAGACGGGATTGCGCGTACCGGAGTCTTTAATCCCCTGAATAATGCGTCCGGGGAGTGCGCCGACATAGGTCCTGCGATGACCGCGGATTTCTGCCTCATCTCTGATCCCGCCTAAGGAGACACGGATGAACTTACGGCCTAAAGACCTGGCGATGGATTTACCAAGGGATGTCTTACCCACTCCGGGTGGTCCGACAAAACAAAGAATCGGAGACTTCATCTTGCCGGCTAATTTCTGCACAGCTAAGTACTCGAGAATACGCTCTTTAACTTTCGGCAGACCGTAGTGGTCTTCGTTGAGGATTTTTTCAGCGGCTTTGATATTAAGATCTGTCTTACTTTCAACACTCCAGGGGAGTGAGATGAGCCAGTCTATATAGTTACGGATATATCCGGCCTCAGGATTGAACTGGTTCATTTGAGCCAGCTTTTTGACTTCTTTTTTGGCTTTATCCTCAACATCCTCAGGCATCTTGGCTTCTTTGACTTTTTGCATGAGTTCTTTGATCTCGCTACCGCCTTCTTCTTCACCGAGTTCTTTCTCAATCGTCTTTAAGCGTTCCCTGAGGATAGCCTCTCTAGCACCTTTCTCAAAGCGCTCCTGGGTCTTACTGGCGATACGACGTTCAAGCTCTAAAACACGGATTTCTTTGGCAAGCAAATCAACTAATTTTTGCAGGCGCTCTTTGACATTGGTCATTTCGAGTAACTCCTGGCGCTCGGTAGGCTTAAGGTCAAGGGCTGATGCAACAAGATCTGATAGCTCAGAGGGTGAGTTCTCAGACATGATGTTCATAAAGACTAAAAAATCGGCTGACTTGCCGAAGTTCATGGCGCGGCGGAATTCGTTGGTAAGGTGGTTGCAGAGAGCGGTTACCTCGGGATTGTTATCCAACTCTTCCTCAATCTCGACAACACGCGCGACAAAAAAGTTATCCTGCTTCTCATAGGAGAGGATACGGACACGGTTCAAGCCACGGACCTGAGCATTGATCTCACCATCTGCCCTGATCATGCGCTCGATGCGGGAAAGGGTACCGACTTCAAAGAGGTCTTCCGGCTCGGGATCGTTCACGCGGGAACTTTTTTGCAGGACAAAACAAACAATGCGTTCGTGTTCAAATGAAGATTCAAGGGCCGCTAGACTTTTGGGTCTGCCAAATGTAAGAACTGAGTCGGTATTGGGGAAAATAATGCCGTCTCTGATTGGTATAACTGGGACTACTTTTTCCATAGGTTGGGGCAAAAACTTGGTGGAAATTGCCTGATTATTAGCACTCTATCACATGCACTGCTAGATGTCAACCCCGATTTTTTTTTGAGTAGTATGATCGTATTTCTCAACGAGATTTAAAAGCTCTTCAATATCAAAAGGCTTGAGCAAAAATCCGTCCGCTCCGCTTTTCTTGGCAATTTTTGCCGTCTGAGTATTGGCTGAGATGATAATGATGGGGAGGTAGTAATCCGTAAAACTTTTTTTAATCCGACTGGTAATTTTCCCCCCGTCATCTGCACCTAAGGAGATATCCAAAAAAAGTAACTGGGGCTTTTTTTCAGAGGTCAGGGCCATGATATCTTTCTCGGTCATTGCATGCAGGACTTCATGCCCCTCACCTTCTAAAATAATGTGCATGACCTCAATGATCGCACCGTCATCCTCTGCCACAAGTATCCTCATAGACGTATTCTAGCACGGCCCTGCAAACTAAAGACCATTCCCGACAACTATTTTTGTAAGAGATAGGAAAGAAAATAGTAGAGATGCATTGAGGTTTTGTAAGAACGTTGCTATACTACCAACTACTCTATGGCACACACTATCTTAGTTGTCGAAGACGACAAAGGCCTTCAGAAATACCTCAAAGAATTACTTTTGGATAACGGTTATTCAGTAAAGATCGCAGGAGATGGGATCATCGCACTCGATATGATCAGTAAGGCAGAACCTGACGTCGTTATCCTAGACCTCGGACTCCCTAATATGTCTGGTGAGGCAGTTTGCAGTGAGATCAGAAAGAAATATCCCGAATTACCGGTCATTATCCTGACTGCTAAAGACAGCGTAGGTGAGATCGTCCAGGGACTTAATTTGGGTGCTGATGACTACATGACTAAGCCATTCGTAGCTGATGAATTTCTCGCCCGCATTAAAGCCCGCCTCCGCCGCAAAGACGGCGGCAGTGAATCGGTCCTGACGGTGGCGGATCTCACACTGGACAGTAAGACTCTGGCTGTTAAAAGAGGCGATAAGCAAATCCAACTCACCCCTCAGGAATTCAAGCTGCTGCAATATCTGATGAATAACAAAGGCCGCATTCTGACGCGCGAGATGATCCTCAATCGTATCTGGCTTTACTCAAGTGACATAGAGACCCGGGTGGTAGATGTTTATATGGGCTATCTCAGAAAAAAAATAGATGCGGATGCGGATAAAAAATTACTCCATTCAGTCCGCGGCTTCGGGTATGTGATAAAAGAATAATCCGCTTTGCGCTCGGCGCTTAGCGCTATGCGTAATGGCTTAGCTTGACACCCGCCTCACCTCCCCATATCATAAAAAAGAATTTATTTTTTATGTCAAAAATCCCTACCTTACAGCAAGCCGAGAAGACTCTGGCTGCTAACCTCTACACTCTTTTAGTAAGACACCATAAGACCCGGACCCGCATCAGGATGCAACTTCTCATCCCACAGGTAAGCACCCGCTACTTTCCGCTGACCAGCCAACTGCTACTTCTTTACCTCCCGAGTATTTTTCGATCAAGCTGCTACAATGATGACAAGCTGCCCTTCCCACAGGAAGTCACGCGTACAGAGCTCGGACATCTTTTCGAGCATATACTCCTGGAGTATCTGTGTATCGTTCAGCTGGAACGTGGTCTGGATACAGCTACGTATGAGGGCAGGACGAACTGGAACTGGGTGAGGGACCCCCGCGGCACGTTCCATATCACGATCCATACCACTGAGGAGGAAATTCCGGTTTTTCGACAGGCTTTGACTCGGACGATGACCTTGATGAATATCATTCTGGGAGAATCGGATCTCGCGTCTTCACTTACTATTCCCTCACAAACGACACGCCATTAAGCCCCATAGTTTTACTTTCAACAATTCTTTGAGGTATAATCACCTATTAGTAATAGCTTGTGTCGTTGTAGATAGTTCTACTATTTGCTATACGCCATATGCCATTCGCTAGTTTTTGTACTTTAACAAGGTATGCAGGAAATCTAGTACAAGCGCGAAAAAGGCGGACATTTTATATCCGCAGAACTACGCTGAAAATTCCGAGAATCCCGATGTGGTTACTTAAAGAGGTTTCTCCTCGCCAAACAAACTGATGCAAGGTGAAACCCTTGAAAAAAAAGCAACTACACCGGGGTTCTCGGAAATCGGTTCGAGACCACACGGCTATGGAGGTTTCAAAATGGCCACAACGCCACAATACCAAACCTGGACTTGTTACTTGCCACAAAATGACAAGGAGGTAACCGCAAAGCTCAACGAAATGAGCTTGAAGGGATACAACCTCTATCAAGTAGTCGTTCTCCGAGAGGTAGGACCTTTCGGTTTTAGTACACAAATTCCGACCGGTTACGCAGTAGTCCAATACATCTTCAAGAATAGTCATGTTGACAGCGGCCGGTAACTAGATAACTTGGGTAAGGTATCCGGGAGACACCGAAGGCATATGCGCCTCCGCGCTGCCTCGATGGGTAGCTCCCTTCTCTCTCCTGCATACCTTACTCATTTTAGCCTCAAAACTAATTCCCACATCCTACGTACAGAACCTATAAAGACCCCTTTCCCCTTTCCCCTTTCCCCTTTCCCCTTTCCCCCAAAAAGTGTATATTTTTTATATGGACGAACAGCAGCTGCTACTCCAGATCGTTCAGTCCTGGAATATCAAATCCGATCCTGAGTATCGTGGTTTTCGCTGCGCTGTCTGCCAGGAGTATCGCAATAAAGCTTGGCATCACTGGCTGCGCTCCAGCGGCTTTCTCGTCCCAATACACCTCTGTGATGAGACGTGTGAGCAGGCTTTTCAGTCAGAAACATTGACATTTGCCTCTCCACCACTAGAAAAAACTATAAATTTGACCAATCCCTATTCACTAAAAGCCACGGGGACATTTGAAGAAATCCTTGAAGAGTGGAATACTCTGGCACCACCGGCATTAAAAGCATTTACCTGTGATCTGTGTGAAGAAAAACTTGAGATTGACCCTGAGGACGGTAGACGCAAAGGCTATCATATCTGGTATGAGACACGAAGCAGAGAAGTAGCCGAACTCCACTTCCACCGTCAATGCTTTATAAACCTTAACTAAGAGGCTTTGCGTATATCTTGTTTGGTCATGTAATGCGGGGGAGCTTTACTTGGACAGTTGTTCCTTTCTTTTTTTTAGATTTAACAGTTATTATACCATGATGGGAGGAAATAATATGCTTGGCAAGCAGTAAACCGACCCCTAGTCCTTGTGACTCTCCATTCTCACCCTTATAAAAGCCTTCAAAAATGTGCGCTAAATGTGCATCAGGTATGCCTGCTCCATGATCAATAACGAGAATCACTACGTGTTTGGCAGTCAGTTTGACTTTAAGTGTAATCGGCAAATCCCGACGTGAGAATTTATCGGCATTACTCAGAAGAGCTGTAGTCATCTGGAGGAGCTTGTTGGAGTCACCTATGATTTTTGCCTTATCTACTCTCGGATCCTGAACATACTCAATCTCACGCTCAGGATTAACAAATCGGTAACGATCGATGGCGATATCCAAAAATTCTTTAAGACCGCATTCTCTGAACTCATACTGGAGCTGACCCTGCTTGATACGATTGATTTCGAGAAGTTCTGTGATAAGACTCGTGAGTCTCTTACTTTCAGCTGTAAGCTCGTTGATCCACTTCCCTTCAGATCCTTTATTGTCTTTTAATTTTGATGACAGGAGGTGTATATAGCCATTAATTGATGTCAGAGGAGTGCGCAGCTCGTGTGAGGCAAGCGAGATAAAAAGATCGCGTGTCGCAAGAGCCTCCCTCGTCTCGTCATAAAGTTGCATTTTACGAATCGCCATGCTGGCCAGAGCGCCAAAGAGCGTATAAAAATAAAAATCATTTTTGGAGACTGTCTTGTGTTTCTTTGAATGAACAATCAAGACACCGATTGTCTTATCTTTGTAGGAAAGAGGGACATAGACGATAGATTTTATGCCCCTTTTTTTAATCGCCGGGTGAAAATTCTTCTCTTTTCGGACGTCAATCAGCTTTGGCTGATTTTTCGTAAAAGTATCATAGGTAAAGCCGCGTGGACGGGGCTTTAACCTGCTAAAAAATGCCGCGTCCGCGTAAACACGGCGGAGCTCACCCTGCTCCTGCAAAAAAATAGTTCCAAAGTCCGCTCCGATTATTTTCTCGGCCTCAGAGACGATGATCTTATAAGTCTCCTCAGTCGTTAAGGGTACAAGGAACTTTAAAGCCGAAATACTGATTTGCTGGAGGATTGTTTGTCGCACTATACCCACGATCTTACCAAAAAAAGATATATTTGCAAGGTTTTTAGCCTGACTCTTAACAATTTCTTACAATAAAATGTCAGTTACCAATAAATTCCTACCTAAAAATACCCTTTGCATTTGGGTATTGATAGGCAGTAATCCCTTCTCGTGCTAGCGATCTTTTCGTTGTCGTGCGATTCCACCTTTACGCCCTGCTTTACGAGCCTCATCACTCGTAAATTCATGCGCTGTCCCTTTGGCATGCGCTGCTTTACCGCCTTTACTGGCGATACTTCGCTGCTTACTACTAGACATTGAGGCAAAGCCTCGTTTTGATTTACCTGCCATATTCTCACCTCCTTTAGAGTCTCTTTCTGATTTTGCTAGAAATCAGAATTAGAGAGTCTTAAGTCCGCCAATTGAACGCTCTTTGAGCCGCAGATCAAATGATCTAAGGCGAAAAGTAAGTCATGGTGGACAAACTCCTTAACCTGTTATATTACTTTACCTCCAAATTCCACCAAGTTCTATGACCTAGATCATATTACTCATGTATAAGAGCCTGCTTAAAATCCCGTAAGAAACATATAAGAGTTTTTTGAAAACCAGCTGAATAAATCATTTTTCATATAATAAACTCCTCTGATCGTCCACTTGCCGCGAAAGCCTAGAAAATGGTGGCGAATGAATGACCCGAAGGGTAAAAGTTGAAAGGCGAAACTCAGTGGAGGCCGTAACTTTTAATGAACGAGTCGCCATTTTCTGCATTGAGCAAAACTGGACGAGAGCTTTTGGTACTTTTTGCGGAAAAAAGTACAGAAAAAACCTTAAATTAAATAAATTCGAGAAGATCTATTTTTTGGCAGTTCGCTTGATAAGCCTGGCAGAATTGATAATTTCTCTGATCTGACCTTCGGCATCTTCGATCTCGTTGGCTCCACTGAGGCGTTGATATTCGAGTAAGTAATCAGACAATGCAACTTGTCGTTCTTTGATATCAGAATTGAGCCCTTTCACTTTCAGGGAGAGAGCGATAACTGATGGCTGACTGGCAATCTGCTGACGGGTCGTGGCCTTGACCTTGAGTGCCTCTTTGGCCTTCTCAGCATTTTCGCGATAGACAGGATTATTGACGAAGCTGTCCTCCAGCATCTCCCCGATTTTCTTCTTTTCCTCACGCAGCTTATCCAGACTCTGGATATAGTTTTTGATCATTTCCTCAAGATTAAGGAGGATAGCCGCATCCCCTGTCGCACCGCTATCTTTGACGATACTACTTGTGGGGACATCTTCTATGCCGGGGAAATCCTGACTGAGGGGCTTCTCGTCAATGACTTCAGCGTCCTGTACTTTGTCTTCGTCCATAAGTACCTACTATACACAAAAAAGTTTTGAGAAAGCAAGTGGAAGAATGGGTGTCTCCTCTGAGATCAATAAAAGTTAAAACCTCTGAAGAACGAAATTATCTTTCGTACACGATGATTGGGAGAGGCTGCGGGTTTTTCTTATATTCCAAATATAATTCAATGGCTTGATAATGGTCAAAGGCTATTGTGGCCTCAGGAGGGAGATCATCAAACCCATACCATTTTTGTTCAGATACCTCGTCATCTGACTCTCCTTCTTTTTCTCCGGCTTCAGCCACAAAGATGAAAGAAATATTTTGTCGATCTTCGTTAGGACGGTGAGGATCGGCATTAACTGCCAGCATTTGGATAGTGTGAATTCTATATCCTGTCTCTTCAAATACTTCACGCTGGACTGCCTGTGGAAGCGTTTCACCTTGATCGACGTACCCTCCGACGAGTGCCCACTTTCCGCCTTCCAGGAGTCGTTCTGCTCGTTTGACAAGAAGAATTTTGTCATCTTTAAGAACGAGGGTATCCACGACGACGTGACGGAGGAAGGCTTTATTGCCGTTTTCAAAAGTACATGAGATCACGAAGTTATTATAGCGTCTCAGAGATAAATGGCAAATTAAGCAATTCCCTGGGCTTTTTTGCGGCGCTCCTCTAGCTCGTCGAGAATTTTCTTACGCATACGGATATTTTTGGGCGTTACCTCGACCAGTTCATCATCCCCGATATATTCGAGAGCGTCCTCAAGCCCCATGACGTGCGGGACATTGAAATGCTCCATTGACCCGTCGCCTTTTGAACGCATGTTACTGAGTTGCTTGGTCTTGCAAACGTTAATTCGCAAATCTTCCGGTCGACTGTGCTGACCGATGACCTGTCCTTTATATACCTGATATTGAGGGCCGATAAAGAGATCGCCGCGATCCTGGACACCGGTCAGGCCATAGAGTGTCGTGACGCCTGTCTCAAAAGCGATGAGTGAACCGCGATCACGTCGCAGCGTACTCCCCGAATCCTTAGCATATTCATAAAAAGACATATTCATGATACCTAGACCCTTTGTATCGGTGATGAACTCAGATCGGTAGCCGAATAGGTCTTTAGTCGCGATGATGAACTCAAAAGACGTTATCCCGTTTTCATCAGAGCGCATATCCTTAAGCTCTCCCCGCCTCTCACCGAGCTTTTGCATCACAGCACCACTGTAGTCTTGTGGTACTTCCAGAAAAAGTTGTTCATATGGGGTCATTTTGACTCCATCGACGACTTTTTCGATAACCTGAGGACGTGAGACTTGGAACTCATATCCTTCACGGCGAAGGCGTTCAATAACGATAGCTAAATGCAGCTCTCCACGACCAGAGACATTCCACTCCCCTGTCGGCAAATCTTCAACTCTGAGTGCCACATCTGTCTCAAGCTCTTTGTACAATCTTTCACGAATCTGACGTGAAGTTTTGTACTCTCCTTCTTGTCCGGCAAAGGGTGAAGTATTGACCCCGAAAGTCATCATGACGGTCGGTTCCTCAATTGCTAAGAGTGGCAAAGCAATCGGATTCTCAACACTGGCAATTGTCTCACCGATCGTGATATCAGGGATTCCCGAAATGGCTACTATATCGCCTGCCTGAGCTTCTTTGATATCGACACGGCCAAGTCCTTCAAAAGTCATCAGCGATACCAGGCGATGCCTTTTCATTTCCCCGTCACGATTGATGTGCATGACGTCCTGCCCGGCTTTGATCGTACCGTTGTAGATTCGACCGATGGCAATACGGCCTTTGAAAGAGTCACTGCTGAGTGTTGTCATGAGCATTTGTAGAGGTTTGGCAGCATCCCCACTGGGAGCGGGTATATGTTCTAAAATAGCGTCAAACACCGGTGCGATATCAGTCATAGTTGAAAGATCAGGCTCAAGGCCAGCCTTACCTTCTTTACCACTCGCATAGACGATTGGGAAATCAGCGATTTCATCACTTGCACCGAGTTCGAGAAAGAGATCCAGTGTTTTGTCCAAAACATAGTGGATACGTGCGTCCGGCCTGTCAATCTTATTCACGACGACGATAATTCTGAGTTTTTTAGCCAGTGCCTGACGGAGTACGAAGCGAGTTTGAGGCATCGGACCCTCCTTTGCGTCGACTAAGAGCAAACATCCGTCAGCCATAGTCAGCACACGTTCTACTTCCCCACCGAAATCAGCATGCCCGGGGGTATCGATGATATTAATTTTTGTTTCGTTCCAAACCACGCTCGCGTTCTTACTAAAAATAGTAATGCCACGCTCGCGCTCAAGCTCATTACTATCCATGATGAGATCGGCTGAATCTACTTCTTTATCCAGCTTGGTCTTCGATTGACGCAGCAAAGCATCGACAAGGGTGGTTTTGCCGTGATCTACGTGAGCGATAATTGCAACATTTCGTATATTCATATTAAAAAAGGGTGTCTCCCCGCCATACAATCCTTTGCGGGGTGACTCCCTTGAAAGATCTTGCCAACTCTGCTGAACTCAGCAGAGTCCTATATTATTTACCCATTATACCCGTTTTTCTCCCCCAACACAACCCCATGGGGTTTCTCCCCTACAAACAAACTGCTATTAGGGGTGAAACCCCTGAAACTCGATAAATACCCTTGTTATTTCTTCTCTTCTCAGTATAATAATCTGAGATGAAGATTGCATCCATCCACGCTCGCCAGATCCTTGATTCCCGCGGCCACCCCACCGTTGAAGCTGATGTCACTCTAACAGACGGCATTCTAGGTCGTGCAGCAGTGCCCTCTGGAGCCTCTACAGGTACCCATGAGGCCCTTGAACTACGGGATGGGGATCAAAGCCAATATTTAGGCAAAGGCGTGCTTAAAGCCATAGCTAACGTCAACGGCCCTATCGCCAACAGCCTCACAGGTCACGATATATTCGATCAGGCAGGTATTGACCAGCTCATGATCGATCTTGACGGTACTGAGAACAAGTCCCATCTCGGAGCTAACGCCATCCTGGCTGTTTCACTTGCAGCAGCTAAAGCCGCAGCCCTCAGTCAGAAGCTTCCACTTTATCATTACTTAGGCAACCTCTCCGGCAACTCCACCTTCACCCTCCCACTTCCCATGATGAATGTCATCAACGGCGGCAAACACGGCAACTGGGCTGCGGATCTTCAGGAGTTCATTATTTTCCCGATCAGTGCTCCGACTTTTTCAGAGGCGCTGAGAATGGGAACCGAAGTTTTCCATAATTTAGCCAAGACACTCGATGAAAAAGGCTATAGCATCGCAGTCGGTGATGAAGGCGGTTTTGCCCCTAAATTAAAGCACGGCAACGCTGAGGCATTCGAACTCATCTCCGAAGCAGTTATCAAAGCAGGTTATCGTACAGACGAGGATATCGTTTTTGGCATTGACGGTGCAGCCTCAGAGTTCTACCATGATGGTGTTTACAAAATGGAATCAGAAGGTAAGGATTTAAACACTGATGAACTTATTACCTGGCTCAAGGAATTGACGGAGAAATACCCGATTGTGTCACTTGAAGACTGCCTCGAGCAGGAAGCGTGGGAAGGCTGGACGAAATTGACACAAAGCTTGGGTGATTCAATTCAGATTGTCGGCGATGATTTACTCGTCACCAATATCAAATTCCTTGAAAAAGGCATTAGCCAAAAAGCAGCCAATGCTATTTTGGTGAAAGTCAATCAAATTGGCACACTGACTGAGACTATTCAGGCAGTGCAAATGGCCCAGAAAGCCGGCTGGAAGACCATCATCTCTCATAGGAGTGGTGAAACAGAAGACACAACTATCGCTCACCTATCTGTAGGACTTAATACAGGGCAAATAAAAGTTGGCTCACTCTCACGTTCAGATAGAGTCGCTAAATACAACGAGCTGCTGCGTATCGAGGAGATGTTAGGAGACACGGCTGTCTTTGCCGGCAAAAATGCCCTCGTAAGGTGACTCCCCTGAAAAAGCAGAAAAACCATGAACCAACAATTCCACCCTCCCTACCGCCAAATCGTCCTGATGATCCTTGATGGCTGGGGGTACTTAGAGGCGACAAAATATAATGCCATCGCTAGTGCCCACCCTGAGTTCTTCCAGCAGATGTGGCGTACCTATGCCCACACTCTCCTGCCTGCCAGCGGCGAGGCTGTAGGGCTCCCTGAGGGCACGATCGGGACGAGTGAGATAGGTCATATGAGTATCGGTGCAGGGCGAACTATCTTTACTGACTTGCTCCGGATTAATAAAGCTATCCACGATGGCAGCTTGGCTACCAATCCCGTCATCCAGGAACTCTTTGCTCATGTCAAGAAAAATAACTCAACACTTCATCTCATAGAACTTGTCAGTCCAGGAGGAGTCCATAGTCATCAGGAGCATCTTTTCGCCGTCCTTCGCCTCGCCCGCTCAGCGGGTGTGATGGATGTGGCGATCCACGTCATTACAGATGGCCGCGATACGCCACCGCAAAGTGCAGTGATATATGTAGCCGAACTGCAAAAAGTGATGACTGAGACCGGGCTGGGAAGGATCGCGACTATCTCCGGAAGGTACTATGCTATGGATAGGGACAGTAATTTTGATCGAATACAAAAGATGTCCGATGTGATCTTCCAGGGCACCGGTATGGTCTCCACAGCCACTGATCCGATCGAGATTATCAAAGCTGAATACGCTGCCAACACAGGCGATGAATTCATCATGCCGATTGTATTGAAAGATCCATCGGGAAAGCCAAGTGTCATCAAGCAAAACGATGGCATTTTCTTCCTTAATTTCCGCCCTGATCGTGCTCGTGAACTGAGTCAAAAAATTATGGAGATGCAACCACGCCTGAGCCTCGACTTTGTCACGATGACACGCTTCGACACGAGCATCAACTCTCATGTCACCTTTCCGCCTGAAAAGATAGAGACATCACTTTCTGCCGAGATCAGCAAAGCGGGACTAACACAAACCCACATCGCCGAGACTGAAAAGTATGCTCATGTCACCTATTTTCTCAACGGTGGCGACGATAAAGAACACCAAGGCGAACATTTTGTGATGATCCCCAGTCGCAAAGACATCGCGACACACGACTTAGCTCCCGAGATGCGAGCCAAAGAAATTGCTGACAAGACGATTGAAGCGATTAACAACGGAACTAACTTTGTGGCTCTCAACTTCGCCAATGCCGATATGGTAGGACACACAGGCAAATGGGAGCCCACGATTGCCGCAATCAAATTCCTGGATGGACAGATTAGACGGGTAGTTGAGGCAATCGAGGCTAAAGGCGGCATAGCTTTTATCACCGCCGATCACGGTAATGCTGAGGTAATGTTTGATGAAGTCCACAATCAGCCCCATACCGCGCATACCTTAAATCCCGTCCCGGCGATCCTCACTGTAACAGGGACTACATTACACCCAGGGACTTTTGCGGACATTGCCCCAACAATTTTATCGCTTTTCAATCTCCCGATCCCCCCCGTCATGACAGGAAAGAGCTTAATTGGTTAATATGAAAGTATATTTTGTCAGACACGGCCAATCCACTTTTAATGCTGACCCATTTCATAACAAGACACACCAATTCCCGACCACCCCACTAGCTGAAGAAGGCTTTGCGCAGGCAGAAAAAGTGGCGGAGCGATTCAAGTCCATCCCAGTTGATATCATCTATACCAGTAGTCAAACAAGAGCCCTCCAAACCGCAGAGACTATTAATAACGTTTTGCAAAAAAAATTAGTTGTCGCTGACTTATTGATCGAGAAACGAACACCCACAATTTTGCATGGCAAAGACAGGAACCACCCTGAAGCCATAGAGATTAAAACATTGATCAAAGAGCACAATAATGACCCTGACTGGCATTACTCAGATGAGGAGAACTTCTTTGATTTCAAAGCAAGGGGGTTGAAATTCATCGAAGAGTTAGAAGCTATGCCATATGAGAATGTATTAGTCGTGACACATGGCTATATCATGATACTGATCGCGTTACTTATGGTTTATGGAGATGACCTAACGGATAGCATCTTTAATCCCTTTATAAAATTTGCCCATACGACCAATACCGGTATCACGATGATGGAGTATGACAAAGAAAAATGGAGACTTCTCACCTGGAACGACTACTCCCACCTCGGAGAATAACTCCTCTTAATAAAGAATCGTTTTTTTATAAGGTTCCTATGATCGCCCGTTCGCGTCGAAAGCCTAGAAAAATATGATGAGAGAATGACCTGAAGGGTAAAAGTTGCAAGTCAATAGCACTAACTTTTAATGAGCGAATCATATTTTTCTGCATTGAGGAAGACAGGGCGAGAGCTTTTGGTACTTTTTGCGGGAAAAAGTACAGAAAAAACTTATTCTTCATAAAACTTCTTCCCCTTTAACTTTTCGGGTAAGAAACCGAGGTCGCCTTTCGGCCCGACTTTTTCCTCACTCCACTGATAGTCTTTGGCATAGCCAAGCTCTTTCATCAGTTTAGTCGGAGCATTGCGCAAATGCAGAGGTACTGGTTCGTTGGGGTACTGATATACAGCATCTTTTGCCCTCCCCATGGCATTCGGGACGCTTCGGGACTTTTTGGTGGTAGATAAATACAAACAAATGTGCGCCAGGATGAGCTGAGACTCAGGCATACCTATTTTATGGACTGCATCAAATCCCGCATTGGCCTGGATAAGCGCTCCCCTGTCCGCTAGCCCGATGTCCTCTGAGGCGAAAATTACCATTCTGCGTGCAACGAATTTGGGATCTTCACCATTCTCAAGCATCCGCATTAAATAATATAAAGCCGCATCGGGATCTGATCCCCGCATGGATTTGATAAATGCCGAGATGATATTGTAGTGCTCATCAGCTTTCTTGTCATAGAGGCCGGCTGTTTTGGTTTGAAAAATATCCTGAACGATTTTCTCATCAATCTTCTTATCTGAAAAATTCGTGACCGCCATCTCAATAGCATTGAGGACTACCCGCGCATCTCCGCCGGAGAGCCGTATCAATAATTCCTCAGCAACTTTACTGATAGTTTTTTTCGCCGTGCCCAAACCCTTTTCAGTGTCTTTAAGACTACGAGTAATAATTGTATGCAGATTTTCAGGAGTCAAGGATTTGAGTACAAAAACTTTACTTCTTGAGAGGAGCGCACTGTTGACTTCAAATGAGGGGTTCTCAGTTGTGGCGCCGATGAGGGTGATCAAACCAGTTTCAACGTAAGGAAGTAATACATCCTGCTGGGCTTTATTCCACCTGTGAATTTCGTCTAAAAACAAAATGGTTTTCTTTTTAAAAAGCGTCTGGTCTTTAGCTTCTTTGATGATTTTTTGGAGATCTTCTTTGCCGGTTGAGACGGCACTGAGCATATGGAAGTCACTATCTGTCTCATGAGCAATGATACTGGCAAGTGTCGTCTTGCCACTCCCCGGAGGCCCCCAGAGAATTATCGAACTTAAACTATCCGATTCGATCATTCGTCTGATCAATTTCCCTTGTCCGACGAGCTCTTCCTGCCCGACGAAGTCCTTAAGTGTTTGCGGCCGCATCCTAATAGCTAAATTCATAGCCCCATTCTAACATAGAGAGTGAGTTGTAGCTTGTATCAAGTAGTATGTATAAGAAGATACCTTTCATACGTGATACCTACTACATAATACTTACTACAAAACAGGAGTCTGTCCGACAGATGCTTGAGGAGTTACTCCTGCAGTCGCAGGTGTGGGTGTTGCTACTTGAATTACTGGAGCTGTCTGCTTCATATCAAAGTTGGTAAAAATCATACTACATGACTTGCCACTACATGCTACACAGGCATATTTCCAGTTACCAAGCAGTGCTGATCTATGGACAGGCGAATGCATCCACCAGTTGAGTGCCTGCTGTTCAGTCCGCGTACTGATGACGTTTTCAGTTGCCCAGTACGGAAGATTACGCGCGTAAAAGCCCGCGTGCATGGTACGAGTAACCCAAATTTCACTATCCAGCTCAGGCGCACGTGAGACAGCCACATTACAGATTCGATCGTCTTTTTGAAAAGGCGCGAGTCCATAGTTCGCACGTGTCGCATTTACCAGATTAAATAAGACATCCGCACTTAGCTGAGAGCTCGATACCTGATCCTCAGCAGCTAAGACTTCAGCGGTCGGAATGATCGTGACGACTGGTTCCTGAACCGGTTGGATCGGCGTAGGTGTGGTATTAGCATCTACTAACTCCTCAATGGTTGCTTTACTCAGGACTGTTTTCTCACTACCGAATGAGTGGAGCATACCGTCTTTTGCTTGCGTAATGACGACTGAATTGACATTACTTGCGTCGACACGCTCAAAGCGAGCCGGTGTCAAAGCATAATTAAGCTCCATCAGGCTGTCAGGCAGAGTTGCCAGACAGAGATTTTGTTCAGAATTTGCGGTAGTAACGGGAGAGGTGAGTAAAAGAGGATCTGAAGCTGAAACAGTGGATATCGAAGCCACGAGAGGGACTAACATCGCCCCGAGCAGTGAGGACGCGGCCAAGCGTAAAGTATGTGCGCTGGTCAGCATTACGAAGTTTTGACTGTAGCAAAAATACGCAAAAAATGCAAATATATAGGAAATTATTGTTCTGCTTCGTGCCTGGATCGAACAATTTTCGTATTCGATCTAATGGTTCGAACTTGAAAAACCTATAGTAATCTGTTATAGTTCTGGCATAGTTGAGTCTATTTTGGACTCAACGCACGTTGACAAAGCATATAAGAAAAGAAACCCCACTCTTTTGCCCGACAGGCGAGTAATTATTTATTCTTCTGTCGGGCAAAAAGAGATAGGGGCGTTCCCTTTCTCGCTCATTTGTTTTTCGAAAGGAACGATCATGATTGGTTGGGTTACCCCCCAAGAAGCATCCAGACGAACCTTCAATTTTTTCAAGGATCGAGGAGTCAATTCGTGGCACCTAGACCGCAGCAATAAAAGATTCTTCTCGCGCTTCGGTTTCGCCGAAGTGCGCGTGCAGACAAAGGCCGATGGCACACCTGATTTCGATCGGGTAGTGGTCGGCGAAGCGCCGAATATCAACGCTGTCTGCTGGTATCGAAAAGGCGGAATCATCTACATCGCTGTCGTCATCCAAGCTCGTCCGCTCGCGGACAAACCGGATGGCACACCGGCCGATCCACCGATCATCTTCGCCCAGCCCTGTGTTATGGGCTTCAAGGAGAAGATTCTCGGTACAAATCTCGCGGCCGCTTTCGAGAGCGATGACGACGCTGTGCGTCGTGAAGCGCTCCAAGAAGCCGGTGCGCGCGGCATCAAGAACATCACGTTTCTGGGGTATCACAACCCCAACCCGACTTTCTGCGCTACATGGTCTGAGGTCTGGGACGTCGAGGTCGACCCAAAGATGATTTCCGATCAGCTAGACGCCACAGAGCTCATCTTCAGAGCCGAATACATTCCAGCGCTTCTGGTGCTGGCGCGTATCGGCACAGATGTACATGATGGTGTAAGCTACCGAGCAGCGACGCCCAACGACGCATTCACAATCTGGCTCGCACGGCATATGCCTGAGGTTCTCTACCAGATGAGCTAACCGGAGATTCACGGAAAGGGTATTCAAGCATCGCTCCGCGATGTAACCGGCTCAAACCGGTCCCTTTCCAACCCTTCGGGGTTTCTTGCCACGTTGGCGTTTGCCAAGACACTGACTATTTCAGACTGAAGAGTTCGCTCTTTATCTCTGGAAGACTCTTTGTCTTTTCCAAATACTTATATGCTTTGTCCCCCATCTCAATGACTTAACCTTAATCTTCCTCGCCCTATTGGGAGAGGACCGAGGTGAGGGATATTCAAAGGTGAATCCCCTGAAGAGGTATCTAGTGTTCGAGGACTGTTATCACAGAATCCTTTTTATTCGCCTTCATGCTCACTCTCCCACCGACTGGAAAAGTGATCTTGGGATCAGTATGTCCGAAGTCGACATTGGCTATGACCGGGATATGATCAAGTTCTTTTTTCCTCTTTATAATTTCAGTGATCAGATGATCAGACATCTTTGAGACTTTTTCAAATCTGCCGATTATTATTCCCTTTACGCCTGTGAAACTCGGGAGATGGATCAGAGACTGCAGATCGCGATCAAATGTCTTTGGTAATACTTCATAGTCATCCTCCAGAAAGAGAATTGAATCCTTCAGATCCGGCATATATTCTGTGCCCTGTAAAAGATTAAGCGTACATTGGTTGCCCCCCAGTGATATTCCTTCAGCTTCCCCTTCATTGATTACTAGCCAACCCTCATTGGGATAAAACTTTCGCTTCTTTACATGCTTCCACCATTCATCATTGCTCCAATTGTCACTTGGTTTTATTTCGTAGGGGTCATCGCTAAATAAACACTTTTTAACATGGTCAATCATATACTCTGAACCTTCCTGCATGGGAAATATACAAAAAAGAGGACCTGAGTAAGTTACAACTCCTGTCTTAGCAAAAATACTATTATTGAGTGCTGTGATATCTGAGTAACCACAGAGTATTTTAGGATTTTTTCTAATCAATTCCCAGTCAATATAGCGAAGTAATTGGTTGGCAATCCACCCGCCATCACTTGCCAAAACCATTTTGACATCAGGATCCTCAAAGGCTGCATGAAGATCAGTAATGCGGGACTCAATACTTGATGATTTAAATTCATCGATCTCCGTAATGTGTTCGCCATACGTTACTTTCAAACCTAATGACTCCAAATTTTTCTGAGCTAACTTTATATCCTCTGGTTTGTTATCAGCAGTATGGGCATCAGACGGGGCGATTATTCGAATCGTATCACCTGTTTTAAGTTTGGGGGGAATTATCCGCTGCACACTGTTATTGTAGTATTTCCACTAAATAAGTAAAGCGAGTAAAATGTAGCATGTATCAAGTAGTATGTATAATGTATGATTAATACCTTTTATTTATACCTATACAGGCTACATAATACATTATACAAATGCCAAATAGACACTTCTACACGTATCTTCTTCTCTGTGCCGATGGATCGCTTTACTCAGGCAAAACAAGTAATTTAGTCAATAGACTCAGACAGCACAATGGTGAGATCAAAGGCGGGGCCAAATACACGAGAGTTCGCCGCCCCGTAAAACTTGTGTATCAAAAAGAATTCTCAACCCATTCAGAAGCCTGTTCTGAAGAAGCCAGATTAAAAACACTTACCCACGAGCAAAAAAAGGCTCTCTGTGTATAATAAGTATCTATGAAGGCACTCCTTTTTTTCCTCCCTGCGTTGGCCTTAGGAATTGCTATCCCTTTGCTCGTTGTTAATCAGACCAGGACATATGAGCTGACTCCATCCCGCACCACCCCACCTCTTCACACCCGCTTTTCACTAAGTGAGGCTCCGGCTGATTCTTTACGGGCTACCATCACCCGTCTTTCAGGCGAGGTTACCTGGGAGTCACGCACTGCTTCTTCGGCTTCCCCCCTCACTGCGCCCCGGATACTTCAACAGGGTGAAATCCTGACCACCGGCCAAAGCGGCACAGCCAGCCTTACTTTGGCTGATACTTGTTCAATCACACTCTCCCCCGATACTGAACTGAACTTGATCCAAACCCTGCCCGCAAATATTGTCTTGGAAATTCCTCTCGGCAAAATAACGAGTGAAAAAAAATGTTCAGAGCCTATTTCCATTCGCAGCCTGCATTTACTTCTTAGCCAAATTGAAGGAACGTTGCAATTTAGCGTAATGGATGACGGTACTATTATAATAGCGATAACCGACGGGTCCGCCCAAGTTGCCTTCAACAATACAGATAACGTGAGTACCGTCCTGACAATTAATACTGGTGAGACTTTAACGTATGATGACTCCACCCGCACAACCGATATTGAATAGTGTGTAGAAATTAATGTAAAGTGGGTAGCTATGGCTCTTTCGTTATTCCCCTATACACTACTCACTAACCTCTACCCACTACTTATATCCCCTTAATGGTTCCAAAATTGTTTTCCCCTCATACCCCAATGCCCAGAGTCCTATCCCCGCCAAGCCCTGTTTAGTTACAAAATCTATCTTCACCTGCATGGCCTTATCTGTCGGGAAGAAGATCTGATGATACGTGCCGGTGCCTTGATCTTTGTAGATCAAATACGATTCTTGAGCTATCTCATCTATTTTTGCACTGCAGCTCGCACAGTGCGCAAGCAAATCCTCTATCCGTTTATTGCTCGCCAGGATACCGCTGCCGGGCAGTATAGCCGAACGCGGATCATCTCCCAAAGTCTCCCATTCATAGCCATAAAGCGGCGCTCCGACAATGATCTTCTCAGCAGGGATTGAAGCAAGGGCCTTTTGTACGGCCGACTCGATATCGTATTCAGCCACTTTCCCCGCGCCAGACAAAGGAGCTACCGGACCGGTAACCATGGAACCGGTGTAGTGAAAGTCATACATCATCAACATGACATAATCCGCTATTTTCCCTATCTTTTCAGGCTCAATGAGGTTATTACGGATGAGGTCATCGCCTGTGATATCGACAGTCAATGTCCCCGCTTTCTGAGTATTAAGTATATGTTTTATTTCTGAAGCAAAAAGTATGAAATTACTCCGATCCTGATCTGTCGCGTCCGCTATCTGTTCGATATCCAAATTGAGATCACTGAAGCCGTATTTTCGCATCAGAGGCAGGACATCACTCATGAGATGTCTTGCATTAGTCACCGGATCCGCAAGCATCTCAGCTATAGCCTCGTTGTCACCGCTGAAGATGACCAGGGATAGTGCGATATGCTTCTCCCGTGCAGTTTTTAAAGCCTTGTCAGCCTTGCCGCTTGTCAGACTGTACCAGCCCGGTTCTTCCTCAATCGGATTATCGAGTTTTTTTATCCTCCCGTCACTCCCCGGGGTGAGGGCGAAATATGCCACCTTAGTAACGTACTGTGAGTAATCGAGGGCTGAATTTTTGAGGAGCCAGTACGGGAGAAAGCCGATTACCTGATGTTTTGGCTGACTTAAAGGAGATGTAATTTCAAAATTTCCTGACGGACTAAAAAAAGAAAATGTCGGATGAAGGACGAGGAGATACCCTATGCCAAGACCGATGATTAGTCCCAGGGTACTGATGAGGAATGATCTACTCATACACTCACTATTCTACCACCGATTAGCGACTGAAGGAAAATAGTCCGATTTCGTGGCTCATGCATAAAAAAACCACTTAGAATATCAATAACATTTACAAACTATTCACTTTGTTCTGGATTTTATTTTCATGATGCTTAACATCTAATTTCGTAATAATTGAAAGCGGAGCTGGTAAATTATCGAGGGGGAACCATCCGATCTCATCACATTTCTCCGCTTCCATAATCCGAGGCTTTTGTCCCTTTTTAAGTTTTGCCAAAAAAGTCGTTGCGACCCAGTGCTGATTTTCGTTGGGGATGAGATGATCCTCGGCCGGAAATTGTTCGAGGATCTCAATCTCTACTCCATACTCTTCTTTCATCTCCCGTTGTACAGCATCTGCTAATTTCTCACCAAATTCCACACTGCCTCCAGGTGTCTCCCAACAACCCCGTTCATTTTTGACACTTTGACTTCTTTTCGAGAGGAACAGTTCACCACGATCATTGATGATCATCGCCCCTGCAGAGACGCCGATATAATCAATTCCTTTTTTCATTTGGCTATTTATTAAGGAGTTGGACGATGACGCCGATGACTTGAACTATAGTCAGGGTAACTGTAACGATTGTGAGGTAATATACTCTCGTCTGGAGCTTTCCATTCTCTTTATTGGCAACAGTTATACTTTGATGCAACTCGTCAATTGACTCCTCCACTCGAGAATTTGATTCGATAAGATTACGGATGGTCAGGATTGTGGACTTGGCATCAGGTGAAACTTTGATACTTAACTTCTCATCTATCTCTTTAATAAGCTCCTCGTTCCCCCGACTCTTCATATTGATCATTATAACACTGAATCTTTAAATAGTTCCTAATTTCGCCACTTTGCGTGCTTTATTGTGAGCGCTGAGCGCAGCACGTTAAAAATTTTCGACTGAGTTGTCAGGGGGATTCCAGACCGAGCGCAGCGTGTGGATGAGGGGGCCGAATTCCCCCGACTAACGAAGGAGAAAATTTAGTGACCGCTCACTAGCTCACGAGCTTTTGCATACTTTTGGCGGTTCAAAAGTATGAACAAAAACTTACTGACTAATTATCTCCCAAATCTCCTTGGGACTCTTGGTCGCGTCAATCATCGGAATTGCTAATTTTTTGGCATCCCTCTCCAGCATCTGAGCCCACCAGACAGCATTCTTTCTTTGATACTCTGTCTGCCCCATGGGATTTGCGCGCAACGGATGGAGCAGTCTCTCCATCTGAATTTTCGGCGGAACTTTAAGAAAATATACCTTATCAAAAAGATCCAGCATCTCAAAAGCATTACCCGCCATCCCGAAGATATAGATATCAGGGTGTAACGCTAAATATTCCTCAAGAAATTTTCTGTTCCACAAAAATCTATGGTTCTCCAAAAATTCAGCCCCGGCCGCTGCCGGATAGTCCACCCTATTGCCCTGCCCGTCAAACCATCCTGACAACCCTCCTATATCATCACTGTCGACAGCCGGATAACCCAGCTCTCTTAACTGAGATGAAACATATGTTTTTCCTGCTCCGGATGCGCCTGTCACTAATACTTTCATAAAATTATTCTCCCTCAAAATAATTGTACACTGCTTTTGAGACTAAAGCGATGCGTTCATTGGCAGATTCCGGATCATCGCTTTTGGTCATAATGACAATAATATAATCACCATTTAGGGCATTAACTATCCCTGCATCATGACTATACTCGTCGATTTCTCCCGTTTTATGTGCTACCTGTACAGCTAGCGGTAGATAAAGAGGTAGCTTGTTATTCAGTCTTTGATCCTTTAATAATTCCAGCATCTTAACGGTATACTCCTCATCAGTCAGCTGTCTCATATAGAGTTTATCCAAAAAAAGCATGATATCATGGGCTGTGGTGGTAGGGAGTTTGCCTCCTGTCCCAACCGCCGATTCATTAAAATCATTGGCCTTAAGAAAAGCAGTAAGTCCGGAGACTTTGACCCTCTCTGTCAGGAGGAGGGCCGCATAGTTATCCGAAATCGTTATCATCTGTGTGAGTGCCTCATCGACAGTCATACTGACTTTGCCGTCTGCGAGCTCTGCCGCGTCAGTCGCGATATTAAATTTTTTATTCAGTGTGGCTATATCCTGACTCAGCGTATCCTCCTCGCTTAATCTGCCGTCTTTGATTTGCTGATAAACGACAGCCATTACCCATAGCTTATAGAGACTTGCCGACTCAAAACTGATCGTGTCTCCTTTTGTGTATGACTCACCTGTCTTGAGATTTTTGATGCTTATCCCGTAGCTACCGTGACTGCCGCTGAGTGCTTTCTCAACAACTTGCCCGAGTCTGGATTGAATTTCAGGAGTCGGAGTAGGAGTTTCGTCAAAAGGATGATCAGCCTCTAACTGAGGGATGGGAGCTGTTGCCCCGAGTATCCCGGTTGAAAAAGTCACTACTTTATACGCAGCAAATAGTAAGCCAATCACTAAGCCAAAAAGGATGACAAATGCCAGGATAGTTCTTAGTCCATCATGTCGGCGTCGTCTGCGGATTTGCTTGCTATAGTAGATTTTTTCCACACATCAAGTATACGCATCGAAGGACAAAAAACAACTGATAAAAAGAATCTAGCGCTCGTCGCTAAGAATTATCTTTTTATTTTTGAAGAAAAAATATCCTGCATAGGTCATGAGGTATGGCACAAGGCCGCGGAAAAACCCGTTACGAAAACGTCTGCCCGAAAATATGACCGCGATTTGAGGAAGAAAAATTATCTTCCCGATTTTACTCACCCGAAAAGATAGCTCCACATCCTCCTGTGCATTTAAGTCGACATCAAAGCCACCTGATTTTTTGTACGCCTCCTTATAAATTGCGGAATTAAAGCCATTTAGCCAATAATGACCCACGAAGAGTCGATAAGCCCTCATCATCAGAGGTTGAGAGAAATTAAAAAGCAGATTGATATGTCGCGGACAATCTTTGATCCGGCAGGTACCCGCGACAGCTACCCCGTTACTCTGTTTTAATTTGCTCGATAGATGGCTAATCCACTGAGGGGGGGCGATAGTGTCAGCATCCAGTGAGAAAATAATTTCGCCTGAAGCGTGCTCGAAGCCTTTGGCCCGTGCTGGACCCCTTCCTTTTATTTCCTGTTTTATGATCTTCAGATCCAGTCTGTCTTTAAATTTTCTCGCTATCTCTACTGTTTGGTCTGATGAATTATTATCAACGAGGATAACCTCGAATTTTTCGTGCGTATCCTGCTTGGTAAGTGCTTCCAGGCAGCTGCCGATAAATTTTTCTTCGTTGTAGGCGGGTATGACGACTGAATACATGTGCTAAGTATAGCAAAGACATCGCCTCATTGACTCCCTAAAAATTTGTTGTCATAATCCTCATATGAATGAAGGTGCCATTGATAAATTGCCTCTGAAAGATTATGAGACTAAGCCTCGAGAAATAATTAATTTTGTCGGTGAGCGTTCAGGCATACGGCTTATCGATTACAAGGACTATCGCGATATGAAGCGAATGCGGACTATCGAGGAGCATCTTCCCGAAGAATTCGGCGGTGCTGCAGAATCTGATAAAGAACTGATCCAACAGACCCGAGACGGCCGACCTGATTCTCCCAAAAATGATGCCCAATATGTTTTCGGTGTTGCCGGACTTAACGGAGTCGAGGACAAAGAAGTAGGAGAACTGCAAGGCTGGATTAGCTTTGATGCCAATGAAGACACCGACATTTTAGTAAAGAGAGGCATGATCCCGCAACCTGATCCCAATACGCATGTCTTAGAGATTATGTATGCTAAGCGTCCCAAAGCTGCTCCGGGCCAAATGACCAGCGCCTTACGGCAAGCATGCCTGCGAATTGCCCAAATGGATGCGGTCCGCAACACTCATGATCCGGAAGCATTCAAGCCACATAAAAAACCCGATCCCGACTTCGTCTCTCCACAGCTTGTTATTACCGCTTCTATCAAATCTGACAATATCGATTCCAGACGTATGGTTGAAGCAGCCGGATTTGTAGATCATGGACCGATTAGCTTTTATAACAAAAAAGAGTTTATCAGGAATATGTCTTGGACTGGGAGAAATTAAATGCCATTATGCATGAGAAATCAGATGCAGAGATTCTCTCAGGCGACGTAGCTATTCATGCAGGTGATAGAGTAATGCAATACACAGGCGATGAGCTCCCCGAACCCGATCCTTCAACTAGCTAATTCAGAAGAACAATTTTAATGCTTGCGATACACTATCAACTGCAAGCTCGACCCAAATAAGGAGAAGTCCTACCGCAAATGCAACCAGAGCAATGTTTTGTTTGGCGGAATCAAACTAGTACGTTTTGTTTTTATAATGTTGCCTGCACTGAGCTTGCCGAATGTGCTGCCGGACATAGACGCTATTCGAACTTTTTGGCTTCAAAATACAGATGAAATTTATATTCCAAATTACATTTGAGCCTCTTGCTGTTTGGGGAGGACACTTACTATCAGCATATGAGCAAAATACACAACAGTCTCCTTTTTTCGGTTTCAACATTTTATTACAGTTCGTGCATTTATAGAAATGTTGGCAAGCGTTAATAGGCATCTCTACATCCTGTTTAGCATTACAAATAGGACAGGTAAGAATTGCTTTTGTTTTAATTATGCTCATTGTAATGATTGTAACAGGTTCGAATCCGAGGTCTAATTTTTGCTGGCACTGGTTGAGGACTTCCGAACAAAAAAATGGATTGAGAGCATCAATTATCCAGAGTTAGTTTTTGATAAGTCAGTATATTATTTACAGACTATTCAAGCCTAATCCAGTTATGCTCTACTATTTTAGTTCTTATGGCATCTGAATACCGTGAATCATACTTTGCAATTCGTTCATCTGTATATTCCTCTACGGGAGTTCCATCACTTCTATGTTTATCTACTGCTCTTTCAGCAGTTATAGCTGCAATTGCATCAAGTGTTTTATCAAGAAGAGTAGGGTATATTCTTTCTAAACCATTTCGTACATCGTCACTTGCCATATCTGGTCTTGTAATTGCAAGACTTAACCAAAAGGTACTTTTTGCTCTTTCAACCTGTGGCTCTATCTCATCCCATGTTCTTAATCTTGTAAGTATTCCAGTATATTCTTCAAATCCAGGCCAATAGAGAGGGCGACTTACGGCAATATCGGCAGCTAAATGTGGATTATCAATATAAGAAACATTTCCTTGGGATATATCATATCTTTGTCTATCAAGAAAACCTAAGCCTTTAGTTAGAACAACACTTCTTGTATCTCTATCTAGATAAGAGTATCGAGTACCTAATAGAGCAAGTAATTGTCCTGTCCACTCAGGGTTAGGACCAGCAGCAACTGCCTCAACAAAACTGCGGTTCGGATTTATATCTCTCATTTCTTCAAGAAAGAGGCCAAGCTTATCAATCCCCGTAAGTGGATCAGCAGTCACTAGGGCTCTGTAATCATCAGCAACCTCAGTTGCCCTTTCATTCATTCTTCCAATATCTAGTCCAACTTTTTTCCAAGCTCTTCTGTTTTGAAATGCCTCAAAATCAAATCCTTGTTCTTGTCGCATATTGGTTGGGATTATATTCCTATAAAACAGAAGAGTCAATCAATTGGAGGCTATCAGTTCGAATCCAGGAAGCGGTTGTTCACTTTGATACAGTTTTCTGAGGCTTGTAAAATTGCTGCCGGACTTGGATTCGAACCAAAATGAGCGGATTCAGAGTCCGCTATCCTACCATTAGATGATCCGGCAATGTAGCTCCAATTGTAGCGAAAATGAGGGTAAATTACCAGTTGTAGAGGATTCGTGTCACGTAATGACAGATATATCTTCCACAGGATTTATCCAAATTTGCACCGTCCTTTTCCTGATCGGATTTTTACCGCTTCCGTCTCTACCGTCAAATTCAAAAATTGCTATTTCTTGATACTTCCCCAGCTCTATCTTTCCGTTCCTAAAAGGGAGAGTCACGCTTGAATGTGAAAATGTTAGAGTCCTGATATGCGCTCCGGCGTTATAATCCTCATCGATTTCATTACAATATGGATTATCTTGACATCTATGCGTGTAATCGACTGTCGGATGCTTGTAGTCTTTACTGATTCTCGTAGATCGCTTATCCTCAGGCACGTAAGAAAGTGAATGATTGATGATATCTTGCAGCAGTTTGGGCTCGGCTATTTCATGCACGATTATTCCGAGTGTAGTGTGTTTGCTTGAGACCACGATCAAGCCTTGCTTCGCTTTTGATTTTTTTAACGCACTCTTTACCTGATCTGTTATATTTTTAATATAGGTATGAATTGTGGAATCAAATGTTAATTCTTTTAAATACATAGAAAAAACTGAAATGCAGCTCTCTAATATATATAGTCGTAAAAAATCACGAAATCATTCGCCGGGACTATGAAGCATGCCGTCAATGTAGCACGAAAATGAGAGTAAATTACTAGTTTGAAGAAGTTTAGAGGACTTTGCCGACTAGACTGCGGAAGATATCTCTTTTTGTAAGAATACCGACCAGATTGCCTTTGTCATCGACCACTGAGAGCCTGGCGATACGTTTGACCTTCATAAGTGACTCAGCCCTCATGAGAGGAGAATCTTCTTTTATCGAGATCAGTTCATTACTCATAACATCTTTTACTTTCATCTTCATAATTTCTTTAAGCTTTGCCTCCATCCCGTTGTAGTCCCGGGCATGGACTACGTCTTCGATATATTCCTGCATCGAGGGAAAGCATTGTGAGAGGATGTCCTGATCGGTGATAAACCCGACAAGCTTTTTACTTTTACCGGTGACGACCGGGATTCCTGTATGACCGTGTTTAAATATGAGTTTAGCGGCATCCAAAACCGATGAGGTAACACTTATCGAGTCGACATCCTTTTTGATAATATCTGCAACTTTCATATGAGAAAAGATTAAATCCTTGAGGAAGGATACATGTTTATTTCCTCAAATTGCGTATGAATTGTGTAAGAGAGCTAATGCTGGATCCCTAATGCAGTGAGGAGATGCGGAGCAAATATCAAAAAGCCGACGATGAGCGCTCCAACTGAGGCGATCAAGACCATTCCGGCTGATACATCTTTTGCAATTCTTGCCTCTTCTCTATGCTCTTTGGTTATTAAGTCCACCATATTTTCTATAGCCGTATTGATCATCTCGGTTGTGATAACTAAGATAATCATAACCCCGAGTATCCCCATTTCAAAAGGGCTGACATCAAAATAAATAGTAAGAACAATAACAAGTATGGCAGCTGCTAAGTGAATTTTGAAATTCTGGTCATGGGTGAGAGCGTATTTAATCCCCTCCCAGGCAAAGCCGAATGATTCTATAAGCGTTCTGTGTCTAATCATAGCGATACATGTAATAGTACTTTAAAAACCACAAACATTACAACCGGTATTACAATTCCCAGAACTGCTCCGACCATGACCTCAATCCAGGTATGACGGTGTATCTTAATTCTTGACCAGCCGATGAGCGGAATCAGGAACAGGAGGAGAAAGAACTGCCCTCCATAAAGGACACTGAATGAAAATATCATGGCTGTGATGGTTGCGACATGGATACTTGCTTTGACTTTTGTGACGAGAAAACTGAAGACTAAGAGACTGAAAAAAAGTCCGCTGAGTGAGATGAAGAGTACGAGCGGTCCCCGGAGATAAAAAAGACCTAAAAAATAACAAATGGCAAATACACAGACCAGGAGGAAAAAGAGCGGACGTTGTTCTTTTTTGGAGATATCCAGATCACTGAAATAACCGCGTTTAAATAATACAAAGACAGCTATTCCGACAATTGCGAGGAAAAAAAGTGAGAACAGCGTCCACTGCATGGCGATTACTCCGTCTCCTGTTTCACGTAAGACGAGCAAATAAGGTACAGGGATGATCAAAAAATACGGATTAAAGAGAAAAGACACCAAACGGGCAAAATAAATGACCATAATATTACAGCTGTTTCAGACGCATAAGTGTCGTCTCTTTGCCGAGTATCTCAAGTGATTGTGGGAGGGGCAAGCCGTGCTCCTCACCGGTGAACAGATAATACAATACCGGCATACGGCAACTATGCTTTTCAAGGACTGCTTTTAATGCCACAAAAATTCCCTGTTCCGTCCAATCAGTCACATCTGAAAGAATAGACTGAAGGTCAACGATTATTTCTTTTTCTTTTTGGCTACGGGGCGCAACGCTCGGTGCAGCAAAAAAATATCCTGTCAATTTCTCAAAATCAGCAAGTGTCTCCATCCTGGTTTTAAGTAAAGGCAATAACTTTCGGACCAAAATATCATCCAATTGTCTGTCTTTATAAAAATCCTTAATCTTAGTCAGCAGTTCTTCATCACTCATCTTCTGGATATATTGCTGATTCATCCAGTTCAATTTCTGCAGATCAAACCGTGCCCCCTGTGAGGTAATTTGAGTTATATCAAAAAGCTGCATGAACTCCGTAAGACTATAAATCTCTTTCCCCTCAGGATGATTCCAGACGATATTTGACAGATAATTGAGTACTGCCTCAGGCAAATATCCCCCCTCACGATAATAATCCACAGACGCATGCCCATGACGCTTTGATAATTTTCCTTTCCCGTCGCTGTTAAGAATCAAAGGCAGATGAGCATGCACCGGCATCTCCCACCCGAAAAATTCATAAAGCAGAACATGCTTTGGTGTACTGGAGACCCATTCACGACCGCGAAAGACGTGTGAGATTTCCATGAGATGGTCATCAACTACTACCCCGAGATGATACGTCGGAAAGCCATCTGACTTAAGGACGACCTGATCATCAACGGTATTACTTTCAAATTCAATATCGCCCATGATCACGTCATGCACGACAATTTTCCGGTCGTCAGGGACCTTCATTCTTAGCACATGGGGGATATTGTCTGCTAATTTTGCTTTTATCTCCCCCTCCGTGAGAGTACGACAGGTCCTGTCATACATAGGCGACTGCTTTTTGCGCTCCTGTTCTTTACGCATTTCCTCAAGTCTTTCACGACTACAAAAACAATAATACGCATGTCCTTTATCGAGTAACTGATGTGCATATTTCTTGTATATGTCAAGCCGTTCAGACTGACGATACGGCCCGAAATCCCCCCCCTGCACAGGTCCTTCATCAGGCGTGAGTCCAAACCAGTCAAGCGATCTGAAAATTATTTCCTCCGCCCCTTCGACAAAACGTGCTCTATCCGTGTCCTCAATCCGTAAAATAAATTTCCCGTTATACTTGTGAGCATAGGCAAAATCAAAAAGCACCTGATAGATGGTCCCGATATGCGGAAAGCCTGTGGGCGATGGTGCGATGCGTGTTCTAACTAACATACAAAAGTATTCGTGTAGATTCGGTCTTGTTGCATTATACAGCTCGCCTCTCCTATACTCAAGATATGATCAGTTTGGACGAATCAAAAAATATAATTATAGCAATTGCCAAATGGGGCGGGGCACTTGTCGTTGGGATACTTCTTCTCATCGGAGCCTATCGAGGAGGTCGATACCTAATGAGTGTCTTTTTCCCAAAAACACCTGCGGCTCCCAAAGTAGCGTTTGGTAAATTACCTCCTGTTCTTTTCCCTCAGAATACCAGTAACCAACAATTTACTTATCGGATCGACACAGTCAGCGGTAACCTGGGCTCATTTGCCGATAGAGTAATTATTAATAAAATCGCACCACCCATACCCAACCTTCTCAACCTCCAAACAACACGTAACCTCCTGCAGACTACCAGCTTTAGACTGGATGAGACACCTCTCACCGACACCGTCTATTCCTGGGGAGACACTTTCAGGCCCGACAAGAAAATTACGTACAATATCGTCTCCGGTGACTTTTCAATTACTTCTAACTACTTCTCCTATGCCGACCTGCTGACAGTACCCCCCGTCAATCAATCAGACGCTATTGAGACAGCGGTCAATTTTCTAACCAACCTCAACCTCCATCCGCTTGACCTTGATGAGGAAGGAACTTCTTCCCAGCTGCTGTCCATGCAGGGGTCTAATATCTTTGCCGCGACCAGCCCGTCAACTGCGCAATTGGTCAGGGTTGATTTCTTCCAGAAAGATGTTAATAAGCTTCCTGTCGTCTACCCGCACCCGCCTTACTCAACAATGCATTTCTTATTGGGTGGGAGCAGAACCAGCGAGATTGTCGATGCCATTTTTTCACACCAGGTCGTAAGCCAGGAAAACACTACCTATCCTATCAAAAATGTGTCTCAGGCTTTTGATCTTCTTAAAAAGAACAAAGCCTACATTGCGGGTTATTTCGGTACTCAGACTGAGATACGCATTAAGGACATTTACTTAGCATATTACCTCGGAGAAGAAAAACAACAATACCTCATGCCTGTCTATGTCTTCTCAGGTAAAGACGGTTTTACGGCCTATGTTCCGGCGGTGAGTGACACTTGGATGCTTAAATAACTAGCGAATATTCGGGGTAAAAACTCTCACATCCCGGGTTACATTCGAAAGCAGGACTTCGGTATCTGTGAAGCGATCCTGACTTCGCATGACAACGATAATATAGTTATGCCCCTCACTGATACTGGATGTGATCAGTACATCACCTGCTCCTTCGGTATGCCCTGTCTTAAGACCTGTCACCCCTGATATACCAAGTAATCGATTAAGGTTATTGAGCGTAAATGTCTTTTTGCCATCCATTGTCGTCACAATTTTACTCTTTGTAGCGGTAACATCTGCCAGTATCGGATCTACACTCACTACTGCGGCCAGTTCTGCCAATTCATGGGCAGTTGTATAATTCCCGTCATCATCAAGCCCGGCCGGATCGGCATAATGGGTGTTAGCCAAATGGAGTTGCTGTGCTTTCGCGTTCATTGCTTTTACAAAACTTTCCTCACCCCCCGGGTAATTCTGGGCAATCATCAGCGCCACGTCATTCCCGGACGGCAGCAACATGGCATACAGGCTATCCTTAAATCGTAAGTGATCACCAACTGTCAGGCCTACATTGACTCCCTCGACATTTGCAGTAAAAGCAGTCAGTATGCTTTCCGGTTTGAAATAATCCATTGCCACCACCGCAGTCATAAGCTTTGTCGTTGATGCCATAGCAAAACGTACGCTCGCGTTCTTCTCATAAAGGATACTTTTGCTGTCACGATCGATGATCGTTGCAGCTTCAGCGGTAATTGGCGGAATTATCGGTTGGCTGAAATAGGTATAGGGGGTTGCCGTCTGGGCGATTGACTGAAGATTTATTTGTTCCTGCTTAGCTTGCAGTTGTACACGGGTGGTAATGATTGATAAGATCACCCACACTACACCTAAGATCAACGGGATAAGAGCCAGTCTGAAATCCGCTTCGTGTCTCCTGAAAAAAACTCCGAATTTTACCCTCCGAGGCACTTTCTTTTTGATAATCTTCTTTTTAGTAGCCACGCTTTTATTATAGTTAACAGTCAAGAAGAAAAATAGGAGACTATTCGGTCACTTTAAGACTGAGTTCATCAAGTTGCTCTTTGGTAACGGGAGACGGAGCGTCCATAATCGCTGTTCGACCGGTCGAGGTCATCGGGAAGGCTATGACCTCTTTAATTGAACTTTCCCCAGTCAAAAGAGCGATATATCGATCCAGCCCCAAAGCGATCCCCCCATGCGGAGGCGTACCGAGTTCAAAGGCCTCCAGCATATGACCGACACTCTCCTGTGTCTGCTCTTCAGAATAGCCCATGATCTTATATGTCGCCTTGAGCAGATCTGACCGATGCGCTCTGATACTACCCCCACCTGCCTCCAGTCCGTTACAAACGAGATCATATTGGGTGGTCATGATTTGCCCGATATTCTCCCCTTTCAAGAGCCACTCTTCATGCTCCGGAAGCGGCATACTGAACGGATTATGGGTAAATGTCCAGCCGCTCTTGCCGTCCCGTACCTCAGCTGCATCCTTACTATCCACTTTCTTAAAGAACGGAAAATTTATGACCCAGGCAAAAGCGAGCGTCCCGTCTTTCTTCTCCTCCTCGGTTCTGAGGTCGAATTTATCGGCTCCGTATTTATCAAGTGCCTCCTGATAGGTGATCACGGGGAACTCCTCTTTTTGTAACTTTCCACCGACTGACTTGACAGCTTTTTTAACCATATCCTCAACTGTCTGCATGACGTCCTCACGGGTTACAAAACTCATTTCCAAATCCAGTTGGGTAAATTCAAATCCCCTGTCGGCCCGGAGGTCTTCATCTCTGAGACAATGCGGGAACTGGAAATATCTCTCAAATCCGGAAGTCATCAAAAGCTGCTTGTACTGCTGAGGGCTCTGAGGAAGTGCGTAAAATTTGCCCGGCTGAAATCTGGAAGGGACGATAAAATCCCGTGCTCCCTCCATAGTCGCTTTGGAAAGCAGTGGCGTTTCGATTTCGACAAAATCTTTCGCCAAAAGTACCTGACGCAGAGCCTGCATGAACTCACTGCGCAGTCTGATATTGCGCTGCATACGTGCCCGTCTCAGATCGATATAGCGATAACGCAGTCTGACCTCTTCTCCTATTTCGAGCCCGTCGGTATCAAGCTGGATGGGAAGCTCGATTGCTTTATTGAGTATCTCATAACTTTCTACATCCACCTCTACTGTTCCGGTCGGCAGATCGGGATTGATCATTTTCTCAGGTCTGAGTTTGACCATGCCGATCACACGGACGACAGACTCGACACTCAGCTCTCCCATTTTTTGAAAACCGACACACTGTACTTTGCCTGTTCGATCACGGAGATCAATAAAAGTCAGTTTGCCGTGATCGCGCTTGGTATCTACCCACCCTTCAAGCACCACTTTCTCACCAACCTTCTCAACCGTTTGTTCAACCAATGTTCTTGTCAACTTATCCATAGAAAATCTTTGCTCTTTGCTCTTTGCTCTCGCATATGATACATGGAATTGCTGACGTTGACAAGATTCAAAGCTAATACGTATAATAATGGAGTATATGAATTCGGGATTTTTTATTATGCAATTTAATCGCCACTACATGGAGTAGTGGAGATTAGCGTGTAATAAATACCCAGTTTCAATCTCCTCGAAATATTTCCGGGAGATTTTTTTTGTTTTATGGCGAGAAGAGAATTCTATGAGGTAAATTCCTCCCCGACTTTTCTTTATACGGACCAACAGGTATTGCAATACCTGCGCAACCATAACCGTAATCTGTTTGCCACCTGGGAAAAAAGGGGTAGTTACTCAGTGAACCTGAAATCCTTCACTTTCAATTGCAGGCGTTTTGTTCCATTCCATTCATTCTCATCTAGCGTATAGACGATGTCGATGTGCCTTTCCTCCTGTATCTCAAGGGCTCGCGCTCCCATCCCGAATGCGACTACCTCTATGACTTGCCCCATTTCTCCGCCCTGAACTATCAAACGCAGATGTTTTCCTTCCTTACCCATGAGTTTTTTTTGACGGACGAGAACGTGTTTGGAGAGAAATGTAGGTTCGGGATTTCCCATGCCAAATGGCGCAAGGGATTGAATTTTCTGATAAAGCTCTTCAGAAATAGTATTCAAATCAATCTCCAAATCTATTTTTAGCTTTCGTTGTAACATCTCCTCATTTATTACAGTCGCTGCATGCTTTTCAAGAGCTTGCCTGAAAGTTGTTAAAGTATCTGTCTTAATACTAAAACCTGCTGCCATGGGATGTCCCCCAACTCCGATAAAAAGCTCAGGCTTACTCCTGAGAAATTCAATAACATTAAAACCGCTCACTGACCGTACCGATCCCTTGCTCGTCTCCGCGCCTTTAGCGATGACTATCGCAGGTTTGTAAAATTCCTCGACCAGTCTTCCGGCGACGAGACCGATGATCCCCTCCTCATAAGCCTCACTCGCAATTATCAGCATTTTCTGATCCTGTTCTCGTCCTCTGATCTCATTACTTGCATGGAGGATTGCCTGACGCATAATCTGTTGCCTGGTTTGATTGGTTAGTTCCAGTTGCTCGGCCAACGCCCGCGCCCTTTTTTGATCCCTCGTACAAAGAAGTCTGAGACTATCCATGGCGCTCTCCAGTCTCCCCGAAGCATTAAGCCGCGGACCGATGACGTATCCTATTTCATAGGTACCGATCTTACCTGCATCCAATGCCGCTTGCAGGAAAAGCGCCACCAATCCGAAGCGTTCTGTTTTACGTAGTTTATTGATGCCGTGTCGGACAATTGCTCTATTAGCACCGGTTAGCGGTACCAAATCCGCTACAGTTGCCAAAGCCGCCAATTCCAGATGTAAGTCCTCATCATCTTTCCCGATAGTACCGAACTTTCTCTGAATTTCTTTTGCCAAAAGCCAGGCTATTCCCGCACCACAAAGAAGGGTGGTATGGATGGTAGCGAGTGCTTGTGGCTTGTCTTTACTATCTGCTAAATGATGATCGGTGATGATGACGTCTATTTTTTCTTTTGTCGCAAAATCTACTGCCTCGTTTGCGACTATTCCGTTATCAACGGTTATTATTACTTTTACTTGAGGATACTGTTCTTTGACATTAATAATTCCGATTTTTGACAAACCGTATCCTTCGTCTACCCGATGAGGGATATAAGGCATGACCTCAAATCCGAGTGCGATCATGCTCTCCCAAAGGATAGCAGTCCCTGTTATACCGTCGACATCATAGTCTCCATAGACTATGACGAGCTCTTTATGGTCCTTAGCTTTCTGCAGGCGATTGAGCGTTTTTTTAATCGCCACCTGTGACAACCCTACTTTCTCTGACGTAATACTTGATAAATCAGGATATAAAAAAGCGTCTTTGTCTTTCTCGGTTATAATCCCGCGTTGCTTCAAGAGCAAATTAACTATCTCACCCGGTTCTTTAGGAGTTTTTTCAGTTGTCAAAATTTCCCACTTCTTTACCATAGAACTATTAGCTATTAGCCATTTGCTATACGCCAATCTGGTATACTATACCAGACCCTTTCACCTAATGACACTGACTGTTCCGCCATCAATTAAAGAGGTAATCCAAGTTCTTAAAAATGCAGGTTTTCAGGTTTTCTTAGTCGGCGGCCCTGTCAGGAATTTATTACTTAAAAAACCTGTTAAAGACTGGGATTTTACGACGAATGCCCAGCCTTCGGAGATCCTCAAGCTTTTCCCTGATGCCTTTTATGACAATGCTTTCGGAACGGTGGGTATCCCGGTCAACAAAGATACCCCCGACCAGACAGTTATTGAAGTGACGACGTTTCGTACCGAGCAGGGATATTCGGATCGCCGTCATCCTGATAGCGTTAGCTGGGGCAAAACAATTGAAGAAGATCTCGCCCGCCGTGACTTCACCGTGAATGCCATGGCTATCGCCCTTACTACTAACTACCAACTGCCAACTGCCAACATCATCGACCCTTTCAATGGTCGACAAGATCTGGAAGACAAGCTAATCCGGGCAGTCGGAGATCCCAATGAACGCTTCAAAGAAGATGCGCTTCGACTGATGCGGGCGATTCGTTTTGCTACGCAACTTTCATTCAGTATTGAACAGGATACGCTGGCATCTATCACGAGGGATGCCTCCCTCCTCAAACACATTGCCTCTGAACGCATTCATGATGAATTTCTCAAAATCCTTGGGAGTGATTATCCATTTGAGGGTGTTATGCTCTTAAAAAACACCGAGCTTCTGACCTACATCATACCTGAATTGCTAGAAGGAGTCGGTGTTTCACAAAAGCGTCCGGGGAGACATCATACGACAGATGTTTTTGAACACAATATTTTTTCTCTCAAATTCTGCCCCTCGACCAACCCGATTGTCCGCTTTGCGACACTCATTCACGATATTGCCAAACCCCGAGTGGCCGCCAAAGATACGGAGGGATTTGTCATCTTTCACAACCATGAGATCGTCGGTGCCAAAATGGCAGCCGAGATTGCAGACCGTTTGCGCTTTTCCAAAAGAGATAAAGAGAAAATTGTCAAACTGATCAGATGGCATATGTTTACGGTGGATGAGCATATCACCGATAGTGCGGTACGACGGTTCATCAGACGCATCGGCGTTGAGAATGTTCAGGACATGATGGATTTACGCATCGGTGACAGACTGGGTGGAGGGACACAAACTGCTGAGAGCTGGAGACTAAAACTTTTTAAGAAAAGAGTTGAGGAGCAACTCGCTCCTGCTCCTTTCTCCATCAATGATTTAGCAATTGACGGAAATGATATTATGCAGGAACTCAAAATCAAACCCGGTCGTCAAATCGGCGAGCTGTTGCAAAAACTTTTTCTCGAAGTTGATGAAGATCTCTCCAAAAACAATCGTGAGTTTTTACTCAAAAGATTGAAAGAACTTGCATAATCCCATCGTTGTCATTTATAATTACCTTACTGCCGAGTTTAGTATACCCTCTGAGGAGGAGGGATAGATTGAGAAACATGAATTGTACGCAAAACTATTCTGGATACGACACAACCTCCTGACTTCCTCTTTACGGTAAAAATACTCCGCAGATAACCTTATGAAAAAACCAGTTATTGAGGTAGATAACCTCACTAAAAAATTCGGCTCGTTCACGGCTGTAAACGATATAACCTTCGATGTCAAGGAAGGAGAGATACTGGGATTTTTAGGTCCAAATGGTGCAGGCAAGACTACCACTATCCAAATGCTTTTAGGGCTCTTAACGCCGACGAGTGGATCAATTCGCTATTCCGGTAAAGATCTGCAGACCCATCGGGAAGAGATACTTGAAACAATTAATTTCTCCTCAACCTATACCAACTTGCCGTGGTATCTGACAGTGAAAGAAAATCTGACCTATCTATCATACCTCTATGACATTCCTGATCGTAAAAAAAGAATTGCAGAGCTGGTTGAGATCTTTAGACTTGAGCCGATCCTCAAAAAGAGTATCGGACAGTTATCTGCCGGACAAATGACTCGGGTAAATATTGCTAAAGCCTTCCTTAACTCACCTAAGGTTTTACTGCTTGATGAGCCGACAGCCTCACTTGACCCTGATGTCGCATCCTATATCCGAGAATTTATCCTGAGGGAAAGACAACGCTTCAACATTTCAATTCTTTTTACCTCTCACAACATGGCTGAAGTAGAAGAACTCTGTGAACGGATAATTTTTATTAATCACGGGAAAATTATTGCCAATGACAAGCCTGAAAATTTGGCCAAAACAATTGAGTTTTCACATATCGAGCTTATCCTTGAAAAAGACCTGAGCAGACTTGAGGATTTTTGTCATCAAGAAAAACTGTCTTTCCAAACATTCAGTAAGAAGCATATTAAAATCGATGTCAAAGAAAAAAATATTGCCGAGTTTTTGCGAAGCTTGACTGAGAAAAATATTATTTATGATGAAATTAGTATTGATAAACCATCACTTGAAGACTATTTTATGCATATGTCACAAAAGAAATTATGAAATTACATCGCATTTACGGTATCATCTTAAGAACTCTCTATGGCTTCAAGCATAGCTATGACAAAATGTCTGATGCTTTTTACTGGCCGCTTTTGGATCTTCTGCTCTGGGGTCTGACGAGTTCGTATATTAAAGAAAGCTCAGGCGGCCAAACCAATATCCTTTTACTCGTTATTTCTGGAATTGTTTTCTGGCTTATTTTCTGGCGTGCCCAATATGAGATTTGTATGGGTTTACTTGATGAATTATGGAATAAAAATATGGTCAATATTTTTATCACTCCGCTTAAGTTTTGGGAATGGGTCACCGCCTGGCTTTTCATGGGAATTGCCAAGGGAGCATTGAGCTTCTTTTTTGCTGCAGGGGTTGCAATACTTCTTTACCAGACCAATGTCTTTACCTATGGGTTTGCCATGATCCCTTTCATGCTTTTGCTAATGCTTTCGGGCTGGTGGGTAGGTTTTCTTATTACAAGTATTCTTATGCGCTACGGATCTAAGGTACAAACTCTGGCCTGGAGTATGCCGTGGATCTTTGCTCCATTCTCAGCTATCTACTACCCCGTGAGTAGTCTTCCTCACTGGGCACAGTCAGTTGCACATCTGCTTCCGACCAGCTATGTCTTTGAAGGAATGCGGGAAGTGATTAAGACCGGACATTTTGACACTCATGGATTTATTGTTGGACTGTTACTCAATCTTCTTTATCTGGCTATTTCACTCGTTGCTATCAGGTTCAGTTTTGCTCGAGTCCTCAAAAACGGCATTACCAAACTCTATTAACTTTACGATCTTTGCACGGTATGCTAAACTCCACATATGACCAAACAACAGCTTCAGGAAGATTTAAAACAATCTATGCTTGCCAGGGATGCAGAACGCACATCCGTTCTGCGTATGATTCTGTCTGCTGTTAATTATCACGAGATCAATAAAGGCGGGGCCGGATACGTCGCGACAGAGGAAGATGTCATGACGGTTATCCAAAACCAGGCCAAACAACGCAGGGATTCGATAGAGCAATTCACTGCCGGGAAAAGACCGGAGTTGGCCGAGAAAGAGCAGCAAGAACTCAAAATAATTCAAGCCTACTTACCTGAGCAAATGGGCGAGGAAGAAATACGTAAGCTAGTCAAAGAAGCAATCACCTCAACGGGAGCAAGTACTCCTCAAGACATGGGGAAAGTTATGGGTGCGCTTATGCCGCATACTCGCGGCAAAGCAGATGGGGGATTAGTCAGCAAAATCGTCCGCGAAGAACTTAACTCCTAACTCCTAACTCCTAACTCCTAACTCCTAACTCCT
>JBBTTO010000002.1:25642-399873 GCA_038064195.1 Patescibacteria group bacterium | reverse complement strand
CCGCGAAGAACTTAACTCCTAACTCCTAACTCCTAACTCCTAACTCCTAACTCCTCTTGAGTTTACGTTTCTGGTCCCACTCATGCCAGACGACCAAAAGAGGTGAGGCATTAAAGATCGATGAATACGTACCACTGGCAATTCCTATAAGTAAGGCAACGACGAACCAGTATACACTTGCTCCGCCGAAGATAAGTAAGGTCAGTAAAACAAGCATTGCGGTAAGGGACGTATTAAGCGAACGGACGATTGTCTGAAGTATTGAGTTGTTAACAATTGTCGCGAAAGGTACTCCGCTTACCCGAAGAAGATTTTCCCGGATTCGATCAAAGACCACGATTGTATCATGAACTGAAAAACCAATAACTGTCAGTAACGCCGTAATGAATAAACTGTCGACCTCGACGTTGAAGAAATGTCCGAGAAGTGAAAAGATACCGACAACAACGAGGACATCATGAAGAAGCGCCACAATAGCACAAACTCCAAATCTCCAGCTGCTTGCAGGCTTGGGTACTTTACGAAATGATATACCGATATAGAGGACGATCAGAGCGGAAGCAAGCAAGACAGAATAAAATGCATGCGTTGTCGTCTCAGCTCCAATCACCGGTCCGATACTTTCAAATGATTCCTGCTTAAAATCTCCGGCGAGAGCGTGAATCTGATTTGAAATTTTTGCTGCCTGCTTTTCATCGACAGGAGCGGCTCGGACGATGAGATCTTTACCTGACGTTTGAGTTGATACGACCTCCACTTTCCCAGTCGCAAAAGCATTTCGTACTGACTGTACTGTCCTATCAGTTGGTGTCTTAGGAAAAGTCAGGATCATTCTCGATCCGCCGGTGAACTCAATTGACAACTTCAAACCAAAGAGAATCAAAGAAATAATTCCCGGCACAATGACAATAAGGGATATCAGAAAGTAAAGATTTTTTCGCTTTATAATATCTAACATATATTTCTTATCCTCTTATCCCTCTCATAAAGGAGAGGGCAGGGTGAGGTCACCTATCGATACACCGTCCTTAACAACGTTCTCGTCACCGTAATTGCCGTAAATAATGATACCAGTACCCCGATTGCCAGCGTGAGGGCAAAGCCACGGACGATTCCCGTCCCGAATACCATCAGAATTGAACTTGTGATTAGACTAGCGATATTTGAATCTCTGATTGACGCCCAGGCATGCGAGAAGCCAAGATCAATTGACGCGTGCTCTGACTTGCCTTTTCGCATCTCTTCTCTCATTCGTTCGAAGATGAGGATGTTAGCATCAACCGCAATACCAATCGACAGGATAAAGCCGGCAATACCGGCCAGAGTCAGCGTCACAGGGACTAAGCGAAAAACAGACAGAGTAATGAGAGTATAAATGATGAGAGCTATACTCGCGATAACGCCTAACCTCCCGTAAAGTCCGATCATAAAGATAACAATGACCACAAATCCGATGGCGCCGGCGATCAGACTCTTTCTTACCGTCTGATCGCCAAGGGTAGCACCTATTGCCCGCTGCTGAAGAACTGAGAGTGGCACAGGCAGCGCTCCTGCATTAAGTTGGATCTGCAATGCCTTTGCCTGTGGGATGGTGAACTGGCCTGTGATCTCGGCTGTTCCGGCGACAATCGGCTCATTGACACGCGGCGCCTGGACCAGGACATTATCAAGGACTATACCTACTATCTTTCCGACGTTGCGTGTTGTGATATCGGCAAATTTCTTCGACCCGCTTGCTGTAAAGGTGAGTTGGACCTGCGGCTCCCCGGTATTAGGATTGAAAGTCACATCGGCTTTTTTTAAATCTTTCCCGGTGAGATTGGTAGGCCTGGCTGCCTCGCCCATCACTTGCGTTATACCTAAAGGCAAATTGGCAGCTGTGGTCGTTTTTGCCGAAGTACTCGCCCCGGTCTCCCAGAAAGTGAGCTGAGCTGTCTTTCCGATGAGGCTCACTGCCTGATTAACATCGGTCACCCCTGGAATTTCAACGATGATTCGGTAATCACTATTCACTTGTGAGGTCTGAACGAGCGGCTCTGATACGCCGAAAAAATTAATGCGCCGCTCGATCACTTGTTTGGCTGAATCGAGCGCATCTTTACGTTCATTAGTCGGGATAGTCTTCATATCGGCACGGAGAGTTATACTGGTCCCTCCCTGCAGATCAAGGCCCTTCTTAAATGCCACATTCTGATTCAACCCAAGCGGGGAGAGGAGTGTGTTGATATTTATGAGCTTGACTGGTGCTTTCTGTGTCTTTAAAAAAGGAAGAAAGTTAAGTGATACTGAGTCAGGGATATTAATGAGCAAGGCAAGTAACGTGACAACGACGATAACAATGGTCAGGAAAGATGAAGGACGCCTCATGTCAGCATCGTCTCCTCATCGCCGATGAGCATGATTCGTCCCCCCGCCAGGATCCCGGCAATAAAGGGGTCATTGCGTGTCTTTCTGAATTTAAATTCATCTTCGGTCATAGCTGTATAATTGATTTCCATTCCCAGTCGCTGTTCCTCTGTCCTGACAAGTGCTGCCAACTCAGGCAAAACTACCGTTCCGATGACCATGAAATCCACATCGTCAGGGTTTTTCTTAATTTTCCTCACAAACTTTGTTGAGAACATAGCATACTTTATTTTGCCGAGTTTTGGACGATTCTTCAAGACTTCATCGCCAAGACCTATGATCTTGATACCGATATTTAAGAGGTCAAAATAAAATGGATATTCTTTGTCAAGAGAATAATATACCCTGTTGGCCCGTTGCTCTTTCTGAAGGATACCGTGCTTTTCCAAAAAAAGCAGCTCACGTCTTACGGCATTGATTTCATCCCCCGTGCGACGGACACACTCTCTGACATGATACATTTCATACGGGGTAGCCAAAAAAACTTTAAGAAGTGTGACGCGGGATTTAGATGTAATAAGATCAGACAACATACGTCAGAAATAGCTTGAAGCAGTGGCTATACTATATAGGAAAAGTGCTCTTGTTGCAACGAGTAAACTCTATTCTGTATACAATACCTACTCTTATTGAACAACAACGTCGCTATATGTCGGAACGATCTGAAACCAGATCTGTCCCCGAACAAAGGAGATCTCTTTACCTGTTTTCCGATCGATTAGCTCAGTTCGCGCCTCACGACCGGCTTTCTTCCAGGTCGCCTGTATTTCCTGACCGTTCTGGAAGACGAGAGCAGTCCCTGTTCCTTTAGTACCGAAGAGTTCATGAAGGTTCCCCTCATAGCCGTCGTTGGCTCTGCTCTCTTTTTCATAGAGAACGACAATATTTTTAGGAGCCAGCTGCTTCTTGGTATTATTGTCCAGGTGTGCTTTCCCGCCGTTTAGCCTGAGATAGGTATTGGTTGCTTTGTCATAGTTCCATGTCACGACATAATCAGGCTGGCCGTCCCAAAAAATAACGGTAACCTTCTGGATTGTTCCGCGGCCAGATACCCCCGCGTCATCTGAGAAAGTATATTTAACAAAGTCATCATCCCAACTATCCCCGTCTTTGTCCTTGTTAGTAAGACCGCGTCCAGCACCCACTTTCCATAAGCCTCCGCTTGTTGAATACATTGTGTGCTCTGTAGCCACAGCCCGGCCCAACCGGCTTTCATCGCGTTTAAAGGTCGGGAAGCCGATTGAGAATTGATTGAGATCATTGTATGAAGACCAGCCGTAGTCATCAATCTGACCTAAAGCATTCGCAGGCCCTGGAGTATTGGCACCACCGACATGAGCATAAAGTGGAAAGGAACCGTATTCTGAAAGGTAATCCAGAAAATACGTACGAGCCGACCTGACAGGGCCGATGATACCTGCATCCTGACAATAATAGACATTCATGGTCCGTGTGATACCGCCTTCAGCTATGGCTTCATAGACGACGTCAGCAAAAGAGATACCGGACTGCGGACGTGAGTCTGTCGAGTTTTCAACCATGACAGCCAGCGGACGATGCTTCTCCCACCAGCTGCGCTGCGCCTTAGAATACATGGCGCCGTTAAGCGGACACTCCTCAGTCTTTGGCGCAGTCTGGTCAAATTCGAGTGCGTCATAGCCGTTATTTGATGTTGTCGGAATAGTTGCAGTTGAGGTGCTTCTCCCTGAGACATGAGAGAAGGCGAAGTAGGAGATACCTGCCGACAGGAGATACAGACCGGCAGCGGCAAGTATGATGAGCAGTTTATTGTTTTCCATTCTCTCTTCCTATAGCCTTGGCTGACTGGATGGCTTTTACCTCCTCAACCGAAAGTTCATGCTCAGCACCCTTACTGTCTACGACCTGTTTGGCGTACCAGCGCATGCCAGATCGTGAATACAAGCCTGAAATCACTATACCGTTATTATGAGCATCAAGTAAAGATAGGATAAAGCTTTGATCTCCTCCCGTATCTTTGAAGGGATTAAATCGCACCAGTCCTATCTTTTGAATATGCAACGAACCTTCTTTTTCAATTCTATCATATTGGCTCGTAAGACTTGCAATATCCTTTTTAGTCACTTGCAGATCACCCAGGACACGGTCAAGAAGGGAAGTCAACGACTCACTTGTTGCATCCTTGATGAGCAAGTCATAATGCCTCTTATAGGTGATAACGATAAATGTTAAAATAATGAGCCAAATAAGAGAAATTCCTGAAATGACCCATAAAATCGGTCCTTGCATAGAGCCATCTTAGCCTCTTGACAGCCTCAGTGTCAATAGTGTAACCTAGGCTACTATAATGGCAAAGAAGCGAAAAACACGCTCGCAGAAGATTGCAGCCGAACTCAAACGCCAGAATCTGACTATTCAGGCTGTCTCATCGCCATCGTTGCCCCTTACTCTCCCGACTTTTACTCAGCCCGTCGTACCGACCAAATCAGTCACTCATAACCTTACTCAAGACTACCATTTTGTCCGTCATGACCTCATCAAAACCATGCTTATTACCACGGCTGTTATTGTTGTCGAGCTTGTGCTATCCTTTTTGATGAGGTAGTTCAGGCATAATATATTTATGACAGATTTTAATCACTCACTATGTTTCGTAAGGTTTATGTTGAAGGGCTTGCCCTTCCGGAGCCTTGGCGAAGGAGGGAGGTGACTTTATCTATGGCAACAATGTATTGTGTTAAATGTCGAGCAAAGCGCGATGATCCAAATGCGCAAGCTGTTACTATGAAGAATGGTAAACCAGCTATGAAAGGAAAATGTCCAGTTTGTGGTACAGGAATGTACAGAATTGGTAAGGCTAAGTAGCTTAACGTTTCCTTCTTGAAGATTCGTTCAGAACCTTCAAGAAACATACAGAAAACCCCTCGCTTGCGGGGGGTTTTTCGTTCATAAAAGCATCATCACGCCAGTCGTCACTATGCCATATCCCGCCTCTCCACCGATCAACCACTGTATGTCTGTCATTACATCCATACTAGCAAGTAAGTCTTTAACTCTCTAGTTGAAGATGCCTTTTAAATTTTTCTAAAGCAACTCGGCGCATGGAAATAGAATTTTTGTATTCTCTTGTCATTTCAGCATAAGTCTGCTTCTGATAGAGAGGCTGAAATATAGGCTCCCAACCCCAACTTTTTCCGCGAGACTCAACGACAAGTACCCCCTTTGCTTCTCCTACAAACGTATACACTTGCTCCCCGTCATGAAAACCGATTGCTGAGTTTACCATGACCTCTCTGTTCTCCTCTGTCTCCATCATCCTTAGCAGTAGATCATTCCCTCCTGATGAAAGGATATACTTTATAAATGGACCCGGAAATCCATTCCAAGCAGTGATATAAAATCCCGAGTCGTCTACAAATACTGGTTTTTTTACAAGTTCAAATGCCGACTGAACTTTCGCTTTGACGATTTCTTCTATATCCAATGACTGAATTTCCGGCAGATTCAGCCTTACTGATTTAATCGGAAATCCAAGGACTGCTTCGACATCTTTCACCTTATCTTCATTACCTGTTACAAAATATAATTCCATCAGACGATTGTAACACGTGATATGCAGGAGTGAAACCACTCGTAATAAGCTGACTATTAGGGGATCCTATCAAATGTTATAATCCGACAAATGACATGTGAGTCTTTTATATCCTTTGATAAATATGAACTACTTGAGGAAGTTAGAGATAAGAACGGAGATGTTATCGCCGAAATTCAACAAGATGAAAATGGTCAGATATATGTTTATGTTCCATACTCAGGTGCTCGAGCTGCAGTTGAAAGTTATGAGGATGCACAAAGACATATCTCTAAGAGCGAAGAATGGTATTTAAAGTATGTTTATGAAGGAGAAGTAATCAGACTTATTAATGAAGGCAAGGAAGTAACTTTATATGGTGATCTTTGGTTAACGTATTGTAGACTCCTAGATGATGGAACACTTGCAAGGCTTTTCCCTGATAAGTTCAGCCCAGCTTAAGAACAATGATATAATACTTTTATGACTAAAGAAGAGAAAGTTAAAGAGATTTACCATCGCCTCAAACAAATCTACCCTCACCCTCGTACCGCTCTTGAATTTTCAAATCCTTTTGAACTGCTTATCGCCACTATTCTTTCGGCACAATGTACTGATAAGCTGGTCAACACCGTGACCCCTGAGCTTTTCAAACATTATCCCGACGCCAAATCTATGGCCAAAGCCTCAGTTGAAGATATCGACGCTCTGATCAAAAAAGTCACCTTCCACGGGAACAAGGCAAAAAATATTAGGGCAGCTTCGCAACAAATGGTTGACAAACATAATGGTGAAGTTCCCAATACTATGCAGGAATTAGATAATCTCCCGGGAGTCGCCAGGAAAACAGCCAATGTTGTTTTGGGCGATGCCTTTCACACGTCTGAGGGCATTGTCGTTGATACTCATGTCATCAGAGCAGTCGGCCGCTTAGGGCTGAGTGACTCGGACAAACCTGAAAAAATTGAAGAGGATTTAATGAAAATAGTTCCCAAGGAGTGGTGGATTGAATTCCCCCACCTGCTTATCCTCTATGGTCGTGAATACGCTCCTGCACGCCCCAAGCCAGGCGTTACCGACATCCTCACAGACCTGTACGTCTAATTATTCTTCAAACAATTCAGGATAAATGAAGGCAGCAAGGGCCGCGATGATACCGTCCCGATAACCTTCTTTTCGAGTCACGGCATTGTTAGTCATGAGTCCAAAATGGCCTTGACTGTGTTTGGAATTTTCCTTTTTAAAGAGAATATCATTAACCTTCCCCAGCTCCATCCCCTGATTGATAAGCTCCATCATCTTGACTGGTGCTTCCAAACGCAAAGACGAGCCAACTCCTACCCCGCCTTCATTATTTATTACGACAATCCATCCACAATCAAACCACCTTTCACCGATTTTCTGCAGACCCCCCTCAAGCCCTATCCCAAAATCTGCATTCAAACGATCGAGGGCATTATTTGCACGCGTCGTCGCACCCTTGATGCTTTCCTCATCACTCATGGGTTGATCCGGCACACCCGATGGCACTTCAATCCCTATGAACTCAAAATCCTGATCCGGCCAGACCTTGCCAAAGGCCTCTTTTACTGCCTCAATTTTAACCGGATTTTTTGAACCAATCGCTACTTTCATAGTATTAATAAATAAATCTAAATCCTAGACCTAACTTCCAAGATCTACGATCTAATATCCAAAATCAAATTTAAAATCTGTCTCTCTTCCAAACACCAGTTATGATATATTCACCGGTTCTGCTATTTTGATCATAGAAACAACCTAATTCAAGATTACCTACTTTTTTGATCGCCATTTTACTCCCGTTTTCACTTGTCTTGTAATCACCGGTATTAAAAACATCCACAATTTGCGATTCTGATATGCCAAGCATTCGCATTTTTTCAATGGTCTTAGGTGGAAAAAACGGTATTTTCATAGTCTATTCACAATAGGATCTTTATACCCGAGTTGTGACAACTCTCATCCCGACTCCCCTCTAAAAGCAACTCGGGGCTAGTGTCCTTTATAGGGGATCAATTTAAAAACCTTAACTACAGAGACATTCCACTCCCCGACTATATCGGCCTGCCCGAAAGACGCCACCTCAAAAAGCGGATGACCCAAAGGATGACAGTTTACTTCTTCGCAGACAACGAGGAGTTGCCCTGTGACGGTTTTTCGCTCCGGATCGATAGCTGGGTTTTGAATAGTCACCGGCGGATTACCCTCTACTTCAAAGAAATAACGATACGCATGATCTGAATTACCCGGAGTTATGAGAGCGAAATTAAACGGCTTCCCCTCTGCTTTTTGCAAAACAAACTCGGCAATTGTCTGGGCCTGCAGTTTTTGTCTGTTGGCCGGATTGCGGAAAGGCCACCCTCCCAGATTCATAAATATCAGACAGATAATAATAGCTATGCTCACTGTTCTGAGCAGAGAATCTTTTTTATCACGAATTAACAGACCGACGCTATTCCCGATAATAAGAAACGGCAACGGGAACATAAATCCCAGGTAATAATCAAAAATTTCTTTTTTATAGAGGAAGAACAGTCCCACACCTAAGATTAACCAGCAAAGGAAGAGGATTTTGACAAGTCTGTCTTTAATTTTAAAGAGGAGAATGGAGGTGGTAAGCCCCAATACCAGCGTCGAAATATACCATATCATCAGGTCCGGCTTTTCAAAGATATGAATACTATTTTCTTCGGGAAAGCGGGTAATAAGTCTACCGAACAGTTTGAAAAATACTTCGATGACCTGTCCGAGGGCTGAGACAGGAGGGGCATCAACTGGCGTATACTTACCAAGCATAAAATTGATGATCGTCTTAGTATTGGGGAAGCCATGATGAAATTCAAATGCCAAAAAGGGCGAAAAACCGACGAGAAAACCTGCCGCCACTGCACTGAATCGTTTTAACAGCTTTAGAAAAGCACCTTTCTTCTCTTCCAAAAAAGTCCCGATAGTCGTATAGACCCCGACAATTATTACCAGAAAAAGCGCTATATACTGCAGTTGGAGGGCAATACCTAAAAGAAAGCCTACCAAGCCAAATCGCGACCAGTGTGGTTTTTTCAGACCGTGATAGAGTGTATAGAGCATCAAAAGTGACACAAAGGGAAGTGGATTAGGATTCCATGATGAGTGGGAATACGTAATGATGACAGGCGATATGGCATACAAAGCGGCCGCCACCAACCCGGCTATGGAGCCGAAAAACTCTTTGCCTATTTTATACAGGAGAAATACGGTTATGACTCCGAGGATGCCGATAAAGACTGCCGGTCCGACCGGGTCATAGTGAAAAAGAAAAAGAAATGGTGCGATCATATAAAAATAGATCGGTCCGTAATAAAAATCTGCAGCAGATGACCTGGGGCCAAGAAGGGTAAATTGTCCGTCCAAAATATGCTTTACCGTCAGCACGTCTCGTCCCTCGTCTCCAAGGAATGTCATATAATCTGCAATCCTGTAAAGCCTCAGGAATGCAGCCAAAACAAGTATACCCAAGAGGATAAGATTTTCTTTTTTTCCTAAAAATGATCTGATGTTTAATGCCATACCAGCCAGAGGGAACTATTTTTTCTTCCAGATAATTTTGTTATAAATAGTAAAGTTCCATATCAAGAGGAGAAATGTTCCAAAGAGAAAATATTCAAAGTAGAATTGCCTGCCGATGAGGCTGTCGCCGACAAAAATAGTCCCTGTCTGAATAAAAATTACGCCAATGGCTGAAGTTGTATAGAACTGAAGTAATTTTATTATGTATTGACCGACTGTTTTTGCTCTATTGGTATTAAAAGTCCAGAGATTATTGAAATTATAGTTAGAGAATATTGCAGCTACGGCACCGACTAAATTGGCCAAAGACGGATTCCAGTGCGCGCCGTCGACCAGGAGCCTTAAGATAATCGCATTAATCAGAAATCCGAAACCTCCGACAACCAAAAATTTCAGGAATTTCTCAGAGTCCCGGGCACGTAATCTCAAGACCACATACAGCGAATCCAGTTGATCCTTCTTATTTATTTTGCTTGCCCCTTCTGTTCTTTCATAAAAAATAATCGGGACTTCTTTTACTTTAGCACCGAGCTTTACGACATCATGTAAAATATGCATTTTATAAGCAAAGTCCTGTGATAGAAGATTATCCAAATCAATCTGCTTTAAATATGATGTCTTTGTTAATTTAAAGCCTGAGGTCATGTCATGAATGCTGAATGTAAGCCAGACAATTCGCGTAAAAAGTGAACCGAAGATACTCAACATTTTCCGATCCATCCCCCATTCTTTGGGTATTTGGCCTCCTTTGATATAGCGACTTCCGATGACATAGTCATAGCCTTCATCCATCGCCGCAATGAGTTTTGGGATATCATGCGGATCATGTTGAAAATCCGCGTCAAATTCGATGACTGCTTCAGCACCCAGCTCTTCCATCGAATTCTTCATGGCACGGGCGTACGCAGCACCAAGTCCCTCTTTTTTCCCTTCGATGAGATGGAGATTTTTATATTTTTTCATATACACTTCGATGACATCTCTTGTCCCGTCAGGCGAACCGTCATCTGCTACAAGTATTTCCATTTCATGGCCTTTAATCTTCGGGAAAACTTCACCCTCAAGTACCGGGATCATTTTCTCCATATTGGCTTTTTCGTTATAGGTGGGAATGATAACAACAATTTTCATGCTAATTATTAAACACTTTTATAGTCCTCTATCATTTTCAGGAGTCCTTCTTTAAGACCTACTTTCGGTTCCCAATCAAGCAACATTTTTGCTTTGTTTATATCAGGACGCCTTTTTACCGGATCATCCTCAGGTAGGTCTTCCGTATGGACAATCTCACTTTTTGAGCCAGTCAGTTCTTTTACCATCGTAGCATATTCTATAACCGTATGTTCTTCTGTAGAACCCAGATTTACAACCTGTCCTCTGGTATTTGCTGAAAACATTAGTCTCTCCAGTCCTTCTACCAAATCATCCACATAGCATAACGATCTGGTCTGCGTGCCGTCACCAAATATAGTAATCGGCTTATCACCAAACGCCTGTATAATAAAGACACTGATCATCCGCATATCGGATTTTGATAACCGGGGTCCGTATGTATTAAAAATTCGGACAATGCGCGCGTCAACCTGACGTTCACGCCAAAAATAACTCGTGATTGTTTCACCGAATCGCTTAGCCTCATCATACACCGCTCTGGGGCCAATTGGAGAGACATTACCCCGATATTCCTCTGTTTGAGGATGCTCTAAGGGATCTCCATATGCCTCAGACGTTGAAGCAAAAAGAAATTTAGCTTGATTTTTCTCGGCAACTTTTAACAGCTCGAGCGTGCCTTGCGTATTCACCAGCATTGTCTCCATGGGCAGAGCGTGGTAACTTAATTTACTATGATGATTCGGGGATGCAGGAGACGCCAAATGAAAAATCGCATCAATATGTTCTGTATCGGGAAGGGCTCTAATGACATTATGATTTACAAATGAAAATAAGGGATTATCAAGTAAGTGCTCGATATTAGATCGTGAGCCGGTTAAAAGGTTATCTACACAAATTACTTTATGCCCATCCTTAAGAAGGCTCTCACATAAATGTGATCCGATAAATCCGGCTCCTCCGGCTACAAGTATTGTCTGCATAAAATTATTGTATCAAGAAAAAGGACGTCCCACTAGCAGAGATAATTCGTTCAAATTAGAGGTTATGACTTTTCTTTTCTAGTTCGATGTCTGACTTGACCATCATCTCAACTAATTCCTTAAATGACGTCTTTGGACTCCAGCCGAGTACTTTTTTCGCTTTACTGTAATCCCCTATGAGATGATCGACCTCAGCCGGCCTTGTATGTTTGGCACTATTTGATACAACGTATTTTTGCCAGTCGTCAATTCCGACAGTGGCGAAAGCCAATTCGACAAATTCCTGGACACTGTGTGTCTCCCCGGTCGCGATAACATAATCATCCGGCTCGTCCTGTTGAAGCATCAACCACATTGCTTCTACATAATCTTTTGAATAACCCCAGTCTCTCTTCGCATCCATATTCCCAAGTTCTAATTTATCCTGAAGTCCAAGCGATATTCGTGCAGCTGCGTTACTGATCTTGCGAGTCACGAACTCTATCCCCCGCCGGGGAGACTCATGATTAAAAAGAATGCCCGAGCAGGCAAACATCCCGTAACTTTCCCTATAATTAACTGTTATATAATGCCCATAGACTTTTGCTACACCATACGGAGAACGGGGATAAAAGCGGGTGGTTTCTTTCTGGGGCACCTCGGTCACTTTACCAAACATCTCAGAGCTTGAGGCCTGATAAAATTTGATTTTTTTATTTACCTGACGAATTGCCTCCAGAACACGAGTAACAGATAATCCTGTAAACTCACCTGTCAGGACAGGTTGCTCCCAAGATGCTTTAACAAAAGACTGCGCAGCCAAGTTATAGACCTCATCCGGCTCGGCTGCTCTAACAGCATCTATCAGTGAGCCCTGATCTAACAGATCTCCTGAAAGAAGATGCAATCTCTCCTGAATATGCTGGATATTGCCGATATTTGGAGTGCTGAGACGACGGACAAAACCATAAACCTCATACCCTTTTTCAAGAAGAAGCTCCGCTAGATAGGGGCCATCCTGACCTGTAATTCCTGTAATAAGTGCCCGTTTTTGCATGTGTATTCAACCTATTCTATACAACTTTTTTAAAATACTCAAGCGTGTCGCTCAATGTTGTTTCAAGGCTGATTTCAGGCTCCCACCCGGTCAGTTCCCGAAGCTTGCTGTAGTCACAAATCACATCCGGTGTATCAAGAGGGCGGAAAAGCGCCTGGTCTATTTCAACGCTTATTTTTTTATCAGTCATACCAAGTAAAATATCCAGCATCTCCTGTATCGCAACCGACTTCCCCGAGCCGATGTTATAGACTTCCCCCGCCTCACCTTTTTCCATAAGCAACACGTAGGCCCTGACGATATCCCGTACATCAGTAAAATCTTTTCGTGCTTTGAGATTCCCGACCTTCATAACGGGATCGTTAAGACCTTTATCAATCTCAGCGACTTGTTTGGCAAACATGGGTAAAACGAATCTCTGTTGTTGACGCGGTCCCATATGATTAAAAGGTCGGGCTCTGATAATGTTCATTTTATGACTGAGGAAATACTGAAGAGCCAGGTAATCCTGAGTGATCTTTGAGACCGCGTAGGGTGTTGTCGGACGGAGGGGAGTATCCTCATCTATTGGTAAATCCTTAGGATCTATAGCTCCATATACCTCAGCCGAGGCTACAGCCAGCACCCTCGTCTCCGGCTTATTTTGATTTTTCAGCGCTTCAAAAAGATATAATTCAGCCAAAGTGTTAGTCATCAAAGTCGCGGCCGGATCTTTCATACTCTCGCTTGGCGAAGTCTGGGCTGCTAAGTGGTAGACCTCATCGGGAGTGACAGCACTCACTACTTTTTCTACTTCTTCCTTAACGGTTAAATCGGCCTGGTGGAGCGTGACTTTCTCTAGCAGATCCCCGAGCCTCACTCTCCCCTCTTCAGAGTGGTATGTTCCGTGAATTTCTACGTCCGTACCCTTAAGGAGTAATTCTGTGAGGTATTGACCGGCAAACCCCGTCATGCCGGTTATTAAAATCTTTTTCATTGCCCGACACCTTGGTAGGTAAAACCCAATTTTTTCATTTCCTCAGGGTCATAAACATTACGTCCGTCAATTAAGAACTTCTGCTTCATAAGAGAAATGGCCTTTTCTAAATCAAGCTCCTTAAATTCATTCCACTCAGTAACTAGAAGCAGCAAATCCGCGTCTTTAATTGCTTCATACGGATCTTTCGTAAATGTGATCCCGTCACAGTCTTTTAACAGGCGTTTTGCGTTCTCAAGCGCAATCGGATCAAATGTTTTAACTTTAGCGCCTGCTTCGATAAGCTTAGGAATAATCACCAGGGACGGAGCATCACGCATGTCATCAGTGTCAGGTTTGAACGCCAGGCCGAGGACGGCAATTGTTTTACCACTAAGATCACCTAGCATTTTCTTGGCTTTATGGACTGTCCTCACCATAGAAAAATGATTAATTGCCTCAACTTCCTTAAGAAGTGAGAAATCATAGTTATTTTGATTGGCAATTGCGATAAGAGCTTTCACGTCTTTAGGAAAGCAACTTCCACCATATCCAACGCCCGCATTCAGGAATGCCTTGCCGATCCTTTTATCAAGACCAATACCCTCAAGCACCTTAGGGCCTATTGCTCCTAATTCTTCTGAAAGCTGCGCAATTGCATTAGCGAAAGAAATTTTTGTTGCCAGGAAAGAGTTAGCAGCGTATTTAATCATTTCAGCAGTCTCAATAGTCGTGAGGACACGCTCACCGTCTAAAGGCTTATGGAGCTCGACAAGCAAATCCCGAGCTTTATCAGAATCTGTGCCTATCACTACGCGATCTGGATGTTGTGTATCTCCAATTGCCTGACCCTCGCGCAGAAATTCAGGGACTGATGCTATATCAAATTCAGCTTTGAGGGGTTTTGCCTTATTAACAATTCTTTGGATTTCACGATTGGTACCGATAGGAACAGTACTCTTTGTAATGACCACGCTATATCCATCTAGATGTTGCCCAATTTTTTTTGCCACGTCGTAGACTACTGATAAATCCGCCTCTCCTGTTTTTTTCGGAGGAGTTCCGACTGCGATGAAGATGACATCCGATGCAGCTACTCCGGGAGCATAATCAAGCGTAAAAAGAAGCCTGCCCGCATCGACATTTCGTTTGACCAATTCCTCAAGCCCGGGTTCATAGATGGGGATAATACCCTTCTTAAGATTCTCAATTTTTTCTGCCGTATGCCCTATGACCCAGACGGTATTCCCAAGATCCGCAAAAACTGCCGCGCTAACGAGGCCTACATACCCATGTCCCACAAATGTTATCGTCATAGTTTAAAAAATTAATTTACAGTCGCCTGTTGTTTTTTAATTTCTTCAAGCCCTTCTCGAAAAGTTCTCATCTCAACGCCAAGTCGCTTAATTTTAGCATTATTAAGCGCCGAATTAAAGGGCTCAGGTGGACGTCCTACCAGGAATTCGGCTCGCGTTGTCTGACCGATTAATTTTTTGTCGTAGTTAAAACACTCAGCGATCTGCTCAGCTGCCTCAAAAATACTAAGTTGGGTACTCCCGACAGTATGATAAATGCCCTCTGCATTTTGCATTAAAAGTGCATCCAAAGCAGGAGCCAGATCGTCAATAAAGACAGGGGTAATAATACGGTCGGTAAGTACGGTCAGTTGCTCGCCCTGAGACAGTTTCTGCATAAAAAGCCTGACGAAATCATTTTTTTCAAATCGGGCTCTATAAGGGTAGGCAGGACGTATAATAATCCAGGGAGTAGTAAGGGCCTGGACACGCAATTCCCCTTCATATTTGGTCTTAGCATACCAACTCAGCGGGTGAGGCTTTGCCTCCTCTGTATACCCGCCCTCTGGTGTATTTTCCCCATCAAAGACCATATCGCTGGATGTAAAAATAAGCTTCTTGCCCGCTTCTTTACAGGCTCGAGCAACATTTTCGGTCCCGATCACGTTGATTTTCCATGATTCACTTTGCTCACCTAAATCGCGCTCCAGCTCTGCTGCTTTAACGTTGGTGTAAGCTGCCAAATGGAGGACGACTTCTGCATCCGAGCTGTTTATTGCTTTGCGTATTTGCTCACTGTCTGTGATATCAACCCCGTTCGCCCTACTATTATCTGAAAATGCATGCGTTGCCTGGAGAAGTTCTACAATGCGTGTACCGAGTAAGCCTGATAACCCTGTTCCAAAGATTTTCATAAGATGGAGATATTAGATGAGCCCTTGATCGCCGAATTGTTTGTCATAATAATCCTTAAATTCTCCGGATTTAATTTTTCGCCACCAATCCTGATTATTCTGATACCACTCTATAGTAATCTTCAAGGCTTCATCCATGGTGTACTTTGGCTGCCAACCGAGCTCACGATGGATTTTTTGCCAGTTTATATCATATTTTCGATCATTACCCGGCCGATCTTTAACTAACTGAATCAGATCCTGACTCTCACCCATCAGAGTAATAATTTTTTGCACTGTCTCCAAGTTTGACATGCCTTTGACAAGTCCTCCGACCAGATACGTCTCACCTATCTTACCCTTCTCCAGGATTCGTTCAATTGCTGTGATATGATCTTCCACAAAAAGCCAGTCCCTTTCATTTTTCCCGTCCCCGTGTACTGGTACTTTTTTATGTTCAATGATATTAGTTATAGCTAGTGGGATAAGCTTTTCAGGGTACATCGCGGGACCGAAATTATTGGAACAGTTACTGATAGTTATTGGCAGATCATAGGTATAGTAATATGACCTCACAAGGTGGTCAGATCCTGCTTTCGTTGCTGAATACGGACTGCGGGGGTCGTATTTCGTTTCTTCATCAAACTTTTGATCTTTACCAATCTCAAGCGTCCCAAACACCTCATCAGTTGAAATATGATGGAACCTCTTCACCTTATTTTTCTTAGCCACCTCAAGCAGTGTATACGTACCCACCAAATTTGATTGGATAAAAGGCCAGGGATCCATGATTGAGCGATCGACATGTGTCTCAGCTGCAAAATGGACGACGATATCAACACCTTTCATCATCGCCTCAACGAGAGCCATATCAGTGATATCCCCTTTAACAAAACGATAGTTGGGGTTATGTTGAACGTTTTTGAGGTTTTCTAAATTTCCGGCGTAGGTTAACGTATCAAGATTAATAACTTGATCATCCGGGTGGTGGAGCATCCAGTAATTAATAAAGTGCGAACCGATAAAACCTGCACCACCGGTAACGAGTAATTTCATACAAACTTTTTCTATCTTAGGTGACATAGGATTGTTTGTCAACTCAATAATAATTTGCTATAGTGATGCTGTTATGGTGAATAAAACGGCATTTGGCACAGGCTTTTCCCCCTCAAATTCTGAGTGGCCGGAGCATATTCATGCAACCGATATTCCCGGGCTTCTTATATCAGAACGTCCGACTATTGAAGACAATCGCGGTTTTTTTCATGAAGCTGTTGAGCTTCGTGATTTTGAAAAGGTTCTCGATAAAAAAATTGCCATTACTCAGTGGAATCATTCCCGATCAAAGCCACGAGTCATCCGCGGCTTCCACTCCGAACCTTGGGAGAAAATCATCTATGTGGTTAAAGGGGAAGTTCTGGCGGTCATAGTCGATTTCCGAACCGACTCACCAACCTTTGGAAAAGCTGTCAAAGTTGAGTTAGGAGATACTAAAAGACGCACTCTTTATCTACCTCTTGGCATGGGTAATTCGTTTTGTAACACTGGGACAGAGGATGCTGAATACCTCTATATGATTACAGGCTATTATGAAGGCAAACCAACTCCTGCAGTCAATTTTAATGATCCCCTATTGACACGACAATTCGGTGGTTGGCCTGTTAAAGACCCCATAGTCAGTGAAAAAGATATGGGTTATCCGACACTTAAAGAAAAATTCTCGACAGAAGTAGATTTCTCACAGTTCCCCTGGCTTAAAGACTAACGGAGAAAAAAGTAGAGTACACTTACTCCGACAGCTCCCATGAGGAGATACTCTATCACCACTTTTTTGTGCAATGTATGATTAATCAGGTGATGAATAATTCCCCAGACAACATAGATTATGGCTGCAAAAAGTCCATAAACTAGCTGCATATATCTGTCACCCTGGGACATGATTATCAAAGCGCCGATTAAAGCTTCCATAACAAGAAGAAACAGATAGTAAAGATAATGCTTGTCCGGTCGTATCATTAGAGAACTCCTCCTTTAGTAATCAGAATAATTATTATAAGTAATATCCCAAAGAAAATAACATGATCAAGATTATGTGAAAGTATTCTCGTAATTCCCTTTTTCTTGGTAATAACAATATCAAGTATGAGAAGGAAAAGAAGCCCTAAAATAATAAAGAGTGCAATACTTTTTTGAGCTTGCGGCTTATTGATGAGCGGATCATTCCTGTACGCAGCAACTTGTGATTGTGACATAGGAGCCGAAACAACAGTCGGTGTAGGTGATTGAGGAGGAAGAGTTGTGGGAGTCGGAGTAGGCAAGTCAACTGCAATAACGACAACAGGTGTAACACGTGGCACCTCCGGTGTGACCTGAGGAGCAGATTCCGTTTGAACTGCAGTTGTAGTTGAACGGGTACTTCCGAATTCTTGGACGACCAGGACCGTCTCGTCACCTGTCAAAGGTCCTTCCTGGATCGAAAAACCGACATCTTTATAATTCGGGGAGAGCACATTCTCCCGATGACTCGGACTGGCCATCCAGGCGTTAACGACATCCCCTGTTGAATAAAATCCTCTGGCCAAATTCTCGCCGGCATAAATATATTCGTAACCCGAACTTTTAATAAAATACCAGGGAGTTGTACCATCAGGGGCAATATGTGCCCAATAATTTTTCGTTAACATATCCTGAGCTTTTCGAGTAGCGGCTTGGGTCAAGGCATCATTCATCGTAAGAGGTGGTAGTCCCGCATCCTGTCTTTTTTGATTAGTCAGGATCAAAAGCTCATGAGGAGTAATTGAGTAGCTGATACCCAAAACGGCCTCGTTATGCGAAGCGGTAAAACTGAATCCTGCACCGAATATGAAAAGGCCGATGATAAGGACTAGGAGGCTTGAGTGATGAAGCAATTTAGCGCGGTGATTGTTGGATTCACGAGGTAAAAAAAGATGGTGCAGAAAATCTATCATAGGCAGATATACCTACTATGACAGCTTCTTTTTCAAATTGCAAAAAATAAATTGCCCTATGAATAGACAGGGGCTGCTAATTCTCCGACTGTTTTCCCGTTAAGAGGAATCTGCAAAATAGTGGCCAGTGTGTTGGCAATGGTGACTCCGACGCGCAGGCCGGTAAAAGAACCTGGGCCGGTATTGACCTCAATCCCAGTCAAGTCGGAGAACTCTAAACCCTCCTTCTTAAGTGTCTTTTCAACAAGCGGCAAAACTCCCTGTGACTTATGATAATCAAATGCTTCTTCAAAAACCTTCTTCTCTCCATCTTTGGTAAGCGAAACAATCAACTTGTTGTGATGTGATGTGTCTATCGATAAAACAATATTTTTCATTCTTAATTCTTAATTATTAATTCAACAAAGCCTTGTCTCAGTATCTTCCATGGCTTCTGAGTACAATCTATAACTGTTGATTCTTTGTGTACAGACGTCAATCCTGGAACTACGAAATCAACGAGATTAACTAACTTCGGGTCAAGATCCTCGGTAGTATAAGGAGTTGGCTCGCCATTGAAATTAGCCGATGTCCCCAGGATTGGCACTCCTACTTCTTTGATAATTTGCAAAACTGCAGGATGGGATGGAATTCGACAGCCGATATTTTCTCCTCCTCCACGAACCAGTTTAGGAATCCGTGACTTATTTGCAGGCAGCACAATTGTTAAAGCTCCCGGCCAGTACTTCTCCATCAACTCTTCAACACCCTCCGGAAAATTCTCAGTATACTCTTTCACTTGACCAATTGACGAGAATAGAACAGGTGTTGGCTTATTACTCGCTCGTTGCCTGATTCGAAAAAGCTTTTCAATTGCGCGTTCATCATCAATTCGACAACCAACGCCAAAGGCCGTGTCAGTCGGGAAAATCACAATCCCCCCACTTTTTAATACCTGAATTGCTTTTTCAAGAGTTTGATCCATAAAAAATCCTATTCAACCCTACGATCCAAGGCCTAAGACCTAACTTCTATCCTCCTCGTATTTTCATCAACATATTCAAATTCTAACGCAATTCTTCTCTGGGGGAGTAAACTTCCCATTTTCTCAGGCCATTCGATAACTGTTATCGCTTCAGAATCAGAGAGCATTTCCATAAGACCCAAACCTTTGATATCTTCCTCTTTCTCTATCCGATAAAGATCAACATGATAGAGCTTTTTTATCACGCCTTTTTCTATACTGTAACTTTTTATGAACAAAAAGGTCGGGGAGGTAATCGGTCTGGTAATACCTAAAGCTTTACCCAAACCTTGGGTGAAAGTTGTCTTACCGCTTCCTAAATCTCCTTGCAGCGTTATAATATCTCCCGGTTTGAGTGTCTCACTAATTTTTTTGGCATAAGCATACGTCTCTTCTGTACTATGTGTTGTTATCATAATCGGCTAAAACCCCCTTTTTTCTTCTTTAGATAGACGAGTATACCACAGGTAACAAGGAGTATTCCTCCTACCCCGCAAAATATAAGCGTAATAAGACTAACTGGAGATTGAGCGCTTGCTACACGAAGAGAAGGCGTCGGAGAAGGAGTAGGAGTATCCGCTTTCGTATTTACACCCAGAACTGCAGTCGGATAGTCACTTATGACTGCCCCCTCGCTATCGCTTGACGGTTGAGTACTTGCCGCTTTCTTAGTCGGAGTAGGTTTAACGACAGCTGACGTTGGTGTTGCTGTCGGAGATTTGGTGGGGGTTGGCGTCTTAGTAGGGGTTGGCACTTTGGTCGGAGTCGGTTCTTTCGTAGGAGTAGGGGTACGTGTGGGGGTGGGAATATCAGTCGGAGTCGAAGTGGGAGTAGGAAGATTGAGTTGGATAGAGACAGATTCACTGTCTGTTTCAGACGAGCAAGTCGCAGTATATCTCCTAGCTTTCAACAAATAGGATCCATTCGTTGGAGTATTATCCTGGCCAATCTTCGTGATTATCGTAATAGATTGTTTGGTCAAATCCGAGACTTTATAGTAACTCTTGCAATCTTGACTTGACTCCACTTTGACCCAACTTTCGTTATCATTTTTTATAAACCCGAAGTACGGTTTTCCAGAGGATTCTTGCCACCCGACGCGAAAGTAAGATTCACTCGGCAAATCGGTTAAAGAAATTGTCACTGATACTTCTTGTTCGCTATCAGAAACATTATCGGGATTGATGTTTGAAATATTTAACGAAAAGGCAGCGAAAACTGAACTTGTAGTAAATAATGAGACAAAAAAGAAGAAACTGCTGAGAGAAAAAACTTGAATGAAGTATCTCACTTTGTACAGAATAGCACAGTTGGATAAAGGAGCAAATTCAGATTAAATATTTACCTTATAGATATCGTTAATACTCCCGATTGAGTATTTCGAGGTAAAGGAAATTCGATGTCCGTTGGGAGTAAACGGATCATTCATCAAGTAATCTCCATTTGATCCACTCACGATAACTACAAAATGATCTGATATTGGTCCGCCATCATAACTGATTCCAACAACAACCGGATTACCCGCGGCAAGCTGGTTATCCATCTCCGCTCTACTAATACTGACTCGTGAGTAATTAGCACCATCGGCTGAGATATCGAATTTGAGATAGGCTGGATAATAAGATGCAAAGTTATTTGAGCTACTATTAATTGTCTGAGGAGTAACTGAGCGATGACCAAAATGGGTATAAACCATTGCCATTGCAGTAACTAAACAGCCATCACTAGCTAGCGTATACTGAGTGCCATTCAAAGCATTGCCTCCCCACTGACTATCACGCTGGTTGTAGTAACAGCCCCAGTCATCACAAACAGTCTGACCACTTAAGATTGATGCGCCACCCTGACTCTGGGTAAAGCGACTAAAGCCCGCCAGCTGTGCTCGTGCCTGGGCCAGGAGTCGTTGATAATTTGCTTCACTTCCCTGCGTCTCATTGAGAAGCTTTTGTTTACTGATTTTCTCCTGATCGAGTTGGGCAGTATAGTTCTCCAGCTGTGTTTGCAAAGCCAGGACTTGCTGTTTTTTATCCTCAAAGATTTGTTTTTGATTTGCGTAATCATTTTTGGCTTGGACCGTGTTATAAATGAGTTTTTTATCATGTGCCTGAACGATTTTTATGTAGTTAGTACGGTCAAAAAAATCCGTAAAACTTTGCGACGAGAGTAGAAGTTGTAAAGGCTCAACATTACCCAGCTGATATGTCGCGGAGATTCTGTTAAGGAGTGTCTTGGTAATTGAGGTGAGGGAGCTATCAAGATGGCTGATTTTTGTTGATGCCGTATTAATATCATCATTCAGCTGAGTGATCTGTTGCTTAGTATAATCAATCCGATACTGTGTCAGCTTAATCTGATTATCCATCACTGAAATTTGTGATGAGAGAGACTTCTCCTGAGATTGAAGATCAGATACCTTACTTTCTAGTTCTTTGATTTTATTATTCAAATCATTGACCTGTCCTGAGTTATCAGGAGTTGGTGTTACACTTCCTGTAGGGGTCGGGGTAGGGGTAGTAGGCTCGGCAAGGATAGGCATCTTAGGAACAGCAAGAAAAATAACGGCCAAAAAAAGACTAATCAGCCATAAGCGGCGAAGGACATTATTCATAGGGATGATTTTACTTCAAATAACGCAAAACTGCCAAAAAGCTGGCGATCGCGCCAAGCATTAGTGCAAATCCGATCTCCAGACCGAGTAAAGCAAGGAGGAAATAAGGAGAAAGGGTCATGAGAGGGATTTCCCGTACAAATGAGAGCAGGAATGGCCGCGCATAGAGAGTGAGGCCGAAGGTAAGCAGCCAGCCGAGCATCGCGCCTAAAAATCCATAAAACATCCCTTCGAGTAAAAATGGCCATCTGATATACCAGTTGGTCGCACTAAGGAGCCGCATAATCTCAATCTCTTCACGCTTTTGTGAGATCTTAAAGCCGATGATTGTTGTCATGACAAAGATTGAGACGATAACAAGGATAATCACGAGTACGAGACCGATCTTACGCATCGCATCAGTCCAAGAGATAAGCGTTGAGACGACGTCTTTGAGGAATACGACGTCTGAGACATAGGACGAATCTTTAAGGACTTTCGCAATCGAATCCAGATCCTCAATTTTATAGGTTGATATCTCAAGTGAGGGAGGCAGGACATCGGCATTGACCAGATCCAAAAGGACCGGATTATCTTTATTCCAGTTGCTATAGCGCCTGAATGCTTCCTCTTTTGAGACGAATTTTATACTTGAGACTTTACCCGTGGCTTTCAGTGAGTCAGCTAAGGCATCGATTGTGGGCTGCTGTGTATCTTCCTTAAAAAAAGCGGTTACCTTAGGAGATGCTTCAAAATAAGAGATAATTTGACTGGAGCTGACGATCACCATCGTGAACATTGAGACGACAAGAAAGGTCAGCATCATGATCAAGATAGCCGCCAATGCCTGATACGGCGAGCGACGAATGTGTTTCCAGGCTGTACTAGTTGTTTTCATTGTTTATGTTTGCCTTGTTCTGAGTCCTGCCTGCCGGCAGGCAGATTTATCGAAGAATCTTTTTCCTCAACTTCCGGTTTTTTTTCCAGATCTTTTTTGTCTTCCTTCTCTTCAGGTTTCTTCACATGTTTAGTCTCTTTTACATCTTGTCCTGAGCTTGTCGAAGGACCTTTCTTAGTATCACGTGTCATCTTGCCTTTTTCAAGCTCAACGACTCTTTTGTCCAGACTGTTGACCACTTCTAAATTGTGTGTGGCCATGATAACTGTTGTTCCCAATTTATTAATATCCTGCAATAATTTTACAATCTCCCATGATGTCGTATTATCTAAATTCCCGGTCGGCTCGTCAGCAAGGAGGATCTCAGGTGAGAACACAAGCGCACGCGCGATAGCTGCACGCTGCAGCTCTCCGCCAGAAAGTTGAATAGGGAATTTTTCCATATGCTCCTCTATCCCGACTTGAGTCAATATCTTATGAACTTTCTGTTCAGCCTCTTTATGATCCATTCCTGCCATCTCCAAGGGAAGCAGAATATTTTCATAAATTGTTCTGTCCATGAGCATTTTAAGATCCTGAAAAACAACTCCTATTTGCTTACGAAGCTGAGGAACTTTTTTGTTTGAGAGCTTTCCGATATCAACGTTGTTGAGAGTGATAGTACCTCTTGTCGGAGTCATATCACGAATTAAGAGGCGAAGAAGCGTCGTCTTACCTGAGCCTGAAGGTCCCACTATAAAAACAAACTCCCCTTTGTCAATTGAAAGGGAGATATCAGACAGAGCAGATGTGCCTGTCCCGTATGTCTTTGTTACTTCTAGTAGTCGGATCATAGCACCTCAACTTTTCCAACGTCCATGAGCCATCCGGCATGCTGTGCAGATTGAGTCTGTCCCCAAACCTTTATTTTTTTACCGACCAATTTCGCGAGATCGACGTTGCTTGAGGTCATATAGACATTCTGGCTCTCCCCCCCCGGACGCTCCAAATGGAAAGCTCCTTCGTCTTCTATACCGCCTTTACGAAGTACTCCCTCGGCCACATCAGGGTAATCCTTAGTATTGGACGTACCATAAGTTGCCCCTTGAGGAGCTGAGCTACCCGGGACACTTCCTTGAGTTGGACCGGAGCCCGTCACCTTTGTTAACCCATACCCGGTACCTACACCCAGAAGTACGACAATAATAAAAATTCCGATAAATTTCATACGATTTTCTCCGGTTGATGATTCCTTTAGATCGTGCATCAAGGAGGATGATTCTTCTTTTTTTTCTTCCATCGCTTATCTCACCTTCCCCGCGCCTTCGGAACTTGCTCCAAGACAGTATCTAGTTAACCACATTTGTGATCATTTGACAACCCCACGAGAGAGGGGAAGAAAGGGGCAAAGGGGACAAAGGTAACAAAGGGAGTTTATTTAGCCTTTAAACTTTTGATTAATTGATACAATAAATAGGCAACTTCACCCCGTTTTTTCTCAAGTATCTCGTAATTAGCTTCGGTAAGATACTTTAAGTCGACAGAAAGCTCCATAGCTGCTTCTGTTTCAGAAAGCGACCCATTGGCGATGGTTAAAAAATGGATATAATCTTTTCTGGAAGATCTCCTATAGCCTTCTACTATATTGAGGACCACCGAAACACTTGCACGACGAATTTGTCCTTTCAAACCAAACTCTTCAGCCTTCGGGAAAGCATCTGTATGCTCGTATACTATTTTGACCAACTCCCTAGCTCTCTGCCAAACAATAAGCTTGTGATATCCTTTTCCCGACTTCTCCATCAGTCCTCCTTTGTCTCTTTTCTCTCCTTCCTCCCTTTTGCCCCATCATGACAACTGTCTTAGCTCCGCTTCGATAAATTGATCCAAATCACCGTCTAAGACGGCGTCTGTATTGCCTGTCTCGACATCAGTGCGCAAATCTTTCACCATTTTATAGGGATGGAGGACATAAGAGCGGATCTGATTGCCCCAACCGGGAGTGACATACCCCCCTTTCATACGCTGTTCTTCTTTATGACGCTCTTCTTCCTGCCGTTGCCATAATTTAGCTTTAAGGAGCTTCATTGCAAACTCTCGATTTTGATTTTGCTGTCTCTCAACTGAAGCAGTGACGACAATACCGGTTGGAATGTGCTTGATCCTGACTGCACTCGAGACTTTGTTGACGTTTTGCCCCCCGTGTCCTCCTGCCCGGAAAGCATCAAATTCGATCTCATCGTCTTTTATCTCAATCACCCCTGCCTGATCTATCTGAGGCAGCACTTCAACCATGGCAAAGGATGTCTGACGCAGCTTATCAGCATTAAAAGGCGACTGACGGACCAAACGATGCACCCCTGCTTCGTGTTTTAAAAGGCCATACACATAAGGGCCGGAAACAGCCAGAGAAATGCTTTTAATCCCCGCTTCCTCACCCGGAGTTTCATCCAAAATTTCATACCCCCAGCCTTTTTTCTCAAAAAACCTCGTATACATCCGGTAAAGCATCTCGGCCCAGTCCATCGCCTCAGTTCCTCCCTGACCTGAATGAATTGCCACAATCGCATTACCCTCATCATATGGGGAAGTAAAATAAAGGAGGGTCTCTAATTTCTTAAGTAATTTACCCGCTTCCTCCATCTCCCCTTCATCTATCCAGAGCTGCAGTAACTCGAGCTCCTCAATCTCTTTTTGCAGAGTTGAGAGCTCTTTCATCTTCACGCCTGCTGCCTTATGGTCCTGCCAAAAAACAGGATCTTCACTTTCCTTTTGCAGCTCAAGGATTCGCGTCTTTTTTTGTCCCAAATCTATTTTTTCGAGCAATTTCTGTGATCTATCTTTTATATCATCCATACAGAGGCATTCTACTTGAAGAAGATAAGGCTTGCAACCAGAGCGAGGGCTGCCAAAGACATAACACTTGTTATAGCCCACCCTAACATATTGACTGTCCGGTTATTGGTATATTTCCCCATGATTTTTGAGTTATTAGCCGTCAGCATAATCAAGACCAGGAGGGGAGGAGCGGCAACTCCGTTGAGGATAGCCGTGTAATAGAGAAGAGTAAAAGGTTTAATTGAGGTAAAGTTGATCAAAAATCCGAGTAGGGTCGCAAGCGCAATTATCGCATAAAACCCATGTGCTTGAGTAAATCGTTTACTCAATCCTGCTTTCATATTAAAAGCCTCAGAAATCGCGTACGAGGCAGATCCTGCCAGGATCGGAACGGCCAAAAGCCCCGTACCGATGATCCCCAGTGCAAAAAGCAGGAAAGCAAAATCCCCGGCAAAAGGCCTTAGGGCTGAAGCTGCCTGATCGGCTGTTTGGATATCTTTTATCCCGTGTGCTCCCAGTGTTGAAGCAGTCGTCACGATGATAAAAAACATCACAATATTTGAAAAAAGCATACCGACAATCGTATCCAGTCGCATCTCCCGAATATCTCTCTTGGTAATTCTCGGCACACCCTTTCCCATCGCACGGAGTTGGTGATGCTCTATCTCCTCTTCGACCTCCTCATCTGCCTGCCAGAAAAAAAGATAAGGGGAAATTGTTGTCCCCAAAAGCGCCACGATATTTAGCAGGTAATCTTTATTAAAAGTAAAACTCGGAATGATTGTTCCCGACAGAATATGCATCCAATCCTGCTTGATGACAAAGACTGTGACAATGTAGGCAAAAAGCGAGAGAGTCAGGTATTTAAGCAGTCTTGCATAGGCAGGATAGGAGACAAAGACCTCAAGCGAGATCGTAGTCGCGGTAATAATAAGCAGCCATACCCAAAAAGGGATACCCAGGATCAGTTGGGCTGATGCGGCCATTGCCCCTAAATCTGCGCCGATATTGATCGTATTGGCAATAAATAATATCCCGACGGCTATATAAAGAACCTTGCGGGTGTAATGGATTTTCAGTACTCCGGCCAACCCTGTCCCGGTTACCATCCCGATCCTGCCGCACATTTCCTGAACGACAGTCATAAAAGGCAGCGAAAAAAGAGCCGTCCAGAGCTGATTATAGCCAAACATAGCCCCCGTCTGTGCGTAGGTCCCGATGCCTGAGGGGTCATCATCTGATGCACCGGTTATGAATCCGGGGCCGAGTACTTTAAGGAGTTTTTTTACTTTGTTCATTGAGTATCATCAGCGTAATTGATGAGAGACGGAGTGTCAACTCCGGAGAGATCGGCAGTTACTTTATAAAGTCGAGGTTGGTATATGTATCAAAAAGTCCGCCTGCCTGCTGTTGCACACCGTTAAGATCTTTGGTAATTTTACTTCCCTTACTGAGAAATTCTAGTATCTCCCCGACAGTAGTCTTGAGAACATCCGTTTTCATGGTATCAAGTTGATCCTTTGTATCATCGACTATCTCTTTTGAAAAATTCTCCTTAGTGACCTCCTGTAAACGATTATCTTTAGCGCCTAAGATAATTTTCTGGGGGATATTCACAATCCGTCTGACCGGGGCACTGAATACGGTGGCTAAGGCCAATATTCCGATGATCATCGGAAGAGTAAACAGATTAATCATGATTTTACGCTTTTCGTGATGATGCGGGAAAGCCATAGGCAGGATGTATCCTCTAGTCTAGAAGATTTTTGACTTTTTGTACAATTGCTGAAGCGCTGATCTTCGCATCAGACAGTAATTCATCCTTGGTTCCCGAGCGCGAGATATGATCGACTGCCATTTTGTACACTGTCCCGCCCCGCTCACTCATTGCCGCCAGGACAAAGTCACCAAGTCCTCCGTGCTCGTAATGATCTTCAACGGTAATGATAATAGATTTCAAAGTCTCAGAGAGACAAAATCGCAAAGTTGTTTTGTCGACAGGTTTGATGCTATAACAATCAATAACTCGAATCATAATCCCCTCTTTCTCCAATTCTTGTTGAGCCTTGAGAGCCTCATGGACTGTAATTCCTGTCGCAGCAACTGTCAGGACATCTTTAGCAGTCGAGCGTAAAACTTTCGATCCTCCGACACTGAATTCTTCATCGTTTTCGTAGAGTACAGGTGTTTTGGGTCGAAGCATTCTGAGATATGAGATATGTTCGTGAGACAAAAGGTGTGGAATAAGCTTTGTCATCGAGACAACATCACTCGGTTGCAAAACAATTGAGTCAGGAATTGTCCCAAAAAGAGCAATATCCTCAAGTCCCATTTGCGACGGACCATCCTCACCGATTGAGACTCCGACGTGAGCACCCACAAAAGCGATATTCGCTCTTGAAACCGCGGCCATACGTATTTGATCAGCGGCCCGGGTAAGAAAAGAAGCAAAGGTTGAAACAAACGGCTTCCTCCCCAGCCTCGCGAGTCCGACTGCCACACTTACCATATTCTGTTCAGCGATAAAGCATTCTATAAATCGTTCCGGCCAAATCTTAAGAAAATCCTCGCTGAAAGTCGAATTCTTCATATCAGCATCCAGCGAAAAGATCCGCTCATCTTCCCGGGCAAGTTGGGAGAGTGCCTTGCCGTATACCTCTCGGGTCCCAACCTCCTCACCTTTTTTGAAGTCAAATAATATGTCATTGCGAGGAGTCGTAGACGACGTGGCAATCTTTTTATCAGATTGCTTCGCCACGCTCGCAATGACCTCTGGTTTTCTTAATTCAAATCTGACACTCTCATCAACTTCACCCAATTCAGCAAGCGCTTTCTCAAGATCTTCTTTTTTAAGAGCTTTCCCATGCCAACCGTCTTTATCCTCAAGAAATGAAACCCCCTTACCTTTTACCGTCTCTGCCAGAATAATGAAGGGTTTTCCTGTCCTATTCTCAACAGCTTGTGTAAAAGCGTTATCAATCTCAGTCAAATTATGCCCCTTGATAACCACAGTCTCAAAACCGAACGCCTCAAATCTTTTTTGATAGTTATTCATTTGGTGGCCGAACATTGTCGCCTGACTTTGTCCCAATCTGTTAATGTCAGCAATCGCAATGAGGTTATTCAATTTGTAATAAGACGCAAAATTTGCCGCTTCCCAGACCTGACCCTCGGCACACTCCCCGTCACCTAACATGACAAAAACCTTAGGATTTTTTTGATCTTTGGTCTTTGGTCTTTGATCTTTGAGATAATATGCAAGTCCGTTACCCACAGATAACCCTTGTCCCAAAGACCCCGTCGCTGCATCGGTATATTTAAAATGAGATGTCGGATGGCCTTCTAAGTTACTGCCGAGTTTTCGTAGTGTCTGTAAATCCTCAAGAGGAAAAGCACCGCTCATTGCATACAATCCGTAAAATAATGGTGACGCATGGCCTTTAGACAAGACAAAACGATCATTGGTTAACGACAGCGGGTTATCAAGATCATAGCTAAAATATTTATCAAAAAGCACAGTTCCCAATTCAACTGCCGAGAAACTTGAGGTAACGTGGCCCGACCCGGCAGCTGTTGTTGAAGTTAAAATTAGTTTGCGAAGGAGATTAGCCTTCTTTTCCCAGTCAGTGAAATTAGTCATAGTTATGGTTGTAGCAGCTGGTTTAGGTATGGTTTTGTTGAAAGGGTTTCTTCCAACTATGCCTAAACCCATACTGGCAGCCACACCTGTATCCTCAAACCTGATTAACGGTTTTTTGCTGGACAAAAGATAGCACGTTCTCGACACTAACGTCAAGGATACGCAAAAGCGCCTCAATGCTGTTAAAGGCATTATGGGGTGTCACCAGGACATTCTCTTTCGTCACCAATACGTGATTGAGAAGTTGTGCCTTGATATCACATTCCTTGAGAAACTGACTGGTCAGAAGCTGCCTTTCTTCCTTAATAAAGCATTCCTCCTCAAGTACATCTATACCTGCCCCGGCTACTATCCCCTGCTCAAGTCCCATTAAAAGTGCCTCAGTCTCAATTATCCCGCCTCTGGCAGTATTAAGAACGATAGCTCCTTTTTTCAGTTGTGAGATATTATCTTTATTAAGCATATGCTTGGTCTCCGGAGTCAAAGGCACATGAAAGGTAATAATATCTGAGACTTTTAAAAGATGTTCCAGATCAACATACATAAAGCCTAAACGCTGGGCCAATTCCATATCCTGGTGTGGTGAAGATACCAGGATATCCATGCCAAATCCGTTGGCAATCCTGATAACAGCTTGTCCGATATTACCCGCGCCGACCACTCCCAGTGTCTTTTTATAAAGATCAAAACCCCGAAGCCCATCCAGGCTAAAATCACTTTTCTGTGTCCTTTCAACTGACTGGACAATTTTTCGGGAGAGGGCTAAAAGGAGTGCGAAGGTATGTTCGGCTACTGTCTGGGTACCGTATTCAGGCACATTGGTTACGATGATATTTCTGGCCTTACAAGCCTCAATATCGATATGATCAAAGCCGGTTGAGCGAGTAACGATCATCTTAAGTTGAGGCATTTTCGAAAGGAGGTCTTTATCAACTTTTGAATAGATAAAAACCGACAAAATCTCAATATTGTCTATCCGGGGAGTCTCTGGAGATATCAAATCTGTATCAAATGAAATGTCATGTCCTTCAAGTTTTTTTTGGAGGAAGTCTTCCTCCCATTCTTCTATCTCAAAAAAAGCAATCTTCACAATTCTAGAATAGCACAAGCTACCCGCTACCCGCTACCCGCTACCCGCTACCGATTATAGTTCAAGACTACGCCACAAATAACGACAGGCGAGGGTCCTGTATGGCTTCCATTTCTGTGCTATTTTCTCTGCTTCCTCAACAGTCGGCTCATGATCAAAACTATATAATTTCTGAATAGCACGGCGCAGCCCTAAATCGCCGTAGGAAAAAACATCCGGCCGCTCCATCGCAAACATCAAAAACATCTCAGCAGTCCAGCGTCCTATACCTTTTACTTTGATAAGCTCAGTGATGATCTCCTCATCAGTCATGATCTCAAATTGCTCAAAGATAATACCTGACTCCATTGTCTTTTTCGCCAGATCCTTAACGTATGCGACTTTTGACCAGGAGAGACCGGCATCACGGATTTTCTGATCCGGCACTTCCCAAACATTCTCCGGAGTGACCTTCTTGTCAGGCAGTAAGGCGATAAATCGACCCCAGATCGTATTGGCTGCTTTGATTGAGAGTTGCTGTGAGACAATTGATTCAGTCAAATCCTCGAAATAATTCCCGCCTTTGTGGCTTTCAAAAGATCCTATCTTTTTGATAACTTTCCCAAGTATCGGATCTTTTTTACTGAGAATTGTCCGTGCTTTATCCATAGCGAAAGTTTACACCATCTTCTGCATTCTGTGCTATACTGCAAGCATGGATTTTAAAGCACTACAGGCAAAAATGAAAGAGCTGGATCGGAAAAAGCCGATCATTTATAAGCTCAATACCCAAGCTGAAAAAGAGATTCTGACCAAAACAATTAAATTAAATGAAGAGGTAGGCGAACTCTGTAACGATACACTCTCTGTGCTTAAATTACAGAGAAAGTCTAAGCTCGATCGCTTTGATAAAAGAAATTTCTATGAAGAGTTTGCCGACGTACTTATAACGACCATCCAACTTGCCAACGCCGCAGGCGTAGACATCGAACGGGCAATTAATGACAAGCTCAACAAAATCGAAGAGCGTTATCACAAAGACCACTAACCTGAAAATTGGCGCTCATTTATCAATTGCGGGCGGATATCATAACGCACTTCATAAAATTAACGAGATCGGCGGCAACTGCCTGCAGATTTTTTCCTCTTCCCCTCGTAACTGGGGCGTCCAGCCTGTAAGTGATGAGCAAATTGAGACTTTTTTGACTGAACGAAAGAAATATGCCATAGATCCTGTCTATTTCCATGCTTCCTATCTCGTCAACTTCGCCGACAATGACCGCATCGGTAAGGCTTCCATCCAGACCCTTATAGATGAGTTAAACCTGGCTAAGAGAATGAACATTGTCGGTTCAATCATTCATCTGGGTTCTTTCAAGCAGGCAGAAAAACCGACTGCTAAACAATATGACATTGTCTTTAACAATGTTCAGGCTGTGCTTGATAGCACACCTGAAGGAACGTATTTTATTATTGAAAATGCCGGCAACAAAAAGCTCAACTGGTCACTTTCGGAATTAGGATTTATTGTGAGGCAATTAAATCATCCCCGTATTAAAGTCTGTCTGGACACCTGTCATCTCTGGGGCGCTGGCTGTGATCTATCAACTGAGGACAAATTTAAGACATATTTTGACGAATTTGAGCAAAAAGTCGGCATGGACAGACTTGAAGTATTTCAGATCAATGACAGTAAAGATCCGCTGGGCTCGTTCAGAGATAGACATGAAAATTTAGGCATGGGTCAAATTCCGGAAGATGAATTTAAGATGTTAGTAAACAGTTCTTTGACGAAGAACAAACCATTTATTTTAGAAGTCCCGGGACTTGATAAAAAAGGCCCTGATAAAGCTAACATCGACAAGTTTAAATCCTACTCTCTATCAGGCTGAGACAGATCAGGATCCCTTTGAGATCCAACTTCAGGAATAAACCCTGAATTACCATTCTCTATTCCTAGATCATCACTACCACCATCAGTATCTGTCTGTAATCCAAGCCTGGTACCGATACTTATCGCCTCAGTCCTCGTGGAAGCTTTTAGCTTATGCCGTATGCTGGTAATATAGTTTTTTGCATCTTGATTGGTAATACCCGCAATCTTTGCAATCGTTTTGAGACTCAATCCTCTGGCATAAAGCCTAAAAATCTCCTTTTCAATGTGAGAAAACTGAACATATTCAACTGTGTCCACATGAGAAGACGGTACTACTACTTGTTCTGGCACAGTAGCCCTTCTGACTGACTCTTCCGAATCGCCATAATATAAAGATCGCATATGATTATTTCTTTTTAGCTTGGCAAGAGCTTTTTTTTCAATTTGTCGTACCCTCTCACGAGTTATTTCTAACTCGTATCCGGTCTCTTCAAGCGTATGGGTATCACTCCCCTTAAGACCAAACCTCATAGAGATGATCAATTTTTCTCTGTCTGTTAGCCCTGCAAGCCCGTCTAAAATTTCCTGATTTTGCACACCGGTTAAGACACCTTCTTCAAGATTGTCCGGATCTGCCAGAAAATCTCCTCTCTCATGATCAGGATCTTGATCTAAAGGACGATTGAGAGAATCAATTCCTTGGGTATGTGACTTGATAGCATCTACTCTTTCTCTGCCAAATCCTGATGCAGCTCCAACCTCATCATCAGTTGGCTCCCTACCAAACTCACTCTTCAAATCGTTCTCAGTTCTTCGTATACTATGACCAGATTCAATAATATAGACAGGTAATCGTATGATGCGTCCTTTATCAGCAATCGCTCGCGTCATAGATTGGCGTATCCACCACGTCGCATAGGTAGATATTTTATACCCCAGCCGCCAATCAAATTTCTCAATTGCACGCATCAGTCCGATATTACCTTCCTGAATTAGATCTAGGAAATCAAGGCCTCGACCAACATATCGATTCGCTATGGAGGCAACGAGACGTAAATTTGATTCGATCAATATCGCTCTTGCAGCCGTGTCCCCTCGCTCCATTGCTTGCGCAAGGCTCACTTCTTCTTCGCGAGTTAGAATATCTCTCGTACCTGCATCTCGAAAATAAAGTACAACAGGATCATCCAAGTCAGAATCCAAAATCTCTGAGGGGACACGGGGGAACGCATCGACAATATCACCCCTTGCTTCAATTTCTTGCAACAGCACTGACATATTATCAGGCTCTCTAATATCTTCTAGTAGCTCTTCGACTCCTGCAAGGAAATCCGGAGAAGCAACGTCTGCTTCTCCCACTCCGTTATACAACACGATCGCGGGAGTATCACCTGAGAGGGAACGATCCTCTTTGACTCAACCATCAAAAAATTCTGAAGAGGTATCAAAATCTCGTGGTCTCAATTTCTCAGACATAAGAAAGATATTATAGGGCTTTATTAGCCTCAAATCAAATACTATTGACTTGATCAGTCTTAAATTTTCCTGATAAAATAATGTAAATGTCCCAACTGCTTCATATCCTCAAAAAACACCTGGCCTTCTTATTCAGTGTTCCTGTTATCGTTGCGGCTGTTCTTATCATTCTCGCCGTTGTCAAACTCACCTCACAAAACAAAAGTTTATCCGCGACACAAAAACAACTTGCTCGTGTTGAAAAGCAATATCAGGATCTCAAAAATCAGGATCAGTTTAAGCGCAATGAGACACTTCAGACACAGATTAAGGCCATCGAATCTTCTTATAAAGTTGCGCTTAAGACGTATGAAACGATTCAGGACCTGAGAGCGCAAAAACAGAAAACCGATGCTTATGAAAAGCTGTTCACTCAGTCACTCGCCTACCTCTCCGAACGTAACTATGCCTCATCTGATGCGACACTGGTCGCTTTGAACAAACAAATCAAAGACGACCAGTCCAAAGCCCAAGCCGCATTGGCAATATCATCTCTGCCTGCAGCTGCTACCAATGCACCGGCAAACAATACACCCCCGGGATCAGGCTTTAGTGTACAAAAAGTCTCAACCGATGTCGGGGATTTTACGGTCGCAATTGTCGCTGCTGATCTTAATTCGACACGTGTTATTGTCGATACCGCATCAGATGGAGATTGTAGCAACAATTGCCCTGTTCTCCCCTTGAGCGATTATGTTGCTCGTAACGGCGCTTTCGCGGGCATCAACGGTACGTATTTTTGTCCGGCCGAATACCCGAGCTGCTCCGGAAAAACCAACTCCTTTGACCTTCTGGTGATGAATAAGAATAAGCATTATTTTAACTCTGATAATAATGTCTATAGTAACAATCCGGCTGTCATTTTTCAGGGAAGTTCTGCACGTTTTGTAGCACACGCGTCAGAATGGGGACGCGACACGGGCGTTGATGCAGTTCTCTCTAATTTCCCGCTTCTTGTCTCAGGCGGAAATGTCGTTTATTCTGACAATCCTGATCCCAAATTCAACAGCAAAGGCCCTCGAGGTTTCGTCGCCGCGCGGGGGAGCACCGTCTATATAGGCTTTGTTTATAACGCCACCATGGGGGAGTCGGCACGTACCATGAAGACGTTAGGTATGGAAAATGCAATGAATCTTGATGAAGGAGGATCTACCGCCCTCTGGTCAGGTGGCTATAAATTGGGCCCGGGACGTAATATCCCTAACGCCATTCTTTTTGTCAGGAGATAACTTACGCGGTAAGAGATCTACGATATAAGTTGACCTGTCTATCATTACTTTTTCTGTTCTCGCTAAACCGACTTGCTTCCTGGATCATCTCTTTACGTTGCCATAGAGCAGCAATACGCCGCTGCATCTCTTCATCTGATAAAGACTGCCAGAAAAGTGAATCCATCTCATCATATTCATCACCAATATGACTTGCTTCAATAAAAGATCTGCACGGGTTCCAGACATTCCCTGAAACTGTCACATAGGTAATGGTTTCTTTATCTTTCCAGGGATCAGAATTGGATATACCGAAATCTGAATGTTCACCCCACAAAAGCAACTTGGCTTTTAGTACTACTTGACCAATTGTTGGCGTTCCTACTGTCATGAGTTTAGGAGGACCAAGAACTGTCACATCATAAGGCATATTGTCAAATTTATGCATGCCAGCATCGATACCATCTAACATGCCACTGATCAGAAGATCAGGAAATCGTTCCAGCTGTCGATTAAATAGCTCTGCGTCCTGATTTGGACCTGATTTGATATTTGAGCCGTGAAAAGCGACTCCGTCCCAACGTGAAGGATATTCTAACCTGCCTCTCATATTATAGGCTTATTATACTCTTGAGCTGGATGGGGAGCTTGACAGCAACCTGACAACTGGGAAGCAGCAGGAGAGGATCTAAAAAGAAGGTAAAATACGCTGACTATTATTTTTCGATGCCTGTGATTATCAAAATATCGTCTGTTGCCTGATTATCTACCCGCGTTGTAACTGCCGTGAAGGTGGTTAAAAGAAGGTCTTTAATCTCCTGTTGCTGCTTAGTACTAACCTGAGACGAGAAAACAATTTCTGTTTTGTCATGATCGGTACTCTCAGCATTTCCGGTTGTTATAGCCGAGTAACCGATGCCTGAGAGGAGATCCTTCACTCTACCTGCCTGTCCGGCAGTTCCGGTGCCGTTTTTAATACTGACTTTAAGATCTGTTTTTGCCACTTCTTTTGGTACTTCCGTTGGCGTCGGAGTAACTGCTTCGGACGTTTCCGGAGTATTGCTACTCTGAAAGCGTATCTGCTGGAAATAAATAAGCCCTCCCATCAGAAGCGTCAAAACTATCAAAAAACCGAGTAGGACCAAGAGTCTGGCCGTATTCCAGCGCGACTCTTTAGTGTACGCTTCCCCTGAGCTCACCTCATCTACGGGAGAAACAACCTCGTCTTCCTCTTTCTTCGTCTCCTCTTCACTAAGCTCAGCCTTCTCAGGTACTTTTTCTTCCTCAGTTGTCTCCTCAGACAGGAAATCTCCGACTTTATAGAGCTCCTTTTGCTTAAGCATAGCCTTAATATCTTTTTTCGTCAGTGATTCTTCCGCATCTAAATCACTGAAAAGAGAAAAAGGAAGAACCGCGCCTATATCAATCCCGGCACTTCGACATGCATCAACAACCGCCTCAAACAATGCTTTGTTGGCAATCAGGATATAGGTCTTTGTTTTTGTCTCAATCGTCTTTTCTACTACATATTCTTGCGAAAAAGTGAGATTTTTAAGGAGTTCTTCTTTGAATGAGGCTAACTCCTCACCCTTAGGTACTACCACTTGTGCCAGAACCCCCGAGCCCAGAATAACGACACCCGGACTGGCCTTCTTGGCTATGGATGTGATCTGTTCCTCAAAATATGACCTGAGAGCGGGAGTATTGACAGACTTATCTTCACCCACTATATCCTCAGGCAGAGTAATACGCTTAAGAACTGTTTTTTCAGTCTGAATAGTGAGTGTTGAAGCGGTTAAGTAGAAAATTGCTTTCATGGTCTATGTACCTCGTCAATATCTTCGTGAAGCTCTTTTTTTAGTTCGTCTGCGACCTTCTGGATTTTCCCCTCTATCCCGTCAATTTTCTCTTTCAAAAACTTCCAGATTGCCTCATGGTCATCGCTTGCGAGTACCGACAGGAAGAGTTTTTTATCACTTGGGCTTAACTCTGACAGAATAGCATCTAATATAGTATGGTGCAAGCTTGATTCCATGAGGCTTTGGAGATGCTCTTTTTCCTCATCCTTCAACTCCATTTCATGCAGTCTGACAACGACTGACTCTGTCTCAATGATATGACTATAAAACTGTTTTTTTCGCATATATGGTCAGATATTTATCGGCCCTAAAGGAATTTTATCATCAGGATCATCAATAAAGAAATAGAGTACCGGCCCACGAGCTGCTCCGTCCACCCGCTCAAGATACGACATCACCTCCGGTGATCCTCCTAACTGCTTGCCCGTCCAGACCGCCGGTCCCGCATCCCCGATCACGACTACCATTGCTTTACCGTTTTGCGGATTGACTACCAGTACCTTACGGAATTTGAAAAATTCTGAGTATTCACGCACATGTTCTGAATACCCCGACGTCATAAATGTCTGGACGGCAATATAATATTTCTCACGATCGATATCCTTCTGTGTCATCTCACCTGCCGAATAAGCAAAATATCCCCAAGCACCTCTCCCCGGCGCCATTCCGGATCTGGCAAATTTACCCGCTTCCTGATCAGTCTCAAAATGAGATCCAATAGTGTCCCCGGGATACCGCATCAAGTGCTGCTCCGCCCCGATGAGACCGTAGTTGCGATTCATACGAATTCCATTCATCTCAGCAGTAACTCCTGTTCCCAGGTGGTTACTCAAGATAGTTGTTATCTTCTGCTCCTCCTGTGGGTCAAGCACCCCTACATCAGGAGGTACGACATTGCCTAAATCATTCAACAGTATTGATTGTGTCGAAAGTTCAAAAGGGGGTTCCTGTTGCGTTGCACCTGAGACAGTAGCCGCGGGACTATTAAAGGCAGGCGGAGCCAAAAGGAGAAGTCCGCTAAGCGATCCCGCTGCGATATGCTCTTTCCCGGGGACATTCTTGGACAGCCAGTCTAAAGACTCTTTGTGTTTACTGAGCAACTTTTCTTTAAGAGTTGCATGGCGCCTAGACCATTTGGCGTGCAGCTTTTGATAATTACTCGGCTGAGAAGACACACCTGTCGAAAGACTCATATAGATATGGTCGCATTTTTCCAAGCGAGAGTCAAATGAGGTAGTTAGAAGTTGCGAACATCCTCAATCGTGATAAGGGAAAATAAGTTTCCTGAAATCTTCAAGTTTGTCTGCATCTTGTTTGAAACGGAATACTTCATTGGAGGTCTGTGTCTCCATAAAATCCTCGCGGGAAACAATATCGACAAATTCTTCAAAGCCAAACTCTTTAATATCGATTTTTTCGCCCGGGTCTAAACGCGGTTCTGTAACTTTTCTACAGTTACGGGCAACGTAGAGATATATCGGCCAGATTATTTTACCGCCTGATACATATTCTTTATATAATTCCCAGTCGTCAGACTGAAGACCTGTCTCTTCCAAAAGTTCCCTCTTAATAGCAGTCAATGGCTCCTCCCCTTCTTCCATCCGTCCGCCAAAAAAAGTGTGACGGCGTGGTTTGCCGGGCTGTTCTTCATAAGAAAGTAAAACTCTATCCCCGACTGTCGGGATCACTTGCACGGTCCCTGGCCTTTTGAGCGCTTCAAAAGTAGCCTGACTCCCGTCAAAGAGTTCCTGCTGCCATTGATAGACATCAAAGATAACCCCCTTAAAAACCAATTTCGCATTATCGGGAATCTTCATAATTTCATCTCGAGTATACCATAGGATCCTAATGATTATTAAAAAATTACTCTATTCGTTTTACGAGATTAATCTGTTCTTCAATAAAACCCATCCGTTTATAGGTCTCACTTGAGGTTATGAGCTCTCCTGTAGCGTAATTTCCTCAGCTCCTCAACCAAAATTATTGATGAGGCAACAAAGATAACTATAATCCAGTCAAATAAATTCAAGCCTGTGGTCTGTAGTATTTTTTGCATAAATGGTACATATATAGCAACTACCTGAAGAGAAGCAACAATAATAGTAGCACCAACCAAAAACTTGTTAGAAAAGGGATTCAGTTGGAAAATTGACTTGCTTTCATGCCTACAATTCCAAGCATTGAACCACTGAAAAACAGCCAGAACAGTTAATGAAATGGTCCCGGCTTTAACTATATCGCCCTGATAATATCTGCTAAAAAGAAAGAGCGTACCAACCATCATTGGAACTGCCATCAAAAACATTCTCTCTAGAGACAACTTATCTAATAAATACTTACTGGGATGCTTAAATGTCCCTTTAAGCAAATCTCCTTCTTTAGGTTCCATAGCCAAAGAGACATCCAAAAAACCATCAGTCACAAAGTTTAGCCATACAATCTGAGCGGCCAGAATTGGCAAAGGAAGCCCAAGCAACAATGCTCCGACAATTGTAAATACTTCCCCAAAACTGGTAGAAAAAAGGTACAGAATGACTTTTTTAATAGTTTTATAAATACTACGACCTTCCTCTATAGCTGCAACAATGCTTGTGAAATTATCATCAAGAAGAACTATATCTGAGGCTTCCTTTGCCACTTCTGTCCCGATTCTACCCATTGAGACCCCTAAATCTGCTGCGACAAGCGATGGGGCGTCATTTACCCCATCCCCGGTCATAGCTATAACCAATCCTTTCTTTTTGTAAGCAAGAACTATTTTTAGCTTGTCCTCAGGTGTAACTCTTGCAAAAACTGATACCTTTTCAAGCACCCCGACAAATTCTTCATTGGACAGTGATTCAATATCTTCACCTGTTAGGATAGTGTCTCCGTCGTGATAAATTCCCGCCTCTCTTGCAATAGCCTCTGCCGTGATTTTATGGTCTCCGGTAATCATGACTACTTTTATTCCGGCAGATATTGCTTCCGCAACAGCCTCATGCACCTCCGGTCTGAGAGCGTCCTTCAACCCCATAAATCCAACAAAGGTAAGGTCATTAATATCCGTTGGCTGTAACTCTTCAGGTGATTCATCTTTTATAGCGCACGCTAACACGCGTAAGCCCTGTCCATACATCCCGATAAGATTGGATTCTAACTCCTTTTTTTTCTCGGCAGTTACTAGTTGGCTTTTGCCATCATGCCAAAATTTAGAAGCTACATCTAGAATTTCCTCAGGAGCACCAATTATTGTTGTAAAAATAGCTCCATCTACCTTGTGTGTTGTGGCATGATATTTAGTTTTATAGTCAAACGGTATCTCAGAAATTTTTGGTGACTCTTTTTCCAAAACGTCTTTATGAAATCCTACTTTTTGAGCAAAGACTGATAAGGCTGATTCCGTAGGGTCACCGGTTACCTCCCATGTTTTATTTTCTTCATTCAATACAATACCGGCATTCGTACCCAAAGCTGCTATTTTCCCGCATAAAAGTAAATCCTGATGGCTGAGTGGGTCAATCTTGCTACCATCAAGCATTATGTCTCCTTCAGGTTTGTATCCTTCGCCCGCTACTGTAAAAGTCTTCCCATCAACATATAATTTTTGCAGAATTATTTTGTTCTCGGTAAGGGTGCCTGTTTTATCAACTGCGATAACTTGTGCCTGACCTAATGCCTCAACTGCTTGTAACTTTTTAACTAAAGCGTTACGCTTACTCATTCTCCATACACCTGTTGCAAGGACCAATGTCATAACAATTGGCAAACCTTCCGGAATAATAGATACAGCAAGAGACACAACTGTAGTAAACATTTCCCTTACTGAGTGGCCTAGGAAAATTCCAAGAATAAATATAGAAGTACAAATTGTGAAAACGGTTATAATAATCAGTCTTGTTAGGTAACGTATGTTTGCCTTAAGAGGAATTTCCGTATTGATAACAGCTATTTCTTTTGATATTTTCCCCAAAACAGTCTCCAGACCTGTAGCCACTACAATTGCTTTGCCATTTCCAGCCACAACATTCGTTCCTTTAAAAACCATATTTTTTTGATCGGCCGTGGTTAGATTTGTAGCGGACAATAGTTCATCAACTTTGGAAACTGGTTCTGACTCTCCAGTTAAAGCTGCTTCATCAACTGTTAGATTATTAGAAATAATTATTCTGGCATCAGCTGGAACTTTATCCCCTTCCTGCAGCATTACCATATCCCCTGGTACAACTTCATAGTCAGGAATAACAAGCTCTTTGCCATCACGAAGCACTTTAGTATTAGTCTCAGCAAACTTTTTTAACGCTAGGAGGGTATTTTGAGCCTTACCCTCTTGAATTGTGCCAACGACCGCATTGAAAAGCAGTACGAATAGAATAATAGAGCCGTCAATAAACTCCTTCATCAAAAACACAATTAAACTGGCAAAAATGAGGATATAAATGAGTGGACTTTGAAATTGACGAAGAAAAATTAAAAGCAGACTATCCAGCTTTGCGTCCGGTAGCTTATTAAATCCATATTTTCCAATACGAACCTTCGCTTCTTCTTGAGTTAAACCCTTTTCATCAGAATGAAGACTTTTAAGAGTATCAAGAATACTTTTTGAATACCAGAAGCTTTCCATAGATAAAAAATATATCCTTCTCCCAGTCTACATTATTATGGTTGCTATATGGGACCCCTAAGTTATAGAGATACGTAAAATCTATGAATCTAAATACCTTGTATACAGAAGAGACATTCGTACTTGAATTATTTTTTAGCGGTTAGATAAGGAGTTTTATAATAACTATCAGCCTAAATCACTACTCAAGTGCATTTTTTGCCCGCCCGCCTCTGGAGGGAAGTGTCTTCTGAATAGGGTACAGCCTATTATTCCACCATTTGCGTCAAAATGATCGTGGAACATTACTTAACATTTTTTAATTCCTTTGGGCCGAGTGATCAGGATCATTGAGCCCAAAATCGAGATCCTCTATCATAGGGCCATGAATATAAGCATACAACGACCATTGGGATCTTTATGGAGATTGTATTTAAGACATAAACGGATTGGTATTTTAGGGATATTTATTATTGTATTAGCCGTATTCCTTGTATTTGTATTTCGTACCTCCGACACACGAAGCGGTTATGTATTTGAGAAAGCACAAAGAACTTCTCTTGCAGAAATTGTATCTGAATCCGGATTAATCACCACGGATGGAAATTTACCAATCTTCTCTCCTACAAACGGAACAGTATCTGAGGTATATGTGGAAAACGGTGAGCATGTCACCAAAAATCAGCCTTTATTTTTAGTAGTAAGTAGCGCAACAGACCAAGAAAAGAAAACTGCCTATGCGAATTATATGGCAGCAAAATCAATTCTTGACGCCTCAAATGCAAATTTGCACACATTACAGTCTAGTATGTTTACCTCATGGAAGAAATATATAGATCTTTCTACAAATTCAACATATGAAAATTCAGATGGAACACCAAATATTCAGAATAGAACCGCAGCTGAATTTATTTCAGCCCAAAATGATTGGCTTGCAGCCGAAGATAACTTTAAAAACCAACAAGGAGTTATTGCTCGTGACCAAGCAGCTGTAGATAATGCATATAACGCGTATCTGATGACCAAAACAGCAACCGCAAACTCTCCGATTGATGGAATTGTAGAAAATATTTCCTTTTCCAAAGGCGATTCACTACATCCGCAGTCAGCTCTGACACCAACAGTAAAACCAGCGCTGATTATAAAAAATAGTGAGGAATCAGAAGGAGTTGTAATAGTGGGACAAACAAATATCGCAAAAATAAAAATTGGACAACCAGTTGTAATAAAACCAGATGCATATAAAGATAAAAAGTTTAAAGGGATAGTTTTAAGAATCAACAGTATTGGTGAAAATGTACAAGGAGTGACTAACTACACAGTCTATGTCGAAATTGAAAATGATACCTCTTTAAAATCAGGAATGACATTTGACTGTGATATCACAACCCAAAATTTGGAAAACGTGTTAACCATACCAAGTTCGGCAGTTGTTTTGAACAATGGCCTAAAGTCAGTTCGCGTATTAGAAAAAAATGAAATGAAATATATTCCGGTTATTATTGGTGTAAAAGGCGAAACGCGAACTCAAATTTTGAACGGCATTTCTGAAGGTCAGGAAATTATTACAGCGCTCACGAATATAAGAGCCAAAAAGCCTAGCTTTTTAGGATTATGAAAACGAAAGATGATGAAAGACTTATTCAGCTAATAAACATTATAAAAGACTTCCCCATGCCAGATGGGTCAAAATATCGTGCTATCCAAGGAATCTCATTATCAATTAAGAAAGGGGAATTTTTATCTATTACCGGTCCGTCCGGTTCTGGAAAATCTACGTTAATGCATATTATTGGCGCTCTAGATACCATAACAAGTGGAAAATATCTATTTAAAGGAAAAGATATAAGTAGTTATACTTCTAGTGAACTCGCAAAAATTCGGAATAAAGAAATCGGATTTGTTTTTCAATCATACAATCTTCTTCCACGAACCACAGTTTTAAAAAATGTCGAACGTCCTATGCTCTATGGACATATACCGAGTGAGGAACGAAAATCCCGCGTAATGAAAGCTCTTCAATTAGTAGGGCTTGGAGAGAAAGCTCAAAATATGTCGAATAAAATCTCCGGCGGGGAGATACAGCGCGTTGCTATAGCAAGAGCTTTAATTATGAATCCCGAGATTATTCTTGCAGATGAACCCACGGGGAATTTGGACTCTAAAACTTCTCGGGAAATTATGCAATTGTTACACGACCTTCATGAAAAAGGAAGTACTGTTGCCGTTATAACTCACGACGAAAAGATTGCGAATTATACAGATAGAAGAATCCATATCGTTGACGGAAAAATTGTAAGTGACATGAATAAAAAAAAATATGGATCTTAAGGAATTATTTCAATCAGCATTTACTTCATTAAAAAGCAACGGGATGAGAACATTTCTTACGATGCTTGGAATTATCATTGGTATTTCTTCAGTTATTTTAATTTACTCCATTGGTCAAGGTGCTGTAGTTTTTGTGAATAACGAATTGTCCTCGTTTGGCACAAATTTTTTCCAGATAAATCCTGGAAGTAGTCTTATGTCTAGTATGGGTGGTGGCGCAGATACCATCACACTTGAAGATGTGGAAGCAATCCGAAAAGATACTTCACTTACGAACATTAAGAATGTTGGTGCATTCGTGACCACATCTGTATCTGTTTCTGCGAATGATGTCGACAAAATAATCTTGGTATATGGCATGAGCCCAGAAATAGTTGATCTTTTAAACCCTACGATGGTTCACGGAGAATTCATTACTGCTGATAATAATTTGAATTCTGAACAAGTAGTAGTCATTGGTGATAAAGTCTCAGAAACTTTTTTTGGACAAGGGACAAATTCAGTTGGCGAGAAAATAAAAATAGCTAATAAAACATTTAAAGTCATTGGAGTAACTCGATCGGGAAGCGTATTGTTTGGAGGTTTTTTTGATAATGCATTATTCATTCCGATCAACACGGCAATGAATGAGGTTGCAGGAAGCTCTACCATTCGTGAAGTCGATATTGAGGTAAAGGACACAAATTTAATGAATGAAACGATTAATCAAGTAACGGAATTGCTCCGGGAACGTCATAACTTAAAAGTAGGCGAGGAAAACGACTTTATTACGGCAAGTGCAACGGATTCTTTAACCATTGTTAAAACAATCACAAATGTCTTAACGTTAATCATTGTCGCAATTTCCGCAATATCGCTTGTCGTTGGCGGAGTCGGCGTAATGAATATTATGTTAGTTTCGGTGACTGAACGAACAAAGGAAATTGGATTGCTAAAGTCAATCGGCGCAGATGATAAAGACATCTTGCTTCAATTTTTACTCGAGGCAATCGTGATGACTGGCATTGGGGGAGTAGCAGGAATTTTGCTAGGAATATTTGGCGCTGGAGTTATTGCAATTTTAGTTGGCATTCCATTAGTGGTAAGCCCGATTGCTGTCACTGTTGCGTTTGGTGTCTCAATGTTAGTCGGAATAGTTTTTGGAATGTATCCTGCCCAACGTGCTGCCAAACTTTCCCCAATCGACGCTCTACGGTATGAGTAGATGCTTATAGTGAAAGATAGGGTAGTGGTAAAAATTTTAAGCGCTATCCTTACTGTTGCTGCGGGAGTTGTGGATAGTGGCCCTTCGACAGGCTCAGGTTCATTACCCTAATTTGGGTAATGACATTTCTTATACTTCTTGCCAGAGCCACACCAACAGGGATCGTTTCGCCCCAGCTTATGCTTGTCAGCGCTGCTTTCTGCTGAACCAGATGCTAAACTACGCTGATCCTCATTTCCGCGTGGTTCTGCGATATTTCTTTTTTCCGCGTTCTTCTGCACGAGCACCTCAGTGCTGACTTCACTTTCCGGAGTATTGGTGACGGCCGCATCTAAGTTGACATTGGCTTGGAATGCTCCATGATTGTGCCCCTCATGGCCTGGTTGGACCTGCTCCTGAACTTGAATCTTGAAAATGCGATGAACTACCTGATCGTCAATAGTCCACATCAACTGTTCAAACATCTTATACGCTTCATTTTTGTACTCAACGAGCGGATCTTTCTGGGCATAGCCCCTCAGTCCGATACCCTGACGGAGGTTATCGATCGCATCGAGATGATCCATCCACAGATTGTCTATAACAGATAACATGACAAATCGCTCCACCTTCCGCATCGTTGTTTCACCCATGGCTTTTTCCCGTTGACCATAGACATCTGCAGCAATCTTCGTCAAGAACTCAGTCTTCTCCTCAGCGGTATGGTATTGCTGTACCTGCTCAACTAAGTGCTTTTGGGAGTGTTCATCAAAAGGCACTATCGTCACAAATTCCTGAATAATTTTGCCATTTACATCTTCCATCTCCTCAAAAGAATTTGCTTCACTGCTCACTGTCACGAGTGCAGCAATTGAAGCTCTAATCTTCTCAGTAATATCCTCCCTAAGGGTATCTATCTCAGGGCTTTCTCCCTTTGTCTCTTTTGTCCCTTTTGCTCCTTTTGTCTCATATCCTGCTTCGACAACTTTTCGTCTTGACGAATACACAATCTCCCGCTGTTTGTTAAGCACATCATCATATTCGACCAAATGCTTCCTGATATCGAAGTTAAAGCCTTCGACTTTGACCTGAGCATTTTCGATAGCTTTTGAGACCAGTCCGTGAGTAAGAGGTACATCCTCTGGCATATTAAAGCGTGTCATCAGCCCTGCGATACGGTCACCACCGAAAAGCCGCATGATGTCATCATCGAGTGCGACAAAGAACTGTGACTTCCCCGGATCTCCCTGACGTCCTGAGCGGCCTCTGAGCTGGTTGTCGATACGACGTGACTCATGTCGCTCAGTTCCGATAACATAAAGCCCTCCGAGTTCAATAACCTCTTTGTGAGCTTTCTCCCAGTCTTTTTTACTGTCTTTACCACCCAACTCCGCCCCACCTAAGATGATATCCACTCCTCGTCCGGCCATATTGGTCGCGACAGTCACTGCCCCTTTTCTCCCTGCCTGAGAGATAATTTGTGCCTCACGGGCATGATTTTTGGCATTGAGGACTTCGTGTTTGACACCCCGACGCTTTAAGAGTTCTGAAATAATCTCATTTTTATCAATAGCAGTCGTCCCGATCAGTACGGGCTGACCCTTTTTATGGGCTTCAACAATTTCATTGACCACGGCTGTTAATTTAGCGCGAGTTGTTTTGTAGACTGCATCCGCGAGATCTTCACGAACGATTGGATTGTGGGTCGGAATGACAACAACGTCAAGCTTATAAATTTTGTTGAATTCTTCAGCCTCAGTAAGTGCGGTTCCGGTCATACCGGCGAGCTTTTCATACATGCGGAAATAGTTCTGTAGAGACACCGTGGCTAAGGTTTTGGACTCACGCTGGATCGGGACTGCTTCTTTAGCCTCAATTGCCTGGTGGAGCCCTTCAGATAACCGTCGTCCTTCCATGAGTCTGCCGGTAAATTCATCCACCAGTATGACTTGCCCGTCTTTGACGATGTAATCTTTTTCTTTATGAAAGAGAGTTCGGGCTTTAAGTGCAGCCTCTATATGGTAAACCGTATCAAAATCCTGTTCATAAATATTTGAGAGACCGTACAGCTTCTCGATTTTCCCGATACCGTGATCTGTTAAGTGAGCAGTACGTAACTTTTCATCAATCTTATAATCCGTATCTGAACTGAGTTTATCAACGAGTTTAGCGTATTCATAATATTTGGCAGAGGGCGCCTCATCCGGAGCTGAGATGATATGGGGGGTACGAGCCTCATCGATGAGAACTGAATCCACCTCATCAACAATTGCAAAGTAGAAATCCCGTTGTACAAGTTGTTCCGGATCCTGCACCATATTGTCACGCAGATAGTCAAAACCAAATTCTGAGTTAATGCCATAAACAACATCCGCTTTATACGCTTCCTGACGGGTAATCGGCCTGAGATGAGAAAGCCGCTCATCAACCTCTCCTTCTTTCGTAAAAGAGGGATCATAGATGAATGATGCCTCACTGATCATTGATGCGACACTTAGTCCGAGGAAGTGAAAGATAGGACCCATCCAACCGGCGTCACGACGGGCTAAGTAGTCATTGACTGTTACTAAATGGACACTCTTCCCTGTAAGAGAGTTGAGATACAGAGCCGGCACTGCCGACATTGTCTTTCCCTCTCCTGTTTTTTGTTCGGCGATCTTTCCGCGTGAAAGAACTGTAGCCGCTATCAGCTGGACATCATAATGTCTGAGCCCGACAGTTCGTGACGCCGCTTCGCGAACCAGTGCAAATGCTTCGGGGAGGATGAGATCAAGTGACTCACCCTTAGCTACCCGATCACGAAGTTCCTGAGTTCGTTTAGGAAAATCCGTATCCTTCAGTTTTTTAATCTTTGAATCGAGGTCATTAATAGCTTTAACAGTACTCGAGAGGTTGGTAATCTCACGATCATTACTGTCGAAAAATTTACCAAGTAAGGGAAGCATAGAGGCTAATTATAGCACATACCAGCCATGTGTGTTTAATAAAATGGCTGTAATTCCCTTATCTTCGAGGCGTTATTTTATCCTTACCGATATATTTTCGCAAGACCTCAGGGATAACGACTGAGCCGTCTTCCTGCTGATAATTTTCAAGGATGGCAATAATCGGCCGATTCATTGAAAATGCCGTCCCGTTGAGGACACTGAGGTATTTTTTCTCGTTGCCGTCACTATAGCGCATGTTAAGACGTCGTGATTGAAAATCAGTAACTGTTGATGTCGATGTCACCTCACGGTATTTATTTTGTGATGGGATCCAAGCCTCGATATCGTATTTACGGGCTGCATTAAAGCCCAAATCCCCGGTGCAAATACGAACCACCTGGTAGGGGAGTGCGAGCATCTGGAAAAACTTTTCTTCAAGACCAAGGAGATACTCATGCTCACGATCATCATCCCCTTCCTCAACAAATGAGACCATCTCAACTTTATTAAACTGATGAACACGAAAAATTCCTTTTGTATCTTTCCCGTAACTCCCCGCTTCACGGCGAAAACAGGTTGAGTACCCGACATAACGTCGTGGCAGATCTTCTTTTTTGAGAGTAGCATTCATGTGAATCGGCACAATCGATTGCTCTGAAGTACCAACCAGATACAGACCGTCTTTATCAAGGGAAAAGATATTGTCTGCCTCCCCCATGGCTGTATAACCAAGCGCGTCCATGACTTCATGCTTGATAAGAACAGGTGGTGTAACAGGGATAAACCCTTCGGTAAGCAAAACTTCAAAAGCCAACTCCTTAAGGGCTGACTCCAGGAGAACCGCTTCATTTTTGAGGTAGTTAAAACGGCTTCCTGAGACCTGACTTGCAGTCTGGACATCAATAATACCAAGCGCCTCACCAAGCTCTAGGTGATCTTTGGGAGGAAAAGCAAACTTCGTGGGCTCTCCAACACTACGGATAACTTCATTCTCAGTCTCATCCTTACCGATCTTAACATCTGATTTCGCGGGGTTAGGAATAGTCAAGAGCGCCCTATCCAACTCATCTTTTACTGAATTAAGCGCATGCTCTTTTTGCTCAAGGAGGACCTTCAATTTCTTCCCCTCCGCGATAGCGGAATTCCTTTCACTTTCAAGTGTTGATGAACCGGCTTTTACGAGTTGATTACGTTCTTCACGAAGTAGCTGAACAACAGAGGAAAGCTCACGGTATTTTTCATCGATCTCGAGAATGTGTGCGGCATTGATTGTTATACCTTTATTTCGAGCTGCTGTCTCAATATCTTTCGGATTCTCTCTGAGAATTTTAATATCAATCATGGTTTAATTTGAAATTTTCAGTTTTCAATTTTTAATGAAATACAAATGTTTTAAATTTAAATCTTTAAACATTCATTTCAAATTGTAAATTTCGAATTGAAAATTGCCTAAGGGGATTATAACGCTTTTGTGGAAGTAGATCAATTGAGGAGCTTATTTCTTCTTGGGTGTTGCTTTCTTCGCTTTAGGAGAAGTTCTGGGAGATTCAACGACGGGTACCACTTCAGCCACAGGTGCTTTACTGATACTCTTGTTAGCTTTGGCCTGAGCGGCTTTAGTCAGATGCTTCTTTGGAGCGGGAGTCTGGGTAGGCTTATCACCTGAGGCTCTTGAGAGAGCTGACTTCAGACGAGCTGCTTTATTGTCATGAATAAGATTTTTCTTAGCAGCTTTATCGATCGCCTGAAAAGCAGCACTAATGGTAGCCTTTGACGGATTTTCTTTAGCTTTTTTAATAAGCTGCTTATAATGCACCCTCGCGTTATCCTGGATATACTCTTTACGGATATCCTGTCTCAGCTTTTTCTTGGCGTGTTTGAGAATTGGCATAGATGGTATTTTACCATGTTTGAAGCTCATACGCAATGAGCTGAGCATATAAATAAGCTTTACCTCACCCTTCCCTCTCCTCAGAGGAGAGGGATAGGAGGATGAGGTCTTCGACCTTTTGATAATGACTTTTCACAGAAAACCCACTACAATAAATGTCTATGAGTGATATTTTCAAACGAGGATTGGAGGTTCTGTTAAAAAGGCAAACCAATATCATCTCCGCGGCCTATATCCTCATGGCGACAGTTATATTTTCACAAATTCTGGGACTCGTTCGAAGCCGCCTTCTTATCTCAATTTTTGGCCCGACAAGTACCCTTGGAGTCTACAACTATGCCTCAATCCTTCCGGATACCATCTTTCAACTCGTTGTCGCCGCTGCCTTCTCAAGCGCATTTATCCCTGTTTTTTCTGATTATCTCAGCCGCGGGAGAGCCAAAGAAGGACATAGTATGGCCTCCACCTTTTTAGTAGTAGGGATAGGGATCTTTGCACTCCTTTCGCTTATTGTTGCCGTATTCGCTCCTTTTTTCCTCGAACTTTTCAATGTTGGCGCCAACTTCACACCAGCCCAGATGACACTTATGGCCAACCTGATGCGACTACTGGTTATCGGGCAGCTGTTGTTTATTGTAGGTACTTTCTTTACCGCGCTCCTCCAGTCTTACAATCATTTCTTTATCCCGGGATTTGCCCAGGCGCTTTACAACCTGGGTATTATCTTAGGTATCATCTTTCTGCATAGCTGGTTTGGGATCTATTCGGCTCCCCTTGGTGCCGTCCTCGGATCAATCATTTATATCGTCTGTCAGATCCCCCTTGCTATAAAAGTAGGCTTTCACTTTACCCCGTCCTCACAGCTTTTCGGTAATGATGGAGTACGTAAGATCCTCAAGCTGATGTGGCCGCGAACTATTCAGGTGGGGATCCAGCAGCTCGGGACTATTGTTATTGCCGCCATCATCTCATTTATGACGGATCCCGGACGCATGCATTTACTTTTTGATTACGCCAAAACGCTGATGTTTGCTCCTGTCTCACTCATTGGCTACAGCATTGCCCAGGCTGCTTTTCCTGTCCTCTCCCGCGAACGCAACAATCTGGAAGAATTCAAAGCCACTTTTCTTGCCAGTCTCAATCAGATGCTTTATCTGATCTTACCTGTCTCAGCTCTGATCTTAGTACTGCGCATCCCGATTGTCCGTCTTATTTACGGAGCTGATAAATTTGACTGGCCCGCGACAGTGCTTACCGGTACGACACTGGCCTTTCTGGCAATCTCTATTTTTGCTCAGGGACTGATCGTTCTTTTCTACAGAGCTTTCTACGCGCTCCATAACACCTTTATTCCCCTTGTGACCAGTGCCATTGCCACTGTCTTCCTTCTTATACTCAGCTATATTTTAGTCGTGATCAATCATATGGGGCTTTCAAGTATCGCGATAGCCTTCACACTCTCAAATTTTTTACAGCTTATCCTTCTCTTTATCTATCTTGACCGTAAGACAGGCGGCTTTGACCGCAGTACGCTCCTTATCTCTTTCACTAAATTTTTTGTTGCCACACTTTTTACCGGGCTTGCACTATACGTTCCGATTAAACTTCTTGATGAGCTAGTCTTTGACACCACCCGCACGGTCAATCTCATCATGCTGACAGGCATCTCAAGTCTGGCAGGACTTGTTATTTATCTTCTCCTTACCTGGCTGTTCAAGATCAGGGAAGCTCAGACGTATATCCAAATCTTCCGTCAACTCGGTAACTGGAGAGAAATTCTTGGCGGTAGTGAGGAAGTCATTGACGCCAACCGCTCCGCTTAAAAACCAACAAAAAATCCGCTCATCGCGGATCCCTAACTAACAACTAACTTCTAACAACTGACTACTGACTTAGTAGTCCATTCCACCCATACCCCCTGGCATGCCACCGGCACCGGGTAAGCCTGGCTTCTCCTCAGGAATATCAGTTACCAATGACTCAGTGGTCAAAATCATTGTGGCGACAGAGACTGCATTTTGCACTGCGCTGCGAACTACTTTGAGAGGATCAATGATGCCTTCTTTAAGCATATCAACAGGTGTTGCAGTCTCAGCAGACTCAACTGTCATGACATTAAAGCCCTGTCCGGCGGCAGATACTTCGCGTGCCTTAGCGATGAGTTGTCCTGCATCAAGCCCTGCGTTTTGCATAAGACGGATAAAAGGTGCCTCGAGTGCTGACTTGACGATCTCAAACCCAAAGACCTCATCTCGTGAGGCTTTAGCTGCTTCAAGAGGCTTAGTCGTCATACGAGTCGCAACGTCAAGAAGTGCGACAGATCCTCCTGGGACGATTCCCTCCTCAAGGGCGGCTTTAGTTGCAGCAACGGCATCAATGACACGCTCTTTGCGGTCTTTTAACTCCACCTCAGTTGCTGCTCCGACATTAATGACTGCTACACCACCTGATAATTTAGCGAGTCTTTCCTGGAGTTTCTCCCGATCAAACTCTGATGTGGTTTTCTCAATTGCCATCCTGATTTGTTTGACACGTGCAGTAATAGCTATTTTGTCACCTTTACCGCCGATTACGCGGGCATTATCTTTATCAGCCCAGACTTTATCAGCCCGTCCACAGTCCTCAAGCGTGACACTATCTAACTTTCGTCCCGTATCCTCAGAGATCACCGTTCCGCCTGTCAGGACTGCGATATCCTGGAGCATTTCTTTTCGTCTATCACCAAAGCCCGGTGCTTTAATAGCCAGCGTATTAAAGGTACCTTTAAGCTTATTCACAACGAGTGTGGCTAATGCCTCACCATCAACATCATCCGCAATTACAACGAGATTTTTGGTGACTTTAACTAAATTCTCAAGGAATGGCAGCAATTCGTTAAGAGCTGAGATTTTCTTATCGGTAATAAGGATATAAGGACTCTCGATCTCAGATTCCATCTTCTCAGGCTGGGTGACAAAGTAGGCTGAGACATAGCCTTTATCAAATTCCATACCTTCTTTATACTCAATTTCTGTGGTGAGACTTCGTCCTTCCTCTACAGTGACGACACCGTCTTTACCGACTTTCTTCAAAGCCTCAGCGATGAGTTGTCCGAGTTCTGCGTTACCGGCAGAGATAGTTGCGACATTGGCAATATCCGTCTCCTTGATATCCTTGGCCATTTTTTTCAGTTCTGTGACGACGTGCTCACCGGCTTTTTCAATACCGCGGCGCATGACCATCGGGTTAGCACCTGCGGTGATCATTTTGATACCTTCGTTGACAATTGATTGTGCGAGAACTGTGGAGGTAGTTGTACCGTCTCCGGCGACATCGGCTGTTTTGGAAGCAGCTTCTTTGACCAGTTGTGCGCCCATGTTTTCGAAAGGATCTTTGAGTTCAATTTCTTTTGCAACAGTGACACCATCATGGATGACATTAGGGGCTCCCCATTTTTTATCAAGCGCGACGTTGCGGCCCTTTGGTCCAAGTGTCGTAGCCACGGCGTTAGCCAGTTGATCTACACCTGATTTGAGCTTTGCCCGTGCCTCTGTGCCGTATATAATTTGCTTTGCCATAATACTTTTCCTTCGGAAAAGAAACTCTAAATCCGAATATCGAAATCCGAAACTATTTTGTATTTATTATTTTATATTTGTTTCGAGCTTCGAAATTAGCGCTTAGAATTTACGTAATTGTTAACCAACGATTGCGAGAATGTCTTTTTGTTCGACCATCATCCAGTCCTCACCATTTACTTTAACTTCATTACCGCCCCATTTTTTATACATTACCTTTTGTCCTGCTTTGACAGTCATCGGGACTGTTTTACCCTCGGGAGTTATATGACCATTCCCTACAGCCATGATAGTTCCGAGCTGAGGTTTTTCTTTAACAGAGTCCGGCAATATAATGCCACTAGCAGTCTTTGTCTCTGCCTCTTCAGGCTTGATTAAGACGTTATCAAAGAGTGGTTTAATTTCGGATTTGACATTCGATTTGCTTGCCATAGTAATCTATATAATGCTGAGTAATCACTCATTAATTGTTACTGCTAATTTATACAATATACGCCTTGAATTGTCAAGGGTTTTACAAAATTTAGGTAGTAGGTACAGTTATGGCTGCTATACCTAAACCTATACCTATTTCACAGCTCGCTTGACACCTCTTCTTTAATTCATATACGATGAAAGTGACGTACCATTTGTACGTCTCATTGCTATGTTTTCTGCCAAAAAAATAATCGTCATAGCCCTCATCGTTCTTGTCCTCATCGGTATTCCTGTCACCATTTTCCTCCTCCAACAGCAGCAGGAAGTTCGTTCTCGTGCGCAGGCAGCCTCCACTCTGGGTTTTACACCACCTTCAACGCCCTCAAATCCGATTCAGGCCAAAGTTGATGACGTCATCGATCTTAAGCTCAGTGTTGACCCGAGTTCTAATCTGGTTTCATTCGTTCGCCTCGAGATCCAGTACGACAGTTCCAAACTTGCTACAGCCTCAGGGACAGGCGGGGAACCTGCCTTTGAACCTAACAAGACCGCCTTCCCGACTATCAATGAGGGTCCGGTCTATGAAGACGGCAAAATCCTTGTATCCTTGTCTGTCGGCTCAGATCTTACCAAGGCTATTCAGACCCCAACAGAGATCGGTACCTTGCACCTGAAAGCACTCGCCGGCACAGATACACCCACCCAGGTTATCTACGGTACCCAGACACAGGTTCTCTCCATCGGCACCTCCGACCAGGCAAGTGAAGATGTCCTATCAAGCAGTACCCCTGCCATCATCGATATCGTTACTCCTGCAGTAGTCGAGCCTCCGACAGACACACCCACTCCGACTATTACCGAAGCCACCAACCAGATACCTGCCTGCGCCTCACTCACAGCTGATGTGACATCAGGCGCAGCGCCGTTGACTGTTAACTTTACTGCCGTCGGAACTGACAATGACGGCGTTATTAACAAAGCAGATTTTGATTTTGGTGATGGCAACACTGCCTCAGTTACCGACGGCTTAGCGACTGCTTCCGTCTCAGCAACTACTTCCCATATATATAGCGCGGGTGGCACCTTCAAAGCTACCGCGACCTTAACTGATGACGGAGGTGCCTCTAATACTTCTGCCGGTTGTCTCCAGACCATAAGTGTCGCAGGTCCGACTGCTACACCGACAGCCGGACTCACAGATACACCTACTCCGACTATTGCCGGAGCTGATACACCTACTCCGACTATTGCCAGTCCGGGACCGGGGGCAACTATCATCGGCCTGGGAGCATTCTTCTCAGTCTTGAGCCTGATCGGAGCCATCCTGTTTTTTGCACTATAATAGCCTAACTCTATACTCCTCTCCTTACTGGAGAGGGAGTCAAGGTCATTTCGTCTTAGGAGATCTTCTTAATGAGGTAGTCTGTAGAACCTGCGGGTAAATTTAAGGTTATTTTCTCACCTGTTTTATGAGAAAATAACGCTTTCCCGAGTGGCGAACGATGCGAGATCCTTCCTTCAGATGGATTTGATTCTTCGCCTCCAACTATTTGATAAGTCACTTCGTTATTACCTGTTTTAAGCGTTACTGTCGACCCGATTTCAACCATCCCCGATTGACTGGGGGAGAGGACTACCCCGTATTTGAGGAGAAATTTGATACGGCGTAGCCTGCCGTCAATCGCGTTCATTTTCTGACGGGAAGCCTGATAATAGCCATTTTCTTTCAAATCTCCCATCTCACGTGACTTCTTCAAATGAGTAAGAGCATCAACACGCTCAACCAGAAGTTGTTCCTGCTCTTTTTGAATCTTCTCAAACCCGTCTTTGGTAAAAGGAATAGGCTCGACTTTTTGTATAAATTGTTTCATAAATTGACATAAGGTTTGGGTATAGCGGCTGGCAAAGTTGTGGTCATAGGTTATAGGAATAACCTTATAACTATACCCAAAACCATACTAGTAGCCACAACTAAACCTATACCTTCTAACTCTCTATCAACGAAAATAGGGCTTCCTGCGGAAGCTGAACCTTGCCTGTCTGAAGCATACGTGACTTTCCTTTTTTCTGTGCTTCAAGTAATTTGTCTTTACGACTGCGATCTCCGCCGCTCATTTTGGCGAGGACATCTTTTCTGAAAGGCGGTATTTCTTCCCGTGCGACTATGGCATTACTCAGAACCGCCTGGATAATCTGGCGGAACTGCTGACGGGGGAGAGAGTCTTTTAATTTTCCGGCTTTTTCACGTGCAATATACATCGCTTCATCTTTATAAACCAATTCTGAAAGAACATCAATTGCATTATCATTTATCTTTACCTCAAGAGGAACCAGATCGGCAAGCTTGTATTCGCTAATTTCATAATCCAGACTGGCAAATCCGCTTGAGATTGATTTTATCTCAGCTGAGAGCCCGCGCATGAACATTGAGTAAGGCATTTCATAGGAGAGAGTCGCGTATGACTCATGATATTTCATATCGAGTAAACTTCCTTTTTTCTTTTGACAGACCCCCATGACCCCGCCGACATACTCAGTCGGGACATAGACAGTGAGCAACATATACGGCTCATAGATCGTACCGTCTTCCCGCCTGTCATAAAGCACCTGCGGCATAGTCAAAAGTAATTCCAGATCAAATTCTTTTTGTAGCCGTTCCTTGACAATCTCAGCATGCAGAAGTCCCAAGAATCCTACTCTAAAGCCACTTCCTAAATAGGCTGAATACTCTTCTGAATAGGTAAGTGCAGTATCATTGAGGGAAAGTTTGCCAAGAGAGTCCCTAAGATGCGCAAAATCTTTTTGATCCCTCGGATACATCCCAAAAAAAACCATTGGTTTTGGCGTAGTATAACCAGGCAAAGCATCAACTGAGCTATTTTGTTCGATAATAGTATCTCCCACCCTGGCCTCACGGATATTCTTAATACCTGTAATCACATAGCCGATTTCACCTGTATTAAGAAGTGTATCTGAAGCCAAGTACGGTGAGAAATACCCGACATCAGTGACCTCAGTCTTGACACCGCTCTGGAAAAGCTGCACTTTATCCCCTTTTTTGACACTCCCATCCATCACCCGCACATAGGATACGACTCCGCGATATTCGTCATAAACAGCATCAAAAATAAGGGCTCGCAGAGGTGCATCGGGATCACCTTGAGGTGAGGGGAACTTCTCAACAATTTTTTCAAGTAGGACCTCGACATTTTCTCCAGTTTTGGCTGAGATGAGGAGAATGTCTTCTTGCTTAAAGCCAAAGACCTCCACAAGCTCCTTAATAACCGCAGTTGTCATCGCGTTGTCTAGATCAATTTTATTGATGACCGGGATCATGACCAGTCCTTCTTTCTTGGCAGCATGGAAATGCGCCACAGTCTGTGCCTGGATACCCTGTGTCGCATCGACCAATAAGACTGCACCCTCACAGGCGGCTAAGGTGCGTGAAACCTCATACGAGAAATCGACGTGGCCCGGAGTATCTATCAAGTTGAGTTCATATTCCTGATCCCCGGAGTGATACTTCATCCTGACAGGAGCGAGCTTGATCGTGATCCCCCGCTCTTTACTGATCGGATTTTGGTCGAGGAACTGCTCGCCTAATTTATCTTTAGCGATGGTATGCGTGATCTCGAGTAATCGGTCTGATAATGTCGACTTCCCGTGATCAATATGCGCGATGATAGCGAAATTGCGAATGTTTTGTTGTTCCATAGTTTGTCTGCTCCGTAAACGTATAATCTTTGGGAACGGCGAATATTCTACCGAAATTCAATGAGTGCCTTGCCACGTAGACGCGATATCATGATGCAAAGCTGTAGGCTTTGAGAATGAAGAGCGTTTTACTGTGGTAATTGTACCTGATTGGAGCTCACAAGGCAAAGAAGTGGTATTCTCTGAAGAGCTTGTCAAACCAAAATAAATTGCTACAATATCCAAATGAATAAAATCCAGCTGACTATTCTCATTGTTATCATTGCTATTTTTGCTGTTCTCTTTTATAGTAGTCAGGCAGGATACCTGGGACTGAGTACACCCCCTAAAGGTCAGGTTTCAATTACCCAGATCCCCCAACAAATGGACTTTATTACCCAAACTCCCCCTCTCAGTCAACAAGGACAAAATCAGTTACAACAACAGCAACAACAAACCGCTCAATCTTCTCCAGTGACTCAAGCTTCCCTTGAAAGCTACAAAACCGCCTCAGCTACAGCCGTAATTAAGACGAGTAAAGGCGACATCACCCTCGTCCTCTATGGTGAAGACGCTCCTTACACAGTGGCAAATTTTATCAAAAAAGCCAAAGACGGCTACTATAACAATCTGACATTCCACAGAGTTGAAGATTGGGTGATCCAGGGAGGAGATCCAAAAGGAGACGGCACAGGTGGGGGTAGTATACCTGTTGAATTCAATGATAAACCATTCCTGCGCGGATCCCTGGGCGCAGCCAGTAGAGGAGACGGAAAAGTACAAAATGATTCGCAATTCTTTGTCACTAAAGAAGATTCAAGTCATCTTAATGGTGCTTATACTAACTTTGGCATGGTGACGGAAGGACTCGATGTGGTAGATAAAATCGCAATCGGCGACAAAATCCTCGGCATTACAATCCAGTAACGCCAAACGCCTTTATTATCCCCTGGTACTGCTTCAGACATTTCTGTAAATTAGCTACTTCACAATATTCATTTACATTATGAATCCTTTCTTTATTCCCCGGTCCATAAACTATAGTCGGGATACTATGCTCAGTAAAAAAACATAAATCGTTTGACCAGGTAGACATATCGAGTGGACAACCTGTCACTCTTTTTGCTACCTCTACAATCCTCTCATCCGAATTGGTATTTCCATAAAAAAGAGGTGGATAACTAAATGAGACCTTGACCTTTTTATCCAGCGCACTAATCTCGGCCAACACCTTCTCATGTAGGGCCGGAGTTGTTCGAATATCAATTGTTGCGGTACAGGAATCAGGAAACTTATTCGGACTCAGCTTGTCTCCGGCTGATATCGAAGTCAAAAGACCAATCGTCGGCTTACCTAAAATTGAATCACTATATGTCTTCTCCCATTTTTTGCCCAATACTTCTACTTTCTTTATAAAAGCAAACATTTCAAAAGCCGCATGCGTTTTGATCTTCGCGGGATCCGAAGCATGACCGCTATCACCAAAGGAAGTAAGAGTAAGAAAGACATTTCCTCTATGAGCTACCTCAATACTTGCAAGACCGGTAGGTTCACCCAAAACTCCTGCTACTTCTTGATAGTGCCTCCTCTCATGCTCTGTAAACCACTCCAGACAGTCTTTTGTCCCTGACCCGTCTACTTCCTCCTTCACAACAAAATGCAGCCAGACATCGACTGCTGGAGGTTGCTTTACAAGTATCTCGGCAAGATGAAGCATGACCGCTATCGTTGCTTTTTCGTCACTTGCTCCGAGACCATAAACCTTGTCATCTTCGACAATACCTTTAAACGGATTATATTCCCAACTGGAAATCTCCCCTACAGCGACAGTATCAACATGAGCATTAAAGATAAGCGCCTTATGCGTATCTTGCCCTGAAATCTTCACCATTACATTTCCTTTATAGGAAGTAGGGCTAAATCCCAGCGTGACAAGATACGCTTTAATAAATTCTTGAATGGCGCTCTCATTCCCCGAAACTGACTCTATACTGATAAGTTGTTTTAAGAGTTTCATAATTATTCTGATTTAACATGTGTCAGATCAAAAGGCGTATCGCAACACTTAAACGGACAACCCTCTACTCGTTCAGGCTTTCGTGGGCACGTATCACATGACGCCCATACTTCATCTCCCAGTTCATCTGTCTGCATCTCTCTGGCACCCATTTTTTGAAAGAGTGGCGCACTTCGTTCATTTGCGATTGCATAAAGTGTATGGTCAGGATACAAGTTTCTCCCATGTTCCAGTAAGACATGGACAGCTTCTCGTGCAAGTCCCATATGTCGATGAGTCTCTTCAGTAAAAAGCGACCCTACTTCGGCAGTCTGGTCAGAATTGACCTGAGTTAAGGCCGCATGAACGACAAGCGCAGTACCATCGTACCCAATCACGGCATGTCCGGTACTGAAGTTCTCAAGAACTTGTTCAGGTGACTTAGGCAACATAGCATCATTTGAACTTACCCAATCCGAAACTTTTTTCGCGGCATCGATATGTGTTGCATCTGCGACTATAAATTGTATGTTTTCTTTTCCCATATATTTTCACCCCCTCTCAGGCATCAAAAAGCCCGTCGCTGCTCCCAATCCGCCAACTGGCGGATGAGGAACAAGGACGGGCTTAAGCCGTGGTACCACCTTGCTTTAATTAAGCTAATAAAAAAACGCCTTTCGGCGCTTAAATAAAAGATTAATCCTTATTTAGGCGCTTAGTTCCCTTACAGGACAATTCGCTTTGGCTGATTTTACAGTTGCCTTCTGTCGTAGTAATGCGGAAATCGCTTTCTCCTACGCTGCATGGGAGGCTCCGAATGGTGCTTCCCTTGTCTACTGCGGTAGACTTCCCCGATTTACATCGGGACGCATGTATGAACTGATTGACAGTATACAAACTCTTATTTTCTATGTCAAGTTAAGTAATGTGATCTGATCTATTGACTTTAATGTTAATTAGTACTAGATTTATGTTAATTATTATATGAATAATGATAATTCTTTAAAGAGTTTCCTCGAAATCCCCTATGACCAGCTTGAGGAGATGAATCTCACCGCAAAGGGTAAACGGGATGATACAGATCCTAAAGCTCAGGAAGAAGAATACCGCAAGTACCTGACTGACGAGAAAAAGATCAAAGCTGTTACGCTTTGTTTTTCCGATATCGAAGGCAGATTTCATATGCTCGACTATGATAAAAGGTTTTTTCTTGATTCATCAGACAATCTCACTTTTGACGGGTCCTCTGTCCGTGGTTTTACCGCACAGATGGAGTCGGATCTGAGGCTTGACCCTGACTGGACGAGCCTTTTCTGGCTTCCGGCTGATATCTTCGGTCCGGGAAAAATCATCATGTTTGCTAACGTCTGCAATAGGGATCGTTCCTCCTATTCCTCAGATTTTCGCGGACTTCTCCAGGAGCTGACAAAGGAACTTAAAACCAAAAAAGGCCTCAATGTGTATGCTTCAGCAGAAATAGAGGGATTCCTGGTCGATGGAGTAGACGCGGAGATCAATTACGAAAAAAATAACGGGTTTTCATTGATCTCCACCGGTGGTTATTATCACTCGCTTCCGTTAGACCGCCTCAAACGCTTTATTGACACCGCTGCCGAGGCACAGCGGGCTATGGGTTTTCACAATGAAAAAGATCATCCCGAAGTCGCCCCATCGCAGTTTGAGCTGAATTTTTCCTATACTGAAGCACTCAGGGCTGCTGATCAGATACAACTTTACAAACTCGTCTGTCGCCAGGTAGCCGAGAATATGGGTATGACCGCGACTTTTCTCCCCAAACCTGTAACCGGAATTAACGGCAGCGGCATGCATATTAACCTTTCTTTTGCTAAAAACACTAAGAATATTTTTTATCAGAAAGATGGTCAGGATGGATTGTCCAAAATTGCCTGGGACTTTATCGAGAGAGTGCTCAATCACGCGCCGGATATTTGTCTTATTCTTAACTCAAGTGTCAATGCCTATAGACGACTTGACCCGCACTTTGAAGCACCAAATCAGATCAAAGTCTCACCCATTGACCGCGGCTCAATGATCCGTATTCCTGTAGGTAATGAAAAGTCAGCCAGAATTGAAATTCGCTCGGTAGCACCTGATGCCAACCCCTACCTCGCTCTTTATACACTTATCCGCACAGGACTTGAAGGAGACAGAATCACCAAAGATACCAGCAAGCGTGATCGTCTCCGCTTCCTGCCGGGAAATATCAATGACGCCATGCGGCTTTTCAAAGGCAGCGATTTTATAGCCAAAATACTTGGCGAAGATAACAAAGAAAAATTCCATGCCTTTAAGGAAGCGTCTAGCTTCCGTTGCCCGCGCGAGTTAGGCACCCGTGTAAAACCTGAAGAAATCCTCTATCACCACGAAATCACCAATCAGTACGTCTGGAACCTCTTTTAATCTGATCAGAATACAAAAAAAGCCCCTTTCGGAGCTTCTCGCCTAACCTTAGATAGAAACTACCACCTAAAATGGGCAAAAGCCTTGTTAGCCTCTGCTTGTTTGAGGGTTGTGTCTCTCTTGCGGATGGCATCGCCTTCGTTATTGGCGGCTGCAAGGAATTCTGCGGCTAATTTCTCAGAGAATGAGTGGAAGTCCTTGTTGGACTTCTTACGGGCCGCCTCGACGATCCAGCGCAGTGCCAGGGCCATACGGCGATCGTGTCTGACTTCTGTCGGGACCTGGAAATTAGCTCCGCCGATACGACGGGCTTTAACTTCGATTTTCGGACCGACATTTTGGATAGCCCTTTCAAAAAGCTGCATCGGATCACCTTTTTTCTCAAGTTCTTTGAAAGCGTTATAGACATTGCGCTCAGCAATCGTCTTTTTGCCATCTTCCATGATGCGATTGATGAGTTTGGCCACCATGACATTGCCATAGATCTCATCCGGCTCTGTAACTCTTTTAGTAACTTTTGCGTGTCTCATAGGTTATTTGCCTTGTGGCATCTTCGCGCCATATTTACTGCGTGACGAGCGACGTCCTTCTACTCCCTGAAGGTCATATTTACCACGGACGATATGGTATTTGACCCCCGGAAGGTCTTTGACACGGCCGCCGCGGACCAAGACGATACCGTGCTCAGAAAGTGAATGTCCGACGCCTTGGATATAAGCGGTAACCTCGATTTTATTGGAGAGCTTGACACGGGCTACCTTACGCAGAGCCGAATTAGGCTTTTTTGGCGTCATGGTCTTAACGAGGGTAACGACACCACGCTTTTGCGGGGAATCAAGCTCTTTATATTCGCGGTCTTTTGCATTGAAAAAACGACGAAGACCGGTAGCTTTTACCTTTTTCGTTTTTTTATGTCGGCCTTGTTTGGCCAGCTGTGATAATGTAGGCATAAAAACAATTAAAAATTAACAATTAAAAATTGAGAGTTATATAAGGAACTTCCTTATAGATTATTAATTCTTAACTCTAAATTCTTAATTAGAATCAGATTATACCACATCCAGCCTCCGGAACGAAAGTAATCTGCTCAAACAGACAAACTGAGAGGGCGGGATTATGCAGCAGCTTCCACAGTAGGCTCAGACTCAGTGATGGGTGCTGCTGCTTCAGCAACTTCAGCAGTTACTTCCTGCTCTATCTCACGTGCGACAGCTAATTCTTTTCCCTCGACCGGGATCAGGCGACCGATGATGACGTTTTCTTTCAGTCCGATGAGTCTGTCTTCACGGCCTTCCAAAGCAGCTTCAGTCAGGACTTTGGTGGTCTCTTGGAATGATGCAGCTGAGAGCCATGAATCTGAGAACAAGGCAGCTTTGGTGATACCCAGGATCACTTGTCGACCGGTAGCCGGTACGCCGCCTTCTGAAAGGATTTCAGCATTGATCTCTTCAAATCTTGCTCGAGTGACAAAGTCTCCCGGGATAAGTGAGGTATCACCGACTGTCTCAACCACGATCTTGTCAGACATCTTGCGCAAAATGACCTCAAAATGCTTGTCGTTAATACCGATACCTTGAGATTCGTATACTTTTTGCACTTCAGTTACCAAGTACTTCTGAGCCTGGATAATGCCGCCTACCTTAAGCACTTCTTTCGGATCCAAATAGCCTTGAGCTAAAGCTGTCCCTGCTGTGACATCCTGTCCGTCTTCAACTGCGAGTGTGGCAGCCAAAGGTACGAAGTATTCCTGAATTTCCACAGGCTTGATGTGAGTGTTGCGGATCTGGACCCGATGTCCTTCCTCTGTCGTCTCGATCTTAACTTTTCCTGAAAGACCTGAGATAGGTGCCAAATTCTTCGGAGTACGCATCTCAAAGAGTTCCTCAACACGTGGCAGACCCTGCGTCACGTCACTCATAACAACTCCTCCGAAATGGCGAACACGCATTGTCAGCTGAGTTCCCGGTTCTCCGATACTTTGGGCTGCGACTACACCGACAGGCACACCAAATTGTACTGTCGTCTTGGTCGAGAAATCCCAGCCATAACACATCTGACAAATGCCATACGCTAACTTACAACCAAGCGGTGTTCTGACTTCAACCTCAGTGACTTCACTATCTACGAGCAACTTAACATTGTCCTCGGTCAACTCCTCGCCCGCTTTCAGGATCACCTTACGGGTCTTACTCATTGCATTGGCTGAGAGATAACGACCGTACAGACGATCCGCAAAAGCTGCAGTACGCTCAGGATCTGTGACACTGATAGTCAGACCCTCTGTCGAACCGCAATCTTTCTCCATGATGATGACATCATGCGAGACATCGACAAGTCGGCGGGTCAGATATCCGGCATTGGCAGTCTTCAAGGCTGAGTCCGTCAACCCTTTACGGGATCCGCGGGCTGAAGCGACATATTCAAAGATTGAGAGACCTTCACGGAAGTTGGACTTGACAGGAAGCTCAACGATTTTACCGAGCGGATCAACGATAAGTCCACGGATAGCTGAAAGTTGTTTGATCTGCTCAACTCCGGCACGTGATCCTCCTGAATCAATGGTTACTTTGATCGGATTATTGGATTTAAAGCTATTCCATGTCTTGCGTGCAATTTCATCTGTGGTCTTAAGCCAGACGTCATTTGAGAGACGCTTTTTCTCCTCAAGTGTGATAAGCCCACGCTGGTACTCACTATCAATTCCGGCCACTTTCGTCTCTGCTTCACCGATCATGCCGTTTTTCTCAGGAATCATCTCAGTATCAAAAACAGAGACTGAAAGCCCTGAAATAGTTGCTCCGTAAAAGCCGAGCGACTTAATACTGTCAATAAGGACTGTAACTTCCTCAGGGGTACACAACTTCATTGCCTGGGTAATTAACTTCTTAATCCCGGCTGCATTAATTGAGGTATTAACATACTCAAATGTATTAGGCAGCAGTTCATTAAAACGAATACGTCCGACTGTAGTCTCAGTCAGCTGATGACTGCCGTCCTTGGTGACACGAACCTGGACAGGCTGCTTGAGCTTTATTTTCCCCATGTCATAAGCCATGATTGCGGCTGTTTCGTTCTCAAAATAGACTTGCTCTTCAGTAGGACGGATGAGTGCCTCATCAACTGATGTTAAGAAGTAGACTCCAAGTGCCATCTCCTTGTTAGGAAGGGTTATAGGAGATCCGTCAGCCGGCTTTAAGAGGTTGTGACTTGGCAGCATGAGTGCGATAGCCTCTTCCTGAGCTTTTTGTGAAAGAGGGATGTGGACCGCCATCTGGTCTCCGTCAAAGTCGGCATTATAACCTGTACAGACACAAGGATGGAGCTGAATAGCTGACCCCTCAATAAGTACCGGATAGAAAGCCTGAATACCTAATTTGTGAAGTGTTGGAGCACGGTTAAGAAGCACCGGATGATTCTTAGTGATCTCCTCTAAGATATCAAAGACTTCAGGCGGTCGCTTTTCAATATACCGTTTAGCTGATTTGATGTTGGTAGCAAGGCCCCGCAGGATAACCTCACGCAGGACAAACGGCTTAAACATCTCAAGTGCCATTTCCTTAGGCAGTCCGCACTGAGTGAGCTTCAACTCAGGCCCAACAACGATGACTGAACGTCCTGAATAATCGACACGCTTTCCGAGTAAATTCTGACGGAAACGTCCCTGCTTACCACGAAGCATGTCTGATAACGAACGAAGCGGAGAAGCAATAGCCTGACTGCCGCGCTGTGACGCGTCAATAAGTGCATCAACTGATTCCTGTAACATGCGCTTTTCATTACGCAGGATAATCTCCGGTGCGCCAAGTGACATTAAATGCTTTAAGCGGTTGTTACGATTGATGACACGACGATACAAATCATTTAAATCTGAGGTTGCGAAGCGGCCTCCTGCAAGCTGGACCATAGGACGGAGATCAGGCGGGATGACAGGTAAGATTGTCAGAATCATAGCTGCCGGATCAACGGTCGCCTTACGCATATTCTCAATGAGCCTGAGACGCTTTATGATTTTAAGATAGCGTTGTCCGCTGGCTTTTTCCGCTTCTTTACGCAGATCGACAATCAGTTGTGAGAGATCTAAGGAAATAATAAGCTCATTAAGTGCCTCAGAACCGGTTTTGATGGTGTAGAAAACAGGGATTTCATATTCCATGAGCTTGTAGTACTCATCCTCTGAAAGAACACTTCCCGTTCGAAGACTCTTTAAGAGTCGTGCCAACGTATCCGCAATCTCATCAAGCTTTTTGGACTCAGACTCAAAAGCTTCATGCAGACGGGTAAGTCGCTGACGCTTTGCCAGATTTAACTCATCTGAGATAAGCTGCTTTTGTTCTCTTTTTAACCCCTGTGTATCTTCTTTCTTGTCTTTGGCTTCATCTTTAATCTCAGACTCTTCAGTCTGCATCTTCTCTTTAAGTAAATTCTTACGTTTATCGATATTCTCCATGAGGACATCCATAGCATCTTTTTTCTTCTGTTCGTCAACTCCGACTACTAAGTACGAAGCATAGTAGATAACTGACTCCAGATTCTTCTGCGGGATATCCAAAAGAAGGGACATCGCGCTGGACGCGCCTTTGAAGTACCAGACATGTGAGACAGGGGAGGCAAGATTGATATGACCGAGACGCTCACGTCGAACTCTTGAAAGAGTCACTTCAACGCCGCACTTGTCACAAATAATGCCCCGATAGCGAATCCTCTTATACTTTCCGCAATAGCATTCCCAGTCCTTCGTTGGGCCAAAAATTCGCTCATCAAAAAGACCGTCCTTCTCAGGGCGAAGGGTACGATAGTTGATCGTCTCAGGCTTAGTGATCTCACCATAAGACCAGTCCTGAATATCACTCTTACTTGCCAGCAGTAACTTGAGTGCCTTAAAGTCAGTAATTGTTAAATCACGCATATGTTTTTTACCGTTATTATTCATTATTTGCTCCTTCTGCAACCATTGCTTCAGGCGTTGCCACATCAACGCCGCTGTCAGCTATTTCAAGGCCTGTAGCTGCTGCCTCAACCGGCTCCATGACTTCTTTGTCTGCCTCTAATTCTTCTTTCAATTCAGCAACCTCTTTTTTGACCTCTTCACTGGCTATATCGTCTTTATTTTCCGAGACCTCATTATAGACGGTAGCCCCAACCGGTACAACATTGAGTCCGAGAGACTGAAGTTCTTTGATAAGCACCTTAAATGATTCAGGAACTTTCGGTGTCGGGATATCGGTACCCTTAACGATTGCCTCAAATGCTTTAGCCCGACCGATGACATCATCAGCTTTGATAGTCAACATTTCCTGCAGGATATGTCGCGCACGATGTGACTCCAAAGCCCAGACTTCCATTTCACCTAACCTCTGACCTCCCATTTGCGCTTTTCCACCGAGTGGCTGTTGGGTGACAAGTGAGTAAGGACCTGTCGAGCGGGCATGGGTCTTATCCTCAACCATATGAATCAGCTTCATCATGTATTCAATACCGACTACTACCGTATTCTCATAAGCCATACCGGTACGACCGTCAAAAAGCTGTACTTTCCCGTTCACCGGCAGCCCCGCCTGCTTGAGAAGGTCGACAATTCGATCCTCATGGATTGACTCAAAAACCGGTACTCCGATTTTCATGCCCAATTTCTGAGCCGCAAAGCCGAGATGCGCTTCTAAGATCTGACCCAAATTCATACGGGCAAGGATAGACATCGGAGAGATGATGATATCAACAGGTGTTCCGTCTTCCAAATGAGGCATGTCGGCAGCCGGTAAAATGCGTGAAATAATCCCTTTGTTACCATGACGGCCTGCTAACTTATCTCCGACTACTACGTGACGGAACTGAGCAACTTCAACGAGGATTTTCTTGAGTGTACCGGGCTCGAGTTCATCACCTTTTTTACGATCCAAAATCTGAACACTGATGACTGTTCCGCGCTCTCCGTGCGGCATTCTCAAAGAGGTATCACGAACTTCACGGGCCTGTTCACCAAAAATTGCCCGAAGCAATCTCTCCTCAGCCGTAAGCTCAGTCTCACCTTTTGGTGCGATCTTACCGACTAGGATATCACCAGGACTTACTTCAGATCCGACGACGATAATACCCTCAGCGTCAAGGTGTGCCAGTTCTTCCTCACTGACATTGGGGATATCAGGTGTTATCTCCTCAGGCCCGAGCTTGGTCTCCACAACTGCGGCTTCATATTTTTCAATATGAATACTTGAAAGGATATCCTCTTTCACAAGGCGATCTGAGATCACGATAGCGTCCTCATAGCCAAGACCGTCAAGTGAGGCATAGGCAATGAGCAGATTCTGACCTAATGCGAGTTCTCCATTCTGAGATGATGGTCCGTCAATTAACAGATCACCCTTTTTAACGATATCTCCGTCAGAAACGACTGCACGCTGGGTGTATGAAGTAGCGTTAGATGTACGTCTGAATGAACTGATAGCAAAACTTGCTTTTTCATTTTTCTTACCTTCCAGAATAACTTTATTGGCATCAACCAAGGTAACTTTGCCGTCAAAGGGAGCCTTGACCACCCGATTCATGACCTCAGACACAACTGATTCCATACCCGTTCCGACAATCGGGCTGTCAGGCTTAACAAGAGGCACAGCCTGACACTGCATGTGAGTTCCCATCAGCGCGCGGTTAGCCTCATCATGAGCGACAAAGGGGATAAGTGAGGCACTGGTTCCGACTACCTGACGAGGTACGACATCAATATAATCTACCTTATCACGATCTACCTCGATAAATTCACCTTTGTAACGGACAGGGACGCGCGCGTCCATGATCTCTCCCTCATCACTGATAGCGAGTGAGGCATGGGTAATATATTTTACCCGCTCATCATCCGCATCCAGATACTCAATCTCATCAGTAACACGGACCTTAGTCTTACCCCCACGGGATTCCTTGACGACTTTACGATAAGGAGCCTCTAAAAAGCCATAACCATTAACATGAGAATAGAGAGCCATATAGGTGACCAGGCCGATATTCGGTCCTTCAGGACTGCGGATAGGATCAATACGGCCATACTGTGAACTGTTAATATCACGGATTGAGAAGGCTGCACGTTCCCGTGAGATACCGCCGGCTCCCATGACCGTCAGACGGTTAAGGTTGTCAATTTCTGAAAGTGGATTGGTCTGGTCAAGGATAGTTGAAAGCTGAGAGGTGCGGAAGAATTCGTTAATCGCTGCCATGATCGGGCGGGCATTAATAAGGTTGGCAACAGATATCGGCAAATCAGGCTGCATAAGACTCATACGCTCTTTAATTGAGCGCTCAAGCCTCAGACATCCGACACGGAAAGCATTCGTTGCGACCAGCTCACCGACACTTCTGATACGACGATTTGCCAAACTATCAATATCATCAACCATGCCTTTTCCATGATTTAACTGGATCAGGTAACTGATAGCTGCCACAATGTCCTCAACTGTCAAAACGCGCTCTTCTGTTGACCTAAAGCCTTCAATTTCTGAAAGCTTTTTATTCATTTTATAGCGACCGACAGCACCAAGATCATAGCGGCGATTATTGAAGAAGAGATTCATGAAATTCTCGCGAACTTTGTCATAAACGATAGGCTCTCCCGGATGCATTTTCTTGAAGATCTCAATAACTGCCTCAGTCTCTGAACCTGTCTCGTCTTTTTGCAAAGTGGCTTCAATGAGCGGATCAGTCTCACCTGACTCACTGTTAGCGAGACGCTCTTTGATAGTTTCATTGGCTGAAATACCGATAGCTCGCAGGAAGGTCGTTGCTAAGAACTTACGACGACGATCGATCTTGACTGTGATAGTGCCGTAGCGGGTAGTTGAGAATTCCAGCCATGAGCCGTGTGTCGGACGAATTTCAGCTGAATAGATAGTCTTGCCTGTGGCAGGATCATGAGTCGCAGTGAAGAAAACACCGGGAGATCTTACAATCTGACTGACGACTGCACGCTCAATACCGTTGACGATAAAGGTCCCGCGATCAGTCATCTGAGGAATATCTCCCAAAAAGACTTCTGCATCATGGGTAGCGTTGGTGCGAAGATTGGTGAGTGTTACTTTGACGTAGAGGGGGGAATCGAAAGTGAGGCCTTTAGTAAGCGCGATCTCAGGGGTATTGGTGGGCTGTCCCATACGGTATTCGCGGAAAGCCAGACTCCAGTTCTTACCGGTAAAATCATCAATAGGGGAAATTTCCTGGAGGATGTCGCCGATCTGCTTATCAAGAAAACTTTGATATGAGGCACGTTGAACTGCAAGGAGATCTAGCTCAGGCAATGTGGTGTATTGCTTGCCCCAGTTGTGGCGTATAATGTTGGTTTCTTTACTATTTTTAGGCATCGGACTCTCTTACAGCAGGGCAGCTAAAATAAACAAACAAAAGACGCAGAGGGGATACCCTTGCATCTTCAAACGGGATTTACTTTGTCTTTTATATCATAGGTAGCTAAGGCTGTCAAGAGGCTAAACAAGCAAGGGTTTGGTTATGGCTTCCGGTGAAGGTGTAGTTGAAAGGAAAAAGCCCAACAACTATGCCTTTAACCTTTACTGGCTGCTACACCCATGCCCTAAAACCTGACTCTCGTGCTATAATAATACGCACGATGAAAGCTGAACAAATTTTAAATCGCTACATTACTTTTTTTGAAGAAAAAGGCCACCACCGCATAGCCAATTCCCCGCTTGTTTTAGTCAACGACCCAACAACTCTTTTTACCAGTAGTGGCATGCAGGCCCTTATTCCTTATCTTTTGGGAGAGGTTCACCCTGCGGGTAATCGTCTTGTCAATGTCCAAAATTGTATTCGCTCCCAGGATATAGAAGAAGTCGGCGACAATCGCCATACTACATTTTTCCGCATGCTTGGGAACTGGAGTCTGGGAGACCCTGCCCGCAATGCTTCGCATAGCGATGCAGGCGGGTACTTTAAAGAAAAGCAACTCCCCTGGTTCTTTGAGTTCTTAACCGACAATGAAAAAGGTCTTGGTCTGGACCCGCAGCGCCTGTATGTGACAGTCTTTGCCGGTAATGATCAGGTGCCAAGGGACGAAGAAAGCATCAGGATCTGGAAAAATCTTTTTAATGAGCAGGAAATAACAGCAGAAGTAATTGATGACGCAGAAAGCAATGGTATGCAGGACGGCCGTATCTTTACTTATGGTGTTACTAAAAACTGGTGGAGCAGGTCAGGCGTACCTGACAATATGCCTGTTGGCGAACCGGGCGGCCCTGATTCTGAAGTTTTTTATGACTTCGGTACTCCCCATGATGAGGCATTTGGTGAACACTGCCATCCCAACTGTGATTGTGGCAGGTTCATGGAGATCGGTAATTCAGTTTTCATGCAGTACCAAAAACAGTCTGATGGTTCGTTTAAGGAGTTACCGCAAAAAAATGTGGACTTTGGTGGGGGACTGGAACGCCTGGCTGCTGCCAAAAATCACAATCCGGATGTCTTTACGACCGATCTCTATAGTAATATAGTTGCCACGATTGAGGAAGTCACTGGTAAATCTTATGCTGATCATAAGGTTCAAGCCCATATGCGCGTTATCGCCGATCATCTCAAAGCTGCTACATTCCTGATGATTGATGGAGTCGTGCCTTCCAATAAGGAACAAGGCTATGTACTAAGGCGTTTGCTCCGCCGGGCAGCCGTCAAAATGCATCAACTTAAAGGGTCACTCCCTCCTGTCTCGGCCTTTCAAACAATTATTGATGCAGTTTTAGAGACTGAAGTAAGACTTGATGAACGAATCAATCAGGACAAAGAGCGTGAGCATATCTCCCCGCTCCTTGATGAAGAACTCAGTAAATTTGCCAAAAGCTTAGATATGGGTTTGAAAATCCTGGAAAAAACAGAAAGTATCTCAGGTAAGGTGGCATTTGATCTTTTTCAGACATATGGATTTCCATTTGAGATTACTGAGGAGCTCGTCAAGCAAAAAGGTAAATCGGTAAGTTTTGAAGAATTTAACGCTGAGTACAGCAAACATAAAGAGCTTTCAAAGACCGCAAGTAGCGGCATGTTCAAGGGAGGACTGGCTGATCAATCGGAAGCAACTATCATGGGCCACACTGCCACTCACCTCCTCCACCAGGCGCTACGTGATGTCCTGGGCAGTCATGTCCATCAGAGTGGGTCTAACATTACATCTGAGCGTGTACGCTTTGACTTCAACTTCGATCGCAAATTGACTGAGGAGGAGATAAAGCAGGTCGAAGCTATCGTCAATGAGAAAATTAAGGCCAATCTCCCAGTCCATTTTGAACTCATCCCGACCAAAGAAGCGCATGATATGGGAGCTATCGGACTCTTCATGGATACCTATGGTGAAAAATCCAAAATCTACTTTATCGGCCCTAAAGAAGGAAGTAATGACAAGCCTTATTCAATTGAGTTTTGCGGCGGACCGCATGTCGATTTTACAGGCGAGCTGAAATCGTTTAAGATAATAAAACAGGATAACCTTGGTAAAGGCCTGAAACGCCTTTATGGAATCGTTGGTTAATCGCTAAGCGCAAAGAGCAAAGCGTGGTCTTTCGCTCTGCGCTACGCGCTTTGCACTATGCAAATATTATGAAGCTGCCAGTACCCTCACTTTTCAGCAAAAAGAGTCCGTCTAATTACTATTTAGCTCTCCTCCTGAGAGATGATAAGGCTGCAGCTGTGATTCTTAAAGAAGGAGGGGGCAAGCTCGAAATTGTCGGACAAAACGAGACTGCGTTTTCAACTCCACTTGAGGAAATCGATTTAGACGAGTTACTCGATACGCTAGATAAAACAATCAGTAAAGCTGAGAACAGTCTTCCGCCTAATATTGAGACTGAAAAAACAGTCTTCGGCGTCAAAGAAAGCTGGGTTGAAGAGAAAAAAATCAAAAAAGACTATCTCTCTAAGCTCAAAAAGATTTGTGATTCACTTTCCCTGGAGCCGATCGGCTTTATGGTCATCAGTGAGGCAATCTCTCACTTATTGACTGAAGAAGAGGGCGCTCCCCTCTCAGCCATCCTGGCAGAACTCGGCAAGACTGAGGTCACCCTCAGCCTCTTCCGCGCCGGGAAAATACTTGAGACATACAGCAGTCCGATCGAAGAATCACTGCCAAAGACAGTTGACCGGCTGCTCCACCATTTCTCAATCGATGTCCTGCCTTCACGCCTTATTCTTTTTAACGGCGGAAGTGTCGACAAAGAGGCTCAGGAATTTATCGCGCACCACTGGAGTAAAAGTATTCCCTTCCTGCATGTACCCCAAGTCTCAGTCTTGCCCGAAGGATTTGACAACAAAGCTATGGTCTACGGCGCAGCCGAACAAATGGGCTTTTCAGTACTAAGGGAGCTTGGCGATATTAAAGTCGTCACGCTTGAAGGTGACGAAGAAAAATCATCATCAGTTCCGGAGGGGGGGAAACATCCGACAAAAAAAGAGAGTAAAGACTTAGATGAAAAAGCTAACGGAGAGAAAAGCGAGGATAATAAAGCTACGAAGGCAGAAAATGACGAAGCAGAGATTACCAGGGATGGAGACAATTTCGGTTTTGTGATGGGTAAAGATATCTCATCGGTTCCCTCAACTTCAAAATCCGGCCCCATTCTTACTAAAAACACTGAGGAAGCAACAGCCTCCTTTAGCCATCACACACCGCATACTCCCCGTATAGATAACTTTACTCATGTCCGACAGGAGGAAAATGCTGAGGAAAAGACCGGAGATTCCAAATTTAGTGCTATCCTAGGATCAGTCATGTCAGTAATCGGATCGCTTAATCCCCTCAAAAAAACTGCAGGCATGAGTTTTAATAAATGGCTCGTCATTATTCCGCTGATCATTATCATCATACTCGGAGCGGGAGCCTTTTATCTTTACTCACTCAAAGCCACAGTCACACTGCATATGCAGACCAAAGACCTGGATGAGTCAACTGAGATTACGCTTCGTACCGATTCTTCCAATGATCTCTCACAAAAAATTCTGGCAGCTAAAGAAGTCGAGACTTCACTCGACGGTAGCGCATCAACTGATGCTACCGGTAAAAAAGATGTTGGCGACAAAGCCAAAGGAACAATTACTCTTTATAACAACAGTGATGGCAAACGCACAGTCCCTGCAGGAACTGTACTCACCTCATCTAATAATCTTGATTTTACAACAGATAAAGAGGCAATTATCGCATCTGCATCAGGGGATATTTTCTCAGGTACCAAACCAGGAACTACACAGGTAGGCGTGACAGCCAAAGCTATCGGAACCGAATCCAATTTACCTTCAAACACCAAATTTACTGTTACGGGCGTAAGTGGCGTGGCGGGTAAAAATGACAGTGCATTCTCAGGCGGTACGAAAAAAACAGTTACAGTCGTTGCCAAAAAAGATATCGACACACTCACCACCAATCTCCCAAAAGATCTTCAGGATAAGGCACGCGATGCACTGAAAGAGAAAGCTGACTCGACTCAAACTATTATCCCGGGCTTTACGAGTGTCACGATCAGCAAAAAATCGATTGATAAGGATGTAGGAGAAGAAGCCAAAAAAGTGACGATAAAAGGGACTGTCGTCTTTACGACAATCGAATATGACACGTCAGATCTTAATGAAATTGCCAAAGGAGCTCTTAACGGCAAATATGATCAGGACTTAGCTATCTCTGATAAAGGCATTCAGGCAGAACTTACTGATATAAAACCGGGCAAAAATAACGATGCCTCAGCCACATTAGTGATGAAAGCAGGACTATTGCCCAAACTTGAAAAAGACACTCTTGTCGAAAGCCTTGTCGGTAAATCCTTCACAGACGCAGAGGATTACTTAAAGACCATACCGCAGGTGACAAGTGCAGATATTGTTCTCTCGCCCCGTATTCCTTTCCTCCCCTCACTTCTTCCGCGCTTTGCCAGGAATATCACTATCGTCCTGGAAACCAATGAGTAAAATCTATACTAAAAGACATAACCGTTCGGCTCGGAAGTATTTCCGGTTGCTTGGACTTATCATGTGTGCTATAGGCTTCGTGATGGTAGCGTACTTCGCGTTCCCTCTCCTTGCCTTTCAAATCTATCTTAGGCCGGTCTTTGCCTCAGCTAATATAGCAGCACCTATCCCTAAGACAAGTATGCTCAATGAATCCTCATTCCGGGATCTTCTCCAGGCCACGACTGATTCACTCACCGGCGTAGATTACACTAACGCCAAAAACTGGTACCCCAGTATCCAGCAAGCACATACTGATGTAGCGGTTACTCATTACGCAATCACAATCCCCCGATTAAAAATTATTGATGCTGAAGTCTCAACGATTGATAACGACTTATCGACTCATCTGGTCCAGTATGGGGGTACTGCCGTACCGCCGAGCAAAGGCAACGCGGTGATTTTCGGACATTCGACACTTCCTCAACTTTACAAAGAAAGAGACTATCGTACGATATTTGCTTATGCTCATACTATGGAGGTAGGCGATGAGGTTGAGTTAACAGTGGATCATCTCAAATATACCTACAAAGTGTACGCTATCACGATCACAAGTCCCTTAGATACGACAGTTTTCGAACAAAATTACGATGATAATTATCTGACATTAGTTACATGTACACCTCCGGGTACTACCTGGAAGAGGTTGCTTATCAAAGCACGGATTGTAAGGCCAACCGGTAACTAATGACCAATGACTAAAAACAAATGACGAAAGAAAAACTTTACGCCTTACTCAAATTAATCTGGCCGACTGTCTACCGGATAATCAATGGTGGAGTTTATTTTCTCATCAACCTCGTCAAAACAATTGTCAAAATGAGCATCGAACAAATTAAAGGAACTTTCTGATTATGGATGAAATGGCACTTGCCTTACAGGCAATTCAAAAAAAATTAGTCGGTAAAAGCCTCACCTACAAAGAGATTTACGCGATCATGGATGAAATTTCCCACAAAAGACTTGGGGATGTATTGACGACCTACTTTGCCGCTTCAGGCTACTCCAAGGGCTTTTCTGGGGAGGAAATTTTTTTTCTGACCAAGGCAATGGTCGAGACAGGAGAGCGACTCCATTTCAAAGGGATTGTGGCTGATAAGCACTCCATAGGCGGTGTCCCCGGCACCCGTACAACGATGATCGTAGTCCCCATCATCGCCGCGGCCGGCTTTACCATACCTAAAAGCTCCAGTCGTGCTATAACTACTCCCGGCGGCACAGCTGATGATATGGAAGTCTTAGCTGATGTTGAATTTACTAAAGAAGAGATTTATAAAATCATCGACAAAACCAAAGGCTGTATTGTCTGGGGAGGCAGCTTCAATATCGCGCCGGCTGATGACATTATCATTAAAGTAGAAGAGCCGCTATCCTTTGAAAGTTATGATAAAATCCTTGTCTCGATTATGGCCAAAAAGGTCGCTTTTGGTGCTACTCATGTCGTTATCGATCTGCCGTATGGTGAGATGGTCAAAGTGCACAAGGAAGCTGACGCGGCAATTCTTAAAGAGAAATTTGAGAAATTAGCTAAGCGTTTTAAGATTAAATTGCGAGTACTTATGCATAAAACTGACGAACCAGCAGGGCGGGGGATAGGCCCACTGCTTGAATCACGAGAGTCCCTTATGGTCCTCGAACAAAAACCCAATCGACCCTTTGACCTTGAGGAGCGCGCCCTTAATTTAGCCGGAACTTTGCTTAACCTGTGTCTGGAAGATGCGTCCAGGACAGTTCGTGATCATATCATGAAAGAATATGGCGGGGGACATGAATGGGCTCGCAGTCTCCTGGCTACAGGTAAGGCACTTGATAAAATGCAGGGGATTATCAAAGCCCAAAACGGCGACCCTACGATCACCAGTGAAAGGCTACACCCCGGCAAATATACGTATCAGGTGATTGCCAAGAAAAACGGTACTGTCAAAAAAATCAATAGCAAAAATGCCACCGTTATTGCTAAGATATTAGGTGCGCCTGATAACAAAAAAGCCGGTATTTACTTAGATAAAAAAATCGGAGAGAAGGTGACGAAAGGCCATGCGCTCTATACACTCCATACGACGTCGGAATATGCACTCAAGGAAGCAAAAGACTCAACGACTAACTTCCCCCTTCTCTACTATGCGTAAAGTAAGCGGTCTGGTCATCGTACTTATCATCTTAGGAGTTGCCGCCTTTTTCTGGTGGGGGTATACCCTCTCTCCCGTAGACCCCAGTAATACGCAGGCTGTCACTTTTACCATCCAACCCGGAAGCGGTATCAAAGCCATTGCGACAGAGCTCAAAAAACAACATCTCATCAAAAATACGCTGGTATTTACCCTGATGGTCAAGCAGCTGGGTCTTGAGAAGAAAATCCAGGCAGGTCAGTTCCGCTTATCTCCTTCACTCTCAAGCAGGCAAATTGCCGAAAGTCTGACGAAGGGGACTGAGGATGCCTGGGTCACGATCCCTGAGGGCAAAAGAGCTGAAGAAGTTGCGGAAATTCTTAAAGACAAGTTGAGTAACTATGACCCGTCCTGGCAGGCAGAGTTGGATCAGCATGAAGGCTATCTCTTCCCTGATACTTATCAGATACCCCATGATGCCGATATCGCAACAATTGTTAAAATCCTGACAACTACCTTTGACCAGAAATACGAACAGGTAGATACTTCGCGCACTACCCTGTCACAAAACCAGATCGTGACACTCGCGTCACTTATCGAGCGCGAGGCTCGCCACCCTCAGGATAGACCGCTTATCTCAAGCGTGCTCCATAACAGACTTGATCTGGGTATGGCACTCCAGATCGATGCGACAGTGCAATACGCTTTAGGCTATGATCAATCCCAGGGAACGTGGTGGAGAAATAATCTGACTTTAGCTGAGGTCCAAGTGTCGTCTCCGTATAATACCTATCGCCAGCCGGGCCTCCCGCCTGGCCCTATCGCCAGTCCCGGTCTGTCTTCTCTCCAGGCAGCTGCCAATCCGTCTGATACCAACTATCTCTATTACATTACGGATAAAAATCTCATCAATCATTACGCTACAACGCTTGAGCAACACAACGCCAACATCCGCAAATACGGCCTATGAAACTTGGCAAATATCAGCATTCCAAAACCAGGAACTTTTATAAAGTAATTGGAATAGCAAAGCACTCAGAAACTCTGGAAGATCTGGTTGTCTATGAATGTCTCTATGAGAATCCAAGAAGTAAGCTATGGGTAAGACCAAAAAAAATGTTTTTAGAAGAAGTAGTGGTTAATGGAGAAAAAGTTACTCGTTTTAAATTTATCAGTAAAAAGTAATTATTGAGATCCGAGTTATGTGAGCTTTTGGATGAATTAAGTAGTATAATTCCGATTATGCAGTCTTCTCGATTTGAACTAAGATCAGCTGTCTATCTAATGCCGATGCGGGGTCAGGAGATACTACTAGCAAGGAGAAAAAACACGGGCTGGATGGACGGCATGTACAGTCTTATATCCGGGCATCTGGATGGTAATGAGACTGTAAATGAAGCAATGATTCGTGAAGCTTTTGAAGAAGCAAATATAAAGATTGATAACCATCAACTAATACCGGCAACAGTTCTTCATAGAAAATCTACCGATAGCGAATATGTTGATTTCTTTTATGTAACTAGGGAATGGGAGGGTGAGCCGTCTATCGGTGAGCCTGATAAATGTGACGATTTAAGCTGGTTTTCACTCAAGAATCTACCCGACAATCTCTTACCACATATTAAGGAAGCATTAAATAATTACAATTCACATACTGCATTTTCTACAAGTGGATGGTGAAAAATCTTAAATTAAGCAGACTTCTTGCGGATGCCTTTGAACAGGCGGCGAGGCTTTTTCACGGATGCTTCCTCAACTTTTTCTTCTTCTTGCCCCTCGGAGCTCTTTGAGCGAAGTGAGGTTTCTAACTTATCGATTTTGATGTGCGGCAGCTCATCAACATCCGGCATCTCTGAGGTAGGTTCTTCGTCATCTATTTCGATTTTCTCAGTATGTGACGGAGGAGCTATCTTTGGCACTTCCTCCCCCATCACTGATTCATCTTCAACGTCTTCATCAATATGCTCCTGCATGGTCTTAACCATATCTTCCCATTTACTGAGGCGATCGACACTCTCATCAGTGATAACTTTTAAAAGTCTACGGCCTTTTTTGGTCGTAAAAAGCAGAGTCGCGAGAACACCTATGAGGATACCGAAAAGGAACGTGTTAAAAGAGCTACCGTTTTGCTCTTGTCGATCGTGCATATATTACTCCTTGTGCTTATCGTCATCATCTTTTGCGAGCAGTCCTTTGATAACTTTTGCCACACTGAGTATCGACCCTGCCTTCAGCCCACCCAAACTCAGTGAGGAGAGTGAAGAAATGGGTTTGGAGATACCCTCAGTGATAGTGCCTGTATCATCAAGTACTTTATTCGCCTTTTGCAGAGTTCTGCGAAGTTCTTTAAGGATGAAATAGACTTGAAAGCCAAGCACAACCAGTAAGACAGTCAGAACGACGATAACGATAAAAAGGATAAGCTGTACCGAATCAATCATATTGCTATTTCCAGGATATAGACTAGATTACTCCAAAATATACATGAGTGTCAACTCTGATTTACCCGATCAAATCCGGATTAAGCAGGTCAGGGACTGGATCGCACCTGAATTTGTCTGATGATGACTGTCTCTTTGCCAAAGCTATTCAGTGCACGCACCGTAATTGCCGCTTTGCCGGGGAAAGTCGTGATGGTTTTTGAAAATTCTCCGTCATCACTTACCGCAACAGGCGTATTGTTGATACTCAGACTTACATTGGGATCTGTCTTCCCGCTGACTAAGACATCTGCACCGACTGTATTCCCTTCTTTAGGCGAGGTCACAGTTAAAGGAGGATTAATAAAAGCTGCCCGATATTGATAGAGCAAAAACCCACCAAGGAACACGAGTGCGACAACTACCAGAAAAAAAGCCTGCTGTATCTTAAAGCGCCTTTTTGGCATGGACTCATCTTTGACAAAGCCTTCAGGGAGGACTTTATACGCTTTTTCAGTATCAAATTCCCGCCTGAAAAGAGCCAGAGTCTCTTTTCGCGGCAAACCCAGATATTCTGCGTAGTTTTGCACAAAGCCAAGCGCGTACGAGCTTGAAGGCAATTTATGGTAATCACTGCGTTCAATTGATGCCAAGAATGAGGACCTGATCTTAGTTGCCTGAGCAACTTCCTCAAGCGAAAGGCCTTTTGCCATTCGAGCTTCTCTGAGTTTCTGTCCGAGTCTAATCATAAAAATTAATGTCATCCTGAATTTACGCCCCTTGCAAAGGTAGTCCCTTTAGCGGATTTCAGGATCTACTTGAATGAGATGCTGAAACGAGTTCAGCATGACATGGTGTTTTCCTTTATTGTTGCTGGGAGGCGGTAAGGAACTCTTCAGCGTTACGTACCAAGACATCTCGTGGCTTGGACCCTTCAGCATGGCCAACAATTCCCGCCTCTTCCAGTTGATCAAGTATCCTGGCAGCCCGTGAGTAGCCGATCGACATCTTACGCTGCAGGAATGACGCGCTGGCCGTATCAAATTGACAGACAAGCCTTACTACTTCCTCAAACATCGGATCTTTTCCGCCATCTGATGCTCCCCCAACCCCTCTCCCTTTAAGAGGTAATGGCTGATTGGTCACTTCCTCTGTGTATTCCACAGGGTAATTGTTGGATTTCAGAAAATCAACTAACTTCTTTACTTCTTTCTCAGAGACGAATGCTCCCTGGATACGGGTTGGCTTGGCTTGATCCGGTGGGATATATAACATGTCTCCCCTTCCGAGTAACTTCTCAGCTCCCGGACTATCGATAATGACCCGTGAATCAATCATTGACGACACATTAAAGGCAATACGAGCCGGGATGTTGGCTTTGATAAGACCGGTAATGACATTGACTGAAGGCCTCTGAGTAGCGATGACCAGATGAATTCCCGTAGCACGGGCCATCTGAGCAATTCTGGCAATAGCATCCTCAACCTCAACCGGGGCAAACATCATCAAATCTGCCAACTCATCAACCACGATAACAATATATGGGAGGGCCTGAAAGCCTGAGAGCTCATTGTAGCTTTCGATATTGCGCACTCCCCGCTCGGCAAAGAGCCTGTAACGCCTGTCCATCTCGCCCATCGCCCATTTCAGGGCAGACAGGATCTTCTCGACTTCCACAATAACCGGTGTCAATAAGTGAGGAATACCGTTAAACGAAGTGAACTCGACACGCTTCGGATCAATCAGGATTAATTTTACCTCCTGTGGGGACGCACGGAAAAGGAGTGAGCAGATAAATGAGTTAACCAGCACCGATTTACCTGACCCGGTAGTACCTGCGACCAAAACGTGAGGCATTTTGGCGATATCAGCAATAATTGGATTTCCTGAGACATCAAGTCCCATTGAAATAACTAGTTTGGATTTGCTTTTCTGCATGGCGCTTGAAGCCAGCATGGTCCTAAGCGTTACTACTTCAAGGGAGCGGTTAGGTATTTCAATACCGACTAAATTGCGCCCCGGGATCGGAGCCTCGATACGAATCTGCCCTGTCGGCGCCTCCGTTGCCAACGCCAGGTCATTGGCAAGAGAGGTGATCTTGGAGACCTTGGTTCCGAGAGCCAGCTCGAGCGCATACTGTGTGACAGCCGGACCCAAATTCACCTCAGCCACACGTGCTTCAACGCCAAAACTCTGCAGTGTCTCCTCAATCTTACGGGCAATTTTATTGATATCCCCACGCTCCGCTTTAGCACCGGGGGACTCATTGAGAAGTGAGAGTGACGGATACTCCCAGATGCCATTCCCGGTATCCCCCAAGACATTGGTGACTAATTTGGCAGATATCAGCTCTTCAGGTTCTTTTTTATTAATAAGTGGCGTCTGATTTCCATCTTTACTCGTTGCTATTGCCATATCTTTCTGCCCGCCTTTAATCGTAATCGGCTTGGAGCGATCCAGTTGTGATTTGTCATCTTTGCTTCCTCTCCTGAAGATGCTTAAAGGCACCAAACGATGAGCATTAGCAGCTAACGCCTTAACCCCATTGACTATATCGTCAACTGAGGTATCAAAAAAGACGATAATTCCGATGACAAATCCTGCCAAAAAGACCAGATCCGCACCTATTGTCGTCAGGATCTCCTCAAAAATTCTGAACATTCCCTCTCCAACCGTACCTGCCCGTGTCAGACCGAGTAAGGAGGCAAAAAAGACCAAAAACCCAAAGGCTACATTTGCCCGGGACAAAAAAAACTTCTTAAGACGAAGCATCAGGAAAGCAAAGAAAAAGAGGACAAAGGGAAAAAGGATAGAAAGACCGCCGAATTTTGTACTCAACACTTCATTGATACGATCCGAAGACGGACCATTACCCATAAATGACAGGAACACAAGTCCGGTGGCCAAAAAGAGTCCGACTGCAAAGAGGGTATAAACGGTATTTTTTTTGAGTTTGAGTTTACCTTTTTTCCGGTAGTGACCACGCCGCGACTTCATAAGACTATTATAGGAGTTCAAAAAGCATAGCGCAAATAGCTATTCACTGCGCTGGACCGCATGGCTATACTTCAATAACAATCGGCAAAACGAGTGGACGACGACGCAACTTATTGAAAATATGCTTACTTGAGGTTTCTTCAAGTTGCTTACGGATATGTACCCAGTTACTGATTCGCCCCCTTTTCTGCGAAAGTGTTTTCTTAATTTCATGGGTGAGAGATACCTCCAAAGCTTTTGCGTCTTTAGGAAGTAAGCCCCGACCGATGATAATCGGGTTATTAGTCAGCTGTCCATCATTTGCGCTGACTTCCACCATAAGAATAACGATTCCGTCTTTAGCTAATTTCTCACGGTCTCGCAGGACAAATCCTTCGACTTCCTCACCGGACATTTGATCGACATACACATTTTTGGTCGGGATTTTACGACCTAATTTATAGCTGCTGCTGCTGAAGATGACCTCCTGACCATTTTCAAGAATGAGAACTTGTTTATCGGTATAATCAAGTTTGCGAGACAATTCTTTATACCCCACTAAGTGCTTGTAGTTACCGCTGATGGGGATGATATATTTGGCCTTAAGAAGTGACATCATCAGGAGATGATCCTGCTGGGAGCCATGCCCTGAAACATGCAGCAAAAGACCGCTCTCTGAGGTGAAGGCCTTTGCCCCCGTTTTGGCAATACTATCAATCAACTCATTGACTGCTTCCTCATTCCCTGGGATAGGATCGGCTGAAAAGACGACTACGTCTTTGGAGCCTAAGTGGATCTCCCGATGCTCTCCTTCGGCAATACGTGTCATGGCTGAATTCTCCTGACCTTGACTCCCCGCAACCACAAGTACAATCTGATTTTCAGGATAATTGGGAACATGTGCTAACTCAATAATTGTCCCTTCTTCAACTTGGAGATATCCCAAGCGACGTGCGACATCTGTTACTTTGATCAGTGACCGTCCGACAAAGCATACTTTTCTTTTCGACTTCTGAGCAGCAGCGATGACTTGATTGATACGTGAGACATTGGAGGAATAGGTCGTAACAATACATTTTCCACTGCACTCCTTCATAATACGCTCGAAAGTGCGATCAAGACCGTTCTCAGACGGCGTCTGACCCGGTCGATCAGAGCCCAAGGAATCGGTCATCTGGATGAGGACACCCTCACGTGAAGCGTTAACAATACTTTTAAAATCCATCCGTTTGTTATCATAGGGTGTCAGATCGATCTTAAAATCACTGCCATGGTAGATATTCCCGACCGGTGTCTTGATAAAAATATGAGCTGTATCAGGCACTGAGTGAGTAACCTGAATAAAATTGACGCTGAATTTTCCCAGCGTTATCGGTCTGTCGGTAAATGACACCGACTGAATATTTGCCGGTAATTCAAAGTCTTTTAATTTGGCGTTAGCAAGAGCTGCAGTGAAAGGGGTAGCAAAGACAGGAAATTTCGGGAGTTGCGGGAGGATAAAAGGCAGTGCGCCTATGTGATCCTCATGGCCATGACTGAGGAAAAGCCCGACGATTTTCTTCTTCGCCGTGCCTGCCGGCAGACAGGTCTGCAACAGATAGGTTATATCAGGCAGCAGGAGATCGACTCCGATGGCTGAAGCATCGGCAAAACCGATACCGCAGTCAACAATGAGTATTTCGTCCTTATACTCATAAACATACATATTTTTTGTGACATCCTCTATCCCGCCAAGCGGAATAACAGACAAGGTGTCCTGAATGAAAATAGGCTGTGGTAAATTTTTTGGCTTTGTATCCATATGTTGTTAGTGATACCTGTTACCAGGTGGGCAGATATTCTTTAAAATTGGCATCAGTCACGCGAACTGCCTGGACTTTGCCCTCGACAATTTGTCTGGCTACTTTCCGGCAAACACCCTCAATTGTTCGCTCAAGTGACCTGATCCCCGAATCAAATCCCAAAGGCCTTATGATATTAGGCCACACGGTCTCATCAATGATGACCTGTTGATCAGTCAAACCCGTCTCGGTTCGGATTTTTCCAAATAGGTATTTTTTAGCAATCACGATTTTTTCCTCATCCGTATAGGAAGGCATCTGGATAATCTCCAAACGATCAAGGACAGCTGTTGAGATATTGCTGGTGTTGTTAGCCGTTGCTATAAAAAGCACATTGGAAAGATCAAAAGGAAAGTCGACATAATGATCCGTAAAGGCAAAATTCTGCTCAGGATCGAGAAGTTCGACCAAAACACCCATAATGTCAGCTCTCGACGACTCGGTGACACGATCCAATTCATCAAGCAGTACTACCGAGTTATTCGCCTGGGCATGAAATAACTTTTTAACAACATATCCTGGCTCCGCATCCGGAAACGCTTTCGATTGACCGCGAAGTGCCCGTGAATCAGCCATACCTCCGAAAGGAATCCTCTCAAAATGCTTACCGAGCGCATCAGCTATGGAATGGGCAAGCGTTGTTTTACCTGTACCCGCAAGACCGACAAGACAAAGAATCGGTGCCCGATGAATAATGTCCTGTCGTTGATTTTTCATATTGAGAATAATTGTTGCCAAATAATCAAGAATCCGCTCCTTAATGGGTACCAAACCATAATGATTTTGATCCATTATCTGTTTGGCCTTAGCAAGATCCAGTAGATCAGTTGTTGCCTGATGCCAGGGAAGCCCGACAATCCAGTTAACATAGGTTGCCGTATTTTCATATTCCAGAATATAATTAGCACTCATAAAGCCAGCGCTCGCGCGGATAAGAGCAAGACGTGAGATACGCTCAAGCAGATTTTGTTTAAGAATTTCAGGCAGTTGGGCTTTTTCAACCCGCTCGCCTAATTTACGGATCTGATCACTCGACTGGGCCGGAGTTCCGGTAGTAGCCGGCACAGTAGACGTCGGTAGGGCAGTATCAAGCATAGTAGTACTATCTTACACCAATTTAGCTTAAAGCAAAACTAGGTAGCGAGAAAAAAATACAACCAAAAGGAAAAGTAAATTTAATAGTGCGTTCGACGTCGGGGACCTGATGTTCGAGCCTTCTCGCGTCTCTCTCTTTCAAATTGAGCTGATAATGGATGCCTGGCAGGTGCTCCCGGACCTTCAGCAGCTGGAGCTGAAAAAGGACGTGGTTCACGATTATAGGTACTGCCTTCGGGACGACGCTCAAAAGGACGTCTGCTGTCAGAACGACGCTCAAAAGGTCGACTTCCGCCCGGTCTGCGATCACGACTAGGACCGGCGGCTGAGTACTCCCGACGAGGGCCACTCCCGCCCGCAGGACCGCTGCCCGATGGCTCATTAGTTCCCTCTGCCTCACCGAATTTCATTGTCAAATTAATTCTACCCTGATCGTCAATCTCATAAACCTTAACTTTGACAACTTGACCAAGTGTGACAACGTCTTCAGGACTATTGACAAATCCTTGCCCCATTTTTGAGACATGAACCATTCCTTCTTTACCGGGAAGTATTTCAACGAAGGCTCCGAAAGGAAGGATACGCTTGACCGGTCCTTCAAATTCTTCCCCGACTTGTACCTCACGCATAATACCTGTGATCCAGTCAACTGCTTTTTGGACTGCTTCCTGATCAGTGCCTGAGATGGTAACTTTACCGTCATCCTCGACATCGACCTGCGCGCCGGTTGTCGCGATGATATTTTTGATATTCTTTCCGCCCGGACCGATCAACTCACCGATCTTGTCAACCGGGATTTGAATTTGCTCAATCTTTGGAGCATAAGTTGAGATAGCCTTGCGAGTCTCAGGCATCACCGCAAGCATTTTCTCCAAAATACTCATACGAGCAGACTTAGCTCTCTCAAAAATTTCTTTAATTTGCTTATCAGTCAGACCAGGCACCTTAACATCCAGCTGAATTGCTGTTACGCCACTATCTGTCCCGGCTACTTTGAAATCCATATCGCCTGAGAAATCCTCAAGGCCGATAATGTCTGTCAACAATACGTAGTCTTCGTCATTTGACATCATACCGATTGAAATACCTGCGACCGGTTTAAGAATCGGCACACCGGCATCCATAAGGGCAAGCGTTGAACCGCACGTTGAAGCCATTGAACTTGAGCCGTTCTGTGACAGGACTTCAGAAACAATCCTGATTGTGTAAGGAAACTTATCCTGAGTTGGGATAACTGCCTGTAGCGCACGCTCAGCCAATGCCCCATGACCGATTTCGCGCCTGGATGGAGTACCGATACGGCCTGCTTCTCCGACTGAATAGGGTGGCCCTGAGTAGTGATGAATGTAGCGTTTGGATTCTTCACCTTCGGCTGATTCAATGAGCTGCTCCATGCGGGGAGAACCAAGCGTTACAATGGTGAGTGCCTGTGTGAGGCCACGCTCAAAAAGCGCTGAGCCATGAGTACGAGGCAAAATACCCGACTCAACATTAATGGTGCGGATTTCATCTACCTTGCGGCCGTCAGGTCTGGCCTGTTTTTTGACAACGTTGTTACGGATAATCTTAAACATCACATATTCAAGCGCTTTGCCTAAAATCTTTTTATCAATCTCTGTCTCTGGATTATCAATTTTTTCCTGCTCCAAAATCTTAGCAATGAGTTCATCTGTCTCTGAACCCGAACCTTCTTTGTTAGCTCTGCCCGCAATCAAATCCTCAACTTCTTTTTTGTACCCCTTCTCAATGATGGCGATGGCGTCATTTTGTTTGGTATTTGGCTTAACTTCATGCTTTGTCTGACCTGACTTTTTAACAAGATCTTCGATAGCTTTAATCATTTTTTGTGTCTCAGTGTGAGCCGCGACGATTGCTTCATGGACTGTTTCTTCGGGGACTTGGAGTGCTCCTGCTTCGAGCATGACTGTCAAATCTTTACTCTGTGAAACGACAATATCAAGTTCTGAGACAGCACTCTCAGGTGAGGTCGGGTTGTGGATAAGGCCTAACTTACCGGACTCAATATCTTTAACCGTACCCATACGGATAGCACCAATTGGTCCTTTCCACGGAATCGGTGACATAGCAAGTGCAGCCGATACTGCATTGAGTGCTAAAATATCAGGCTCATGCTCACCGTCAACTGATAAGACAGTCACCACTACCTGAACTTCATTTTTATATTCTTTAGGAAAAAGAGGACGGATTGAACGATCAATGAGTCGTCCGATAAGGATAGCATCATCTGTCGGCCTGCCTTCTCGTTTTACCCATCTACTGCCTTTAATACGTCCGCCTGCATAGAGCTTTTCTGTGTATTCGACACTAAGTGGGAAATAATCAATATCATCACGGATCTTACCGGCAACAACAGTTACCAGCACGACTGTATCGCCCAATTGGGCAAGGACAGATGACGTAGCTTGAGGAGCAAGGTGACCTGTTGAGAATGTCAGTATCTTACCTGCAAAATCAAGTGTAAGGGAGGCTTTTTCCATTTCTTAATCTTTCAATCCGATCTTTTTCTTTATATCAGAAGACCTTGTTTTATCAACTTTAACTAAAAAGTTAAGGAGTCGGCGTCTCTTTGCGATCATCGAGAGTAATCCCCGACGACTGTGGACATCATGAGCATGATCTTTCAAGTGCTCAGAAAGTCTTGTGATACGATGGGTAAGAAGTGCAATCTGTACTTCGGGACTTCCTGTATCACCATCGACTGTCTGAAATTCTTTAATAATATCTTGTTTTTGTGTCACTGAAAGTGGCATAGGAGTGTATTATAGCATAATAATTGAGGGTATCACAAGTATCAAGGGGTGCGTGTGGCTCGTAGCTTGTCATTGCGAGGAGTCCGCCAGCTGGCGGGCGACGTGGCAATCTCTGTTATTCAGTCGGCGAATTTGAAGCTTTTTGCAATTGCGTCGAATTCTTTTGAATATATAGAGTTGTATGGCCATGAATCAATACTTAAACCTTTATTTCCGTCTTTATAATAAATAGATAAATGCTGGAATCCAAGGACATCTTTCCTCCATACTTTTTTAGCTGATTTTGAATTTATTGTAATATTTTCTGACTTTAAAATTTCTCCATTTGCTGCTTTTGCCCAATTATCGAGTGATTGTGTAATATTTGTATATACATTTGCTTCTACTTTTAACTCATCACTAGGCACAGATTGACTACCTAATTTTGACTGGTCTGTACTCCAGACAGAGAAGTGATTGCCACTTACTTCTTCAGCATCTTGTATTGATGGGTATTTTTCTAGATTGCTCTCAATAATCCAGTTTGCTGGATATTTAACTGAGAAATATTTGTCTGGAGGTGAGTAGGTTTTCCAATTTGATGTATCAACAGCCTCATCTGGGTTGGTGAATTCTAATGACAGGAATATGTCATCAAGCGTTCGATCAATTCCTTGAGTTTTATACTCTATATACAAAGCGGTTGTATTGTCTAAATATATGTAAGCATGATTTACAGTTGAATCTTTTTCAGAATAGGCATACCCTTCTCTAAAATTAATCGGTTGAGCTGGTCCTTGGAATGTGTATTTTGAAGTATCTTTTGCTTTTTCTCTTACAAAGTCTCCAATTTTCCCGGTGTATTTTACTTCACTGAATGTTGCCGTGGATTTGAAATCAGCACCGGACATAGAAACTTTTACAGAACCGTCAAGCTTTTCCTCAAGTTCTGCCGCAGGAGGATATTTGAAACTATAACGACCACTAGTATATCTCTTCCAGTTTGCTGTGGGGTCTATTTCGGCGGCTTTCTTGACCGGTGTGGGAGTGGCTGGGATTACGTTTTTTGGTGATTTTTGGACTCCGAGAGTATAGGCTCCCACGAGGAGAGCGATTAAACCTACTACAGCGATAAAACCATAAACTATTAGCTTTCTACGGGAATGAGGATTTGAGGGAGGTAAAACTGGTGGCTGTTGTGAAACTGGTGAGTGTTCAGTATTTGCGATAGGTGTTGGTGGTGGTGAGGATTGCGGATCCATAAGTTTAGTATTTCAGAAATGAAGCTACTCGTCAAATTGAGTTATATGGAAAAGTTTTTATCAGATTGCTTTGCCTCCGCCAGCTAGCGGATCCTCGCAAATGACAAGACGCTTAATACTCTTAGATGCTTGAAGAACCCTTATAAACCTTTGGTGTTAACCAATCAGAAGGCGGCTTTTGATCCTGGGATCTATTCTGGGCCTGAGGCTGTGCTACCGGCCGATCGGGACGTGGTTGTTCCTGACGAACCTGCATCGGCTGGACGTCTTGCTCTAATGGTTGCACCGGTTCTTGTACTTGCGGTTGCGCAGTACCCCGTGCTTGTGATTGAGCTCTCAACGCATCGCGGATTACATCTCGTCTATCCTGTCTGTCTTCACGTCGTGGTTGCTGAACCTGCTGCTGAGGTCGTGGCTGCGGGCGGGGAAAGGGCTGCTGCGCTGGTTGTTGCGCCTGCTGCATCGGTCGAGATGCTTCAACGGCACGTGATCGATCTCTCCGTGCTCCTCGCTTCAGTAAAATTGCCGCTATCTCAAATGCCAGATACGAAGTATTGGGACTCTGGAAATTATCTGTTGCAGTTGTCAAACCTGAAAGGAGATTTTGGGCAACATCAATATCAATGTCATATCCCAAGTTGAGCATCAAGTCAGCGACTTGCTCTGAAAGAGATGAGAATTTAGGTGAAACCAAAACCATACCGCCATAACCTTCGTTATCATTACTATTATCGATATTGATAATCATAACGTCTTTTAGTGCCTCTTCTGAGAAAAGTCCGGTTACATCACCCATTCTTGTAATACCGATAGTTATCAAAAGTTCAGGCTTATCAGTACCACGTTTATAGGTCACATCCCGTTCAGTGAAAGTAAGACCGGACTCACCTGCTTTAACCACGATGTTGAGAAATCCGTCATCAATTGTGTAGGAAACTTTCTCAATTTCACCTTCACGATAAGGGAATGATACGACGAGGTCTCCGCTTGATCCTTCACTTGATGTTTTGACCTTATCAATACCAACAAGAGATGATACTTCCACAATTGGCGCGGTCGGGGAAACAACACTGACCTTTTTTCCTTGTGCTTCCAGAGTTAAAGCTAGACCTAAAGCTGAGGCCATCTGATCGATAGTCGGATTTTTACCGACAGCAAGGCTGACCTGCTGGCTGCGACTGATAGTTTCGCGGATTTTTTGTAGAGCTTGATTGTCCATAGTATCCTATATTATTCATGGGATAGTAGCATATCTCCGACCTCAAAGTCAAGCATGGGTGAGATCACAATGCCGGCTTCATGGCCTTTTTCTACTTTTGATGTGGGCTCTTTTCCTACTCTCAGTGAGGTAATTTGTGACTCGCCAATGACGTTATCACCACGCATCACGCGTATTTTGTCTCCTCTGGCTACCCGGCCATCAGTTACTGATACTCCGAGGACCACTGTCTTCTCAAAGGGGAATTGTGCCAATATCTTAGCTGTTCCGTAAATTTCCTCGATTCCCGCCAGTCTTTTACCCTCCAAAACATCTGCTATTTCGTCTAAAAGCTCATAGATAATCGTATAATTCTTCATCAGCACTTTCTCTGTTCGTGCCAGCTTCACAACATCAGGTCGAAGCTTGGTATTAAAACCGATAAGAAGCGAGCCTGTTGATTTGGCGTGCAGGACATCTCCTTCTGTTATTTCACCCGTTTTTTGCTCCAAAACATGAACTTTTTCAGGGAATGCATTAGTTATTGCCTCAAGTGACCCTTGTGAGTCAGCGGCAAGAATGATTGGCAATTCTTCTTGATTTGCAACCGGCGAATAAACACTTTCTTTGGAGAGTGGTAACTCAGCTTCTTGAACAGTAGGCTCGCTCGTCATTAGACTGCCGACAGAGGGTACTTTCAAAAAACCTAAAACTTCAACAGCCTGACCGATTGTCGCAACGGAGAGCATCTTACCCTCGGTGTCCATCACTGAGCGAACTTTAAATGAACTCCCATCGATAAAGACCGGTTCACGCACTTTTAATGTGCCGTCCTTGATGATAAGTGTCGCTCTCGGTCCGGCTTTTTGATCAAGGCGCGATTCAATCACAATAGCTTTCATTGGGTGAGTGGAAGAAACTTTTTCAGTCGTATTACTGGCGTGCAATTCCTGGACTAACAAAATAAGATCTAACAATTCTTTGACGTTGCTTTTAGTCTTTGCGGATACTTCCATGACAGGGACGTCACCCCCCATCCCCTCAAGCATAATGCCTTCCCGTAAGATCTGGCCTTTTGCTTTCTCGATATTTTTGGTCGGCAAATCAGCTTTGGTGAGGACAACGATGATGGGGATTTTGGACGCTTTAAGGGCTTCAATACTTTCCCGAGTTTGAGGCATCACCCCGTCAGTTGATGAAACAATAAGCAGGCCAATATCGGAAGCGATCGCGCCCCTACTTCGCATTTGTGAGAAGGCCTGATGTCCGGGAGTATCAATAAAGGTAATAGTTCGAGGCTTATCGTCATGCATGATCTCAACTGAGGAAGCACCTATTTTTTGCGTGATACCACCTGACTCACGCTCTGCAATAGATGTACTGCGAATTGCATCTAAAAGTGAAGTTTTACCGTGGTCAACGTGACCGAGAACGGCTACGACAGGAGGATAGATAATCTGCTGTGATTTATTTTCGTTTGACATATGATTTTTCTTGATAAAAACAACGGTGAGTGCATATGATTACTCAGTTGTATCGGTCTTGATAGTAGCTTTATCTGGAGCCTCATCCTCAGGGGTAATAGCCACCTGCGCTCCCTCAGTTGCGTCTACTATCTCTTTTGTCTCTTCCGCAAGCTGTGCTTCAGTCGGGGCTTCACCTTTACTGTCTTTAACAGCTTCTTCTTTAGATTCAACCTCTTCAACAACGTCTTCAATCTTTTCGACTTTCTCTTCCGGCTCTTTTGTCTCTTTAGCCTCTTCGATCTTTTCTTCCGCTACTACTGGTTTAGGCTCTAATTGGTCACCTTCAATTTCAATACGGTACTCTGTCAATTTCGAAGCCAAACGTACATTCTGTCCGTCTTTGCCGATTGCCAAAGATAATTCATCTTGAGGGACAGTAACCTTTGCGCTTTTATCATCTTGATTAAGATGAACATTAACGTTTTTGGCAGGTGAGAGGGCTGCTGCGATATAGGCTGTTATATCATCCTGCCACTGGATAATATCAATTTTCTCAATACCGCCGACTTCCTGAATAATTGCCTGGACACGGACACCTTTTTGGCCTACACAACTACCGACCGGATCTATACCGCTTTGGGTTGATGAGACAGCTACTTTCGCGCGATTACCCGGCTCACGAACAATTGTCTTAATAACAACACTTCCCTGTGCTACCTCAGGAACCTCGCGACGGAAAAGCCCTTCAAGAAGTCCGTTATCTGATCTTGATACAATAACTTCCTCGCCTTTAATTCCTTCACGAATATCTTTAAGGAAGACGACTAAACGTTGATTTTGATAATATTTTTCATTTTGAATTTGCTCAGGGGGTGGCATCATTGCCTCGGTCTTTCCGATATCAACAATCACATTTGACCCTGCAAAACGTAAGACAGTCCCGTTAACAATCTGTCCTATCTTGTCACGGTAATCGGTAATAATTGCTTCTTTTTCTTTCTCACGAATTTTCTGGAGGATGACTTGCTTGGCAGTTTGAGCGGCAATACGGCCAAAGCCAGGAGGGGTAACATCTTCCCCCTCATGGAGAATGCGTGCCTCACCGGTATTGGGATTAAGATCGGCGGTATATTCTTCTACCTCAACCCCCGGGTGATCCTTACGATAGGCAGCTACGATTGCATTTTTGACTGTGTCCAAAACGACATCGACATCCACTCCGCGTTCGGTAGCGACCTGATTGAGGGCAAGAGCAAATTCTGAGCGTTGTACTGCTGGCATAGTTTGCTAAGTATACCAGATTAGAACGAGGCTATCAACCACTCAGATAGGCAAAAAATTACGAGCAAGCATCTTTAACAATGGAATTAAAGAAGCCTTTCAATTCTCCTTGATCAAGCGGACCGTTTTTAAGATCAACACTTTGATAATAAGGTGCTTTTGAACTTGACGCAGCAGTGTGGAGGAGCGTTGTTAACTCATCAGTCAAACCCGCACCTCTTGCTGCTGACCTACTGTCATAAATTGCTACTGCATAGGATTTATTAACCAGCCCGTCCATCAAAGTAATATAATCAGTTGAATTAAGTCCGAAAGGTGTCTTACGGGGATCCTGTTGACGTGCCCAACAAACTCCATCAACTTTTCCCCCGCCAAGACACGTCGGATTAAGATCATCAAGTATCTCAGGTACCCCATCAGAAAAAATAATTGAGATATAGTGATTATTTTGTGTTTGATGGTTTGATTTATAGCTCGTAAGGCGACTGACTGAATCCTTATATCCGTTACGCATGTAGGTACCACCTGTAGGGCCTACTTTGAGGTTAGTAAACCTACTGGTAACGTTAGTTTTATTACTTGTATAGTTTGACAGCAATTTTACCCCTTCTATATTATCCAGGGTATATTCTGCGGATGGCGCGCCAAATGCAATACCTCCTACGACAGCATTCGTTGATTGAAGAGAGCCTGTAAAGTCTACAAGCGCAGTATTCAATGCATCAATTTTATGATCATTCCCCATTGAAGCCGAAAGATCAATCATCATAGTAATAACACTCCTGTCAAGACATTCCTTAATTGTTGATGGCGATGGAGTGATTGAGGAGGTAAGCAGTGGCGTAATCGAAGATGTAGGATTTTCAGTCGGGGTGGGGACAGGAGTATCAGTCGGTTTTATTTTAATATCTACCAGTTGTAATGCGCTTTCTGAGCTTCGTTTGGCCGAGTCTTCATCGATCTGCACTTGATCTGCGCTTGATGGATTAGGGTTGAGTTGGGGCAGGATACCACCTGAAAGTGCGAACGCCCCGGCCATTGTGACTCCTAAAAGGAGGATCACATATATTCCTCCATCTCCTCTAAAAAAGGATATTACCCGGTGATGGAGTCGACGCGGAGATCGTTTTTTTGCCCGATGGCTAATGTGCTTTCTCTGGGATTTTTTTTTCTTCATTGCTAGCTTGTTATAGGTTAAAAGTATTTAGGCGTGTTGTCAAGAAATCCTTATTTCCCCTCAATTACAAAGTTATTGTTATTATCAACGTCAACTGTTACTTGATCACCATGGTGAATACTGTTCTGTAGTAGACCTTGCGCGAGAAGTTCTTCTATCGTCCCCTGTAAGTATCTCCTGATCGGACGGGCACCGAACTCTTTATTATATGCCTCATGAGCAATTTTTTTGAAAACACTGTTTGCATAGGTAAGAGAAATATTCTTCTCCTGCATCTTTTCTGCCAGATCCCGAAGAAGTATCGCGGTCACTTTTTCAATCTCAGGTTCTGTCAAAGGATGGAATGTGACGACTCCGTCAAAACGGTTGAGTAACTCCGGTTTGAAAATATTTTGCTCCTGCAAGTACGTTAACAGCTCTTTGGTAAAAGTAGGGGTACTTGCTTTGCCATTCTCTACTGCCTCACGAATATATTCAGATCCTGCATTGGAGGTAGCGATAATAATTGTATTTATAAATGAGATAGTACGGCCTTTGTTATCGGTGATTCGCCCGTCATCAAGGATTTGAAGAAACAAGCTCAAAATAGAAGGATGAGCTTTCTCAAATTCATCAAGCAATATCAATGAATAAGGATGATCACGAACTTTTTCTGTCAACTCACCTCGTTCTTCCCCCTGCCCGGGAAGTGCACCCAAAAGACGCTTTTGACCATCTAGTTCAGCATATTCACTCATGTCGAGTCTGATCATATTTTGCTCACCGCCAAAGTAGACTTTGGAAAGTGTTTTGGCAGTCTCTGTCTTACCGACTCCTGTCGGTCCCAAAAAAAGAAACGAAATTGGCCTGTTCACAGATTCAACCCCTGAACGGAGACGTCGCATAGCCTCAGCTATGACAGTGATGGCTTCATCCTGTCCGATAATTGATTGATGGAGCCTATCTTCTAAATGCAGTAATAATGTTTTTTCGCTGTCTGAGGGCTCAGATAAGGCTATCTTTGTCCTTCCTTCAATTGTTTTGAGGACGAGTGTATCTGTCAGCAAACGCTTTTGTGTTTTATCATAAAAACCGGCGTCTTTAGTATCATGTAAGGAACTTATAGCATCAGCTAATAGTTCAATCGCGCTCCCGGGAAGTGACAGGTTTTGAGTATATCTTCCGGCATACTCAGTAGCTATCTTAAGGGCAGCATAGGTTACAATCGAATTTTGGTTTTTCTCAATCTCACTTATTTTTTCCATCACCATTATTTCCGCCTGCTGAGGGGTGGGCTCATTAAGAGTAATGGGTGAGAAGAGTTCGTGAAGTGAACTCTTCTCAAAATAGGTTTTATAGTTCCCCTCAGTCATGGTGGCAATAACCGGAAGTTGACCGTCTTTCATATAGGGAGCAAGTGCCCCTGAAAGATCAAGTGAGAAGCTACTACCGCCGATCATATCCTGGAACTCGGGAATATAAAGGATAATATTACCGGCATGAGATATCTCATCAATAATTGCCTTAACCCGTTCTTCAAGCTCTCCCTGAGAGGTCGCTCCTGCAAGTAGTGATCCGACCAATAGCTCCAGTATTGTTTTATAACCTAAAGCATGATCAAGAGCATTTTTATAACAATCAATTGCCAGCTTTCTTACCAGCTGTTCTTTCCCGACCCCTGCTTCTCCGATAAGAACAACGTTATTATTCTCCAGCTTTAATAATTCTTCTTTCAGTCTTTCATATTCTTCCTCACGACCGACAATTGATACATCATCACTTGTTATCTCATAGGTAAAATTGCGAGTAAATTCTGCCGTCTCGGGTGTCCAACCTACTGCCAACCATTCTCCAATTCCTCCACCGCCAACTGTTATTTCAAAAGACCGGGGTCGTTCTTCCTCGGGATATGCTGATCTTGCCCAACGTAATATCTGCAAAATGTCCTTTTCCTGCAGATTCTTCTTCACAAGTAAATGGGCTCTCTCTTCCTCAAGTAATATATAGGCAGCCATAAGATCCATAGTGGTCACATATTTACCGCCCAATTCCTTAGCTAATTTGTAAGCAAATTGCGGGAGAACTGCATTTCCCATCTCACTTATTGGCAATTCATTTCTGCTAATACCTGATCGGGCGAGAAAAAATTCAACCTGAGGAAAAGTTAAAAGCCGCTTTAACGTCTCGGCACTTGTTCGACTCTGTCTGAGTGTTGCCATAGCAGGAAGTGTTACTGCGTGAAGTACATTTGACTCATCTACTTCCTGAATTGTCTTTGTCGATTGTCTGGTTGAGACATAGTAGCGATAGAAAATTTCCACCATGATTTGAATATTGAGAAGAAAAAGCGGAAATGAAGGAGAAAATCTCCCGAGTATACCAATGACGATGAGTAGGCAAAGTCCACTCGCAACAAATGCGCGAAGAAGACGAACTCCCGAAGCCCTATAAAAACTGTAAAAAGCTAAAAGATGATAATCCATAGTTAATTCCAAAGCAAGACTGCTAACGTAATAAGCGGAAAGGTCAAAAATCCACAAAACAGGATAACTTCACTCAGGAGTAATGGGATAAATAGGAGTAAAGCCGTAAGAATAACACAACTTTTCAAAAAAATGCCGATCCCGATTGAAAAACCGATTAAACCTTTTCTGTATTCGTTCTTTGCTGGCCTGAAAAATGTCCGTAAAAGTAAAGGCACCGAGAAAAACTGGAAAAAAGCCTGATTTATCTTTATAAAGTGGCTGATAAGACGTAAAGGAGCCTGACCAAACCAAAACTCCAAAAAATAGATAGGCAAGAAAAGGTAGGCAGTCATAAAATAATCAAATTCCTTATAACCCTCTCCTTAAAGGAGAGGGGACCTGCCAAGGCAGGGGGTGAGGTCAGAAACCTCAGTCTCGAGGGGTTTCACCCTACAAACAAGCTAATAGTAGGGGTGAAACCCCTGATAAGCAAGTCAAAATAAAGATACTTTTAGTATAGGCACTCACGAGGCAAAACTCAAATAAGAGGCTTAAGACTAATTTGTCGCAGTTGAGGATGAGGCCATACCGTTTGAGGCTGCATTCATATTACCGTTCGTTTGTGTATCATCAGTTTTCATAAAGGGTGGACTGAAATCAGGTGTGGCAAACTGTTGAGCCCCATTTGATCCTTGTGTCTCATTTGTCTCCTCAGGAAGCGCCATCGCTTCCCCAGCTCCGGCAACGGGAGACTGAGGGGTAGCATCGTCGCTTGAATTCATCCCGTCTGAAACAGCTTCCGCTTCACTCCCATTTGTCCCCTTTGCGCCAGCCGCGTTTGACGCGGTCCCTTCCAAACTTTGTCCGCTCCCCTTACTGAAAGCAAAAGCCCCTTTTGCAGCGTCATAATCAATAACGATAGTGTCCCCAGGGACAAATTGTTTGGCAATTAAGAGCATGGCAATTTGGTTTTCGATTGCTGTCTGGATGAGGCGGCGAAGAGGTCTCGCGCCATAGACAGGATCGTACCCCTCTTTTGCCAACTCTGCGAGCGCTCCGTCTGTCGTCTGGACATGATACCCCTGTTCTTCCAAAAGTTTGGCTGTCTTGGCAATCCCTAACTTAGCAATTTTACTCATATCAGCTTTGCGAAGCGGCTTAAATATGACCACATCATCAAAGCGATTAAGAAGTTCAGGTCGGAAGAATTTTCGCAGTTCAGTCGTCACCATGCCTGCAAGCTCAGCAAATTGCTCATTGAAAGCTTCCTGCGTAGTTGCTGCTCCTGTATCCTTCTCGCTTAATTGTTGTTGGATTAAAGCACTACCGATATTTGATGTACAAATAACAATCGTATTTTTAAAAGAAATCGTATTGCCTTTATTGTCAGTCAGACGACCGTCCTCAAGGAGCTGAAGTAAGATATTAAAGACATCAGGATGCGCTTTCTCGACTTCATCAAGGAGGACAATTGAGTAAGGCTTAGCCCGAACTGCCTCAGTCAACTGACCACCTTCCTCATATCCTACATACCCGGGAGGTGCACCGATGAGCTTAGCTACTTCATGTTTTTCCATATACTCACTCATATCAAGTCTGATAAGAGCATCATCACGACCGAAAAGTAACTCAGCTAAAGATTTTGCCAACTCAGTTTTACCTACCCCTGTCGGCCCTAAGAAAACAAATGAAGCAATCGGTCTGTTGGCAGGAGCCAAGCCGATTCTTCCCCGCCTCACTGCCTCAGCAACAGCAGTCACAGCTTCTTCCTGATCAATAAGCCGCTCATGGATCTTATCCTCAAGTTTTAAGAGTTTTTGACTTTCATCCTCAGTCAATTTGGTGATGGGAATCCCTGTCCAGTTGCTGACCACTTTCTCTATATCTGATTTCACAACCTCATTACCGGTAGCACGTGAAGATGATTGCTGTGAGTCAGATATTCCGTTACCGTCCAGATTGCTATCTTTTTTTTGATCATTATTCTCTGATTTTTGTTCTTTAACTACAGTCCTGCCTAATTTCACATCAGCTGCAGCTTCATCAATAAGATCCACAGCTTTGTCGGGAAGGTAGCGCTCACCGATATATTTCTTTGATAACTTAACCGCAGCTACCAATGTATCATCAGGGATGGTGACACTGTGGAATTTTTCATACTTAGGACGAAGCACTTTAAGCATCTCGACTGCTGCCTCTTCACTCGGCTCATCAGCTAAGATTGGCTGAAAACGCCGCTCAAAGGCTTTATCCTTCTCAAAATGCTTACGATATTCAGCAGTTGTTGTAGTACCGATGATTTGCATATGCCCCCTTGCTAAGTGAGGCTTTATAATATTGGAAGCATCAAGCGTCCCGTCGGTGTCTCCTGCACCGATCAATGTATGGATCTCATCGATAAAAAGTATGATCTGACCTTGTGAGGCTATTGTTTCATTAATAACACCCTTAAGGCGTTCTTCAAATTCCCCCCGATGACTTGCGCCCGCGACAAGAGCTGCTAGATCGAGCTGAAAAATCTTTTTGTCATTGAGACCCCCGGGAACACTCCCTGATGCAATTGCTTCAGCAAGTCCTTCAACAATTGCTGTCTTACCTACTCCTGCCTCACCGATGATAATCGGATTGTTTTTTGTTCGACGGAGAAGTATGTGAACAAGTCGATCAATTTCTTTGTCCCTGCCGGCAATCGGATCCAGTTTACCTGCTTTGGCTTCCTCAGTGAGATCAATGCCGTATTCCTGAAGGATAGATTTCTTACCGGTTGTATAAGTCGCAGACTTGGAGAGTTTTTCACTAATTGCCTCTTTCTTAATACCTTTCTCAGATAGATTTTGCGCGAGCCTTCCGCCACTACCAAAGAGAGCGACGACAAGATCCTCAGGTGAAATGAAGCTGACATTTCTATTTCTACAATCTCTATATGCTGCCTCAAAGATCTCAGTTGTCGCGTTGCTGAGTGTTGGCTGCGTCGTGCTGTTACCGAGTTGTTCTTTACTCTGAATCTCCTTAGCAAGCTTTGCGACATCCACATTAAATCCTTCAAAGAGCTTAAATACCTCCTCGTCGTAGAGGAGCCCGAGGAGTAGCTGCTCCGGTTCGATTTGTGCCTGTCTGATCTTTTTTGTCTCATCCTGAGCATGATGAAGCACTTGCGTAGTCCTCGCGTCTAAATGCGAGAGAGCAGACATATTTTGACGAAAGACAGGATCCATTCGTGAGGAGGTATTTGTATCCTGTGGGAACGGAGAATTAGTTGCTGTTGAATCATCGTTCATAGGTTGAGCTTGATCAGTCGGCATTGACCTCTCGTCTTTATGGGAGCTGAATAAATTTCCTAACATATTTTATAGATAAAATCCCCCACCCGATATGGGTACACTTTTATTTAATACAAATTCCCAAAAAAGAGCAAGTCTTTATTCATCTTTGTCTGAGACCGTATCAGATTGTTGTATCTGAGCGCTTTGCAATACCGGTCCTTTTTTTTCAGAAGGCCTATCAACCAGTTCGGGTTGACTGGCAGTCAATGTCTGGAGAGCGATCACCGCTGCTTCCCTTTTGGCTTTCAAGTAATCAATAACCTCAGCTTGAGAAAAGCCTCCGATCAAAAGGAAAGGCAGGATGTCCCCGACCCGCTCCATGCCTAGTTGTTGGTTACCAAGGTTATCAGAAGACAATAAATTAATCACTTCCTCAACGTCTTTCTTGTCCAGTGCGACCCACTCCTCCCGTGTCTGTTCTTCCCCACTACTATCTTTTGGTACCTGACCATGAACGTACATTTCATACCACAGCTTTTTTATAGCTTCATAATCATCAACTGACGTTTTTTGTGTTCTGTTTTGTTGGGGGAATTGAAGCGTGCGTCTATTTTTGCTACTTACCGGTTGTTTATTGAGAAGTCGGATAAGAGCTGTGACGAGCGGATCTTTGCTTCCTTTTTTAGTCACCTCTTTATACGTACTTCTTGCTTCAAGTATGGTTGACTGGGGGAGAGTAATAAAATTATTAGTAATACTCGTAGCAAGAGGCTCCTGTTTCATACTTGCTTCAAGAAGCTGGACGCGTATTTTATTCGCGCTCACAGGTGAGATATCACCTGTTGTCGCTTGCAGTATCATCGCAGCCAATGTACTACGGGATGCTTCTTTTTCAAGTGTTCCCCGAAATTCTGTGTACCTTGCTCTTTCTTTCTCGTCAACGATTTGTGCGGGATTGCCTACCAAATGAAGCATATTCATAATTGCTTCATTTTCTTCATGTGAAACAGTATCGACCAGGCGCATAAGAGTAACTGCAATGTCTGAACCTGCTTGCCTTGCTTTGGCCAGCATATCCCGCGTTGTGGTATAGTCCTGACGGGTAGTCACATTTTCAACCAGCGATGGATCAAAAACGCTACGAAGAGTAAGCAAAAATTGACTGACATCGTCTCGTGATGACTGCTTGACACTGCTTCCCGTCCCTCGTGCTGCATTTAATATAGTTTGTGCAATCACATCACCACTATTTGCTTGCTTGACCAGAGACTCCCGCAATAAAGTAGTCCTCTCCTTCTCCTCTTTATCTTTGATCCGCTCGGGAGAAACGATATTGCTAAGTGTCTGGAGTAACTCATTCAGTGATTGAGATCCTGAGGCTTGGTGGGTTTCAAGGACGGCTATATCTTTAAGAGAAGGAAGCGGCAGTCTCACTTGCGCAGGCAGACTCCCCCTGTCTTGAGAAAGATCTTTTGTCTCAAAAGTAGCGTCCTCAGATTCAGGCGTAGGTAGCTCGACTGCCTCAGCATTGACCGTCTTAACCTGTTTGCCTGTCACAACCTGTTGGAGATCATTATCTTCAGTTGCTGACTCGACACGGGACAAAACTGTTTTACCGGCCTCCATTTTAGCTTTAAGATAGCCTACAATCTCTTGCTTGGAAAAACCTCCGAGTAACAGGAAAGGCAGTATCTCACCGACTTTCTCCATCCCCAGGGAGATATCCTGCTCATTCTCTGAAGAAAGCAGATTAATAGTCTCACTTATCGATCTGAGATCATCCTTCAGCCATTCTTCCTTTGTCTTGCCCGCTTGGGAAGATTGTAAACTGTAATTGTCTTCCCACATTTTCTTGACCACTTCATAATCCTCAAGGGAGACTTGTTGAAGCCTGTTCTGCTTAGGCAAAACAGGGACCCGACCCTTGGGCAGCAGTTGTGTACTAGGCTTCTTACCCGAGACACTCATGAGTGATGCAGCCAGGATCATCTCGGCAAGTGGATTACCTTTGCGATTCTCCGCTACGATCTCTTGTCGCAGTTTGACAAAACGATCCCGTTCCTCCTTTGAAGCCAGCTGCTCGGGATTTGATATCCCGGAGAGTGTCGCCTGAATCTTTTTTACTTCAGTCGTTTCTTTGGCCGAACCCTGAGTTGTCTCAAATTGGACAATATCCCGCATAGTAATAAGCGGAAGCTGAGCTAAGTGGAGAAGAGACGTACCGGTCGAGGAACTCACCGGCTGTATAACTGTTGTTGCATAATGATTATTAGTCGTAAAGTTATTAGTAATCGTAGGTGATTCAGACACTGAGCTGCTTGACGAACTTTCTTCGTCTACTTGCATACTGGTTGTCATATGTGATGTGGCAGCTTTAGCAGCATGTGCGGCATTGAGGAGAGTCTCTTCTTCCTCCTCTCTGGAACCGATACTTTCGGCAACTTGCTTACCCGCCTCCATCTTCGCTTTAAGATAAGCAATAATCTCGGTTTGCGAAAAGCCTCCGATCAACAGAAAGGGCAAAATATCTGAGACCTGTTTCATGCCTTCTTCAACCTCAGTTGGATTTGATGAGGTTAGCAGGCTGATTGTCTGCTCTATATCTGCAATATCTGAGGTGATCCATTGTTTACGGGTTTTTTGTCCAGTTATGTCTTGGGGGACTTCCAGATTCTGATAATTCTCTTTCCACATCTTTTTTACTGCTTCATAATCGTCAAGTGAGACCTGCTGAACACGATTCACGACCGGGAACGCACCCGTCTTGAGTTTGGCAGCCGCCGAGACAGGAGCTTCTTGTTGCTTTACGCTCTGTGAGGTGAGAAGAGGTAGCAAAACAGCTGCTAACGGATCTCCTTTTCTATTTGCTTCTTCTAATTTGGTCTGAACTTCTTTAAGTTGCTCCTGACTTGTTGATTCTTTACTCGTTACTGTTGTCAGAATCTCTGTTGCTAAGGGGTTGCCCTCTGCCTGTGCTTCAAGGAGTTTTGTTTGAATCATTTTTACCTCAACGGGTGAGGTTGATTTCTCAAGTGAGGATACTACCAGCTGTGCGAGCGGGTTACCTGCTGTGCTGGCCTGACTGATTTTCTCGCGAAGTGAAGTGTATTGTTCTCTTTGCTTTTCATCAACGACTTTCTCAGGATGGGAAAGCTCCTTGAGAGTCTCCTGCAGGCTTGTAACTCTGGTCGTCGTGGTCTGAGTAATGGCATTGAGTACTACTTTTGCCAGCTCATTGCCGGTAGTTGCTGCAGACTGTATCTGCTCACGAATGTGGACAATCTTCTCTTTTTCTGTCTTGTCAACGATTTTCTCGGGATTTGCCAGGTTTTGAATGAACTGTTGACTTGACTGACTGCTCTGACTTGGCTTAAAGACTGAATGATAGGTATTATAAGTAGTTGCCGCATTGAGTATGTTGGTGGCTGTCTGATTGCCTTTTTGCCCCTCAATCACAAGACGCTCACGCACACTTTGATATCGCTCACGCTCTTTTGAAGTCGAAGTCCTCAGGGGATTAGCAATCTGGAGTAACGTCGATTTAACACGCTCTATTTCCTGTTGGGATGCCAATCGGTTGCTTAATTTTTCTTTCTCAAAGCGTGCAATATCCCGCATGGTCGGGATAGATAGATTTGTCAAACGGGATACTTGCGTCTGGTTACTGATCGTTGTTGTCACCGGACGAGTAATTTGTTGCTGCTGTGAGATACTTGTACTCGTCGGAATGGACTGCATAAGACCTGTTGTCCTAGGCCCTTCAAACCTTCTTACAAGCGGTAAGGTTCTCGCAAGTCCGGCCTGTCCGGCAGGTGCGGGAGATCCCGGAGGAAGAGGCGGAGGAATAAGCGGCCTGTTATTCATGAGTGTATAGACTTGTTTGAGGAGTGGATTATCCCGATAATTTACAGACATAAAGTAGTCAAGAAAGATTTGCAGCAGAATAAAAGGCAAAATAATTACTGTCCAGAGCATAATGAGTGCCACTACATACAACGCGAATGTGTCGGGGAGATTAACCGAATTTACCTGAGAAATATGCTGCTGCGGACCACCCAGCAGGATGTTAACAGCGGTCGGATAAACAACAGTACTCGGATCACTTACCTTACTAAAGTTAAAAAGAAGAGGCAGGCTGGTCTGCCACAACTTAACAAGTCCTGACAGGAAAATTGCAAAAAGCGGAGCGTAGAGCAGCCAACGGAAGAATTCCCCCACCCAAATTTTGGCAGTATTACGCAGAGGATAAAAAAGAAGCAGCAGCGGGAAAACGGGTGAAATAATGATAAAAAACCACAAAATGATTTTTCTGAAAATAAGCAGTATGACCATGACGTAGTACGTAAATGACGTAAGTTTGACCAGAAGGAGTGAGATTAAAGCTGACTCATCAAAAGACTGCCCGAATACGCGTAACCCCTGAAAAGATTGATAGTCAAATCCGACATAGAGAAGATCACGTGAGGAGATAATATTCCCCTGAGGATTTTTAAGGAAGAACCCTTGGAAGATATCAATAATCTGATAGAGAAATTGAACCAGCGAAAATGAAAACGTGACCAGAAGAACGACCATGAAAAAGCGGGGAAGAAAACGTCTGGCTGACAGGCTCCTGCCTCTTGTGACAATTAAAATAAAAGCTGTGACCAGCACGACAAAAAGGAAGAGTGCATAGACAATTCGCTGCATCGTCAACCAAAAAGGAATTAAGGGATTGGTATCTCCATTTTTAACAAAAGACCATTGATAGTCCCGCAATGTCCAATCGAGTAACATACCTGCCCGGGCGGCGTTCTTACCAACCTTAGTTACCTCAGGGTCTGTAATCCACGACCCGTCGGCCGGTAGTGTCGCGGCAGCTCCCACGCCTAATCCGGTTACTCCTGTAGTAATTGGATCAGCCGCAAAAACAATAGGTGAAGAACTCGCTGCCAAACATACAATTGCCAGGAAGACTAAACCAGCTATAAATTTTTTCATACTAATTACTAAAGCCTGGTAAATGCAAGATGTCTATAGCAAAGACCTCAATAAAGATATAACCGAAAATTGCCAGGAGGAGACCTAAAATTGCATAAAATATATAGCTTCTGCCGATATTAATTTGAGTCGGGCTCCCACGAGAGGTCAAAATCGTATAGCCGCCGATGATTATAAAAATTAACGCTACACCACCGATAAGCCCCAGCCCGATTGTATAAAAACTGCTTACGAATTGAATCGGGTCTTTAGGTAGACAGCCAACCTCTGTTATGGCCTGATCCGGCGGACAAGGTGAAGGAGCGTCAGCTTGAACTTGATAGGGAGAAGCTACAGACAAAATCACAAACCCGAGAAGAAGAGTTGCTTGGATTATTTTCCGAAAACCGGATATGCGGGCAGGCACATTTTTCATAACACAAATACACCGCTAAGCGGTGCTTATTAATAAAAGTATAGGGAGAATAGAATAAAAATACAATTAGAAAGTAGCAGAAAAATTACTAAAACCAGTTTTTTTTCTGTGAGGTATCCTGATCGAATTCTGTGAGAAGTTCCTTCTGACGTTTGCTTAACGTCTTAGGAATCGTGACCCTAATACGCACATAGTGATCACCCTTACTGCTACTGCGCAATCTCTGTATTCCCTTTCCCCGCAGACGAATCAGTGTATCAGGTTGGGTACCGGGGGGGATTTTGACAGTTACCTGACCTTCGACAGTCTTTACCTCAAGTTGCATGCCTAAAGCAGCTTGCGGGAAAGATATCTCCTCACTCGTGATGACATCTGATCCTTCACGCTGGAAATTCTTATCTGTTGCAACATCGAAGAGAACATCATACGTATCAAAACGCATCCTCGTCCCGCTATCCACACCTGCGGGAATTTTTATTTTTTGTTTTTTGTTATCAATTGTTATTTCTTTTTCAGTTCCTTTTACTGCTTCCATAAATGTCAGGCTTAAAGAGTAGACGGGACGCCTTGCCCTCTGCCCGAAAGGCGATGCCCCTCCAAAAAACTGCTCAAAGATCTCAAAAGGATCAGAAAAACCTCCGAAGTCAAACCCCTGACCATTGGTTGTATATGTATACTGTCCGCCACCAAAACCACCAAAAGGATTCCCTTGTCCTCCGAAAGGTCCACCCGCCCCTGCTCCACCTTGCTCAAAAGCAGCCGCACCGAACTGATCGTATGTCTGCTTCTTCTGCGGATCTGAGAGAACTTCGTAGGCCTTGGTAATTTCTTTGAATTTTGTCTCGCCTTCCGTGGTCTTGTTACGGTCAGGATGATATTGAAGTGCTAACTTGCGATACGCCTTTTTTATCTCATCCGCAGTTGCTGACTTGGTGATACCTAAGAGGGAATAATAATCTTGATTTGTAGCTGCCATAATTAGTTTAGTTCATCATTATACCATTTAGATACGTGTAGGCGAAGGCTGGTTGCTAAAAAAACCTCGAGTAGCTCGAGGTACTAAAATCACTTCTAATTAACCTAGCGGACAACGTCATCCCTGTCAGCTTGTGCTTGAGTACTGCTGGATTTAAGCTCTTTCTCATACCGCCTATCGACCTCACGCGCAATATCAGCTTGATTGAGGCCATTAAAATTATCTATCTCCCCACTTGCAAGAGCCTCATGAGCCGCAGCTAATTGCTCGCTCGTATAATCTTTGAAAGGATCTATCGCAGGCTTTTCAATAATAGGAGTGGGGGTATCCTCTGAGGTCGGCTCAACAGCAAATGGAGTTGACTTCGGACGATCACCTAATTTTGCTCTGATTTGCTCAGCAGCAAATTGGCCAGTTTTATCTAATTCGTCAAACTTACGATCATATTCGCTTTGATCAAGACTACTTTCCGTCATCGACTACTTCTCCTTCAACAGGTTCGTCTGAATCTTTTGCCCCTTCTGTCCCTTTTGCGCCAGCCGCGTCTGACGCGGTCTCTTCCTGCTTATTCATAGCTTCACCGATTTTCATAAGTGAATCCGAAAGATCTTTCGTCTTTGCTTCAATATCTTCTTTACTGCCTGAGTCCAAAATATCTTTAACAGCTTTTATTTTCTCTTCCACTTCCTTTTTGACATCTTCTCCGACCTTATCCCCTGCGTCTTTGAGGGATTTCTCAGCCGTAAAAATGAGTGAGTCAGCCTGATTTCGTACTTCAACTGCTGCTTTTTTCTCTTCGTCTTCTGCCGCATGAAGTTCTGCCTCCTTAGTCATTCTCTCAACTTCCTCTTTTGAAAGTCCTGTCGACCCTTGAATTTTGATACTCTGTTCTTTCCCGCTTGCCTTGTCCTTAGCAGTGACATTGAGAATTCCGCTCGCATCAATATCAAAAGTTACCTCAATTTGCGGCATGCCTCTCGGTGCAGGCGGGATACCGTCCAGGATAAAGCGACCCAGAGACTTATTATCTGCTGCCATCGGACGTTCACCTTGAAGGATATTGATCTCTACTTGTGTTTGGTTGTCAGCCGCAGTTGAGAAAACCTGTGACTTGGATGAAGGAATTGTCGTATTGCGTGTAATAAGTGGTGTTGACACACTACCCATAGTCTCAATACCCAATGTCAGAGGAGTTACATCAAGAAGTAAGACATCCTTTACATCACCTGAAAGTACACCACCCTGTACTGCTGCGCCGATTGCTACTACCTCATCCGGATTAACTGATTTATTTGGCTCTTTCCCGAAAAACTTGGAGACTGTTTCAACGATTTTCGGCATGCGTGTCATACCGCCGACAAGAACTATCTCATCGATGTCTTTTGCTGTCATATTCGCATCTTTGAGTGCTTTTTCAACCGGCTTGAGGGTCTTTTGGACAAGGGAATCAACGAGCTGTTCAAGCTTCGCCCGGGTGAGTGTCAGGGTAAGGTGTAAGGGACCGTTAGCTCCTTGAGTAATAAACGGCTGGTTAATTTGTGCATCTTGTGAGCTTGAAAGCTCGATTTTTGCCTTCTCAGCTGATTCTTTCAGACGCTGAAGAGCCTGCGGATCTTTTCGCAGATCGACATTATTCTCTTTATTAAATTCGTCTGCTAAATAATCAATGATGACCTGATCAAAGTCGTCTCCGCCCAAATGAGTATCTCCGTTTGTTGATTTGACCTCGTAAACTCCCTCTCCGAGTTCCAAAATTGAGACATCAAATGTCCCTCCACCCAAGTCATAAACAGCAATAATATGGGCATTTTTCTTGTCAAGCCCGTAAGCAAGAGCAGCAGCTGTCGGCTCATTAATAATACGCTTAACATCCAGTCCGGCAATCTCTCCTGCCTGCTTGGTCGCTTGCCTTTGACTGTCATCAAAATAAGCAGGTACCGTGATCACTGCTTCCGTCACCTTATCACCCAAGTATGCTTCTGCATCAGCCTTGATCTTTTGCAGGATCATGGCTGAAATCTCCTGAGGAGTATAGGTCTTCCCGTTGACCTCAACTACTGCCATGTCGTCTCTGCCTGCTTTAACCGTGTATGGGAGCCACTTCATGTCACGCTGCACCGACTCATCGTGGAATTTCTTCCCCATAAGACGCTTGACTGAAAAGACAGTCTCTTTTGGCTTTAAGACAAGCTGGCGCTTGGCGACATCCCCTACGACGTGAGTCTTTGGATCGACAACTGAGGGGACGACATTACGCCCTTCTGCCGAATGGATGACTTTGGGTGATCCACCCTCCATAACAGCCATTGCTGAGTTAGTTGTACCTAAATCAATACCGATTATTTTAGCCATAATACTTTTTTCAAAAGAAACTCGAAAATCTAATATCGAAATCCGAAACTATTTTGTATTTAATTATTTTAAATTTGTTTCGAGCTTCGAAATTCTTATTTCGAATTTACTTATCTTTCTTCCCCACAATTACCTGTGCCGGTCGAAGCAATCTGTCATGCAGCAAGTAGCCCGGGCGTACTTCTTGTATAACAATTCCTTCTCTACCTTCTCCTGTTGTAACTACCTCCATAAAGTTAGGGTCAAACTGTTCTCCTATTGCCTTAATCTTTACAGCACCTTCTGATTTTAATGTCTCCTCAAACTGGGTTATCACTACTTTAAATGCCGGATTCTCAGCATGCTGCTGCGCCAATACTAATGTATCTAATATCGGCAAAAATCTCAATAACAAATCTCTGTTGGCTGATGTCACGAGCTCAATGCGTCCATCCTTCATTCTTTTTTCAAGGTTCTGATAATCCGCTAACGCTCTCTTATACTTATTCTCAGATTCCTCCAACTTTTGTTCAAGTTCCGAGCGATCATTCTCTACTTCTTCTGTCCCTTTTGTCTCTTCTGAAACATCCAAACTTTCTTCTTCCTGTTGTTTCTTTTTCTTATCCATAATTCTTAACTCTGAATTCTTAATTCTAAACTATGCTTACCAGCCCTTCGCTACCGACTCAATCAGTCCGCCGAAATAACGGACTGTCGGCACAACGAGTGTGTAATTCAGACGGACAGGACCGATGACGCCTATCTCACCTGCTCCGTGCATTGGTGTTTCATAATGAGTATAGACAAAGCTGTATGGGCCTTGCAATCGTGCTCCGAGATCATCCCCCATAACGACATGAATTTCCTCACCCTCAGTTGCCATACGACGACAAAGATCAAAAAGGTAGTCATCCTCATCAACTGCCGCAAGGAGTGTCTTAGTAATATCAATGTCATAGAATTCGGGCATTTCAAGGATATTTGAATAGCCTGAAATAAAGATCTCTCCTTCATTTGTCGTAGCCACTGCTAAGGCGCCTGTTTTATTTGCTAAAGAACGGGTAGCTTCTTTAAGGAAGCGCTGCATCTTCTCACGATAATCCCAAACCTTTTCTTTAAGAGCAACTTCCTCAACGGTTGAGAGTTCTTTCTCCTTCATCAGCTGCGTCACATAGAATTTCATGCCTTGGGGCGTAGGAATGCGCCCTGCTGAAGAATGTGGCTTTTTTAGATATCCTGACTCTGAAAGGTGTACCATCTCATTACGAATAGTCGCGGGAGACGCGCTTAAATTGTATTTTTTCTCAAGCGTTTCAGAACCGACAGGATCGGCAGTCTCGATATACTCTTCGATAATTGCTTTAAGGATCTCTATTTGTCTCTGTGTGAGATTATGCATATCGTCTCCGAAAAGAGTTAGCAGTATGATAGCAAGAGTGCTATTTTTTGTCAATACTTCGATTTAACTCAGTATTGACCTTGAGCCTACCGAAGGAGTCAACCCCGGGGCTTAATCTAAATCCTGGTGGAGTTGTCAGAATGGGGAAAAATCTCTATGCTTGATACAATGCGACGCAAAAAAAGGAATCCTTTATATCTTATCCTGAGTACCCTCTCCTTGCTGAGTCTTATCGGTATTGTTGTCTTTCTCAAGCCTACAGCAACTATATCGCTTGGATTTGTGGCTATTCCGTTCATTTGGCTTTTTTTTATACCGCTTGTCATTTTTGCTTTCTCAACTCCATCCTTTCTCTTAAAAAGCAGAAAACACGGTGTCCTGATCGCGATTTTCGTGACAAGTTTTTTTCTCTTTCGACTTTTTCATCTCACTCACCCGCTTTTTTTAGTCTTACTCCTGGGACTTTTTCTTACCCTTGAACTTCTTTTTACCAGCAAACACGTCTAAATCTGGTTGCTTGAGGCTAATCACTCTGGTACAATCTAGCAATCCACTAGTGGACTTCTATCATGAATAAATTTTTTATTACCAATTCGATCCCTTACGTCAATGCACAGCCACACATCGGTCATGCTTTGGAATTCCTCCAGTCAGACGTGGTTAATCGTCATCAACGCCTCGTTGGAAGTGATGTCTGGTATCTCTGTGGATCTGATGAAAATGCGATTAAAAACGTCCAGGCAGCTGAAAAAGAAGGCAAAGAAATTCAAAGCTTTATTGACGAACATGCAGAGGAATTTGAAAGACTAGCCAAAGAGCTCAATATCCACTTTGATGTCTTCCAAAAGGGGAGTAGCGACAATCATCACAAAGCAAGTCAAAAACTCTGGGAATTATGTGACGCAAATGGCGATATTTATAAGAAATCCTACAAAGGGCTCTACTGTGTCGGTTGTGAGGAATTTAAAACCAAGAGTGAGTTGAATGAAAAAGGGGAGTGCCACGAGCACCCTGGCAAACCGCTGGAAGAAGTTGAAGAAGAAAACTATTTTTTTAAGCTGTCAAAGTATCAAGACTTTCTCCTCAAGCTGATTGAATCAAATGAGTATCAAATCGTTCCCGAATTCCGCAAAAATGAGATTATTTCTTTTATCAAATCCGGTCTTGAAGATTTCAGCATTTCACGCAGCAATAAAAGAGCTAAAAACTGGGGTGTACCGGTACCAAATGATCCTGAACAACGTATTTATGTTTGGTTCGATGCGCTCAACATTTACCAATCTGGCATTGGCTTTGGAGCTGATGAAACATCCTACAACAAATGGTGGCCGGCTGATTTGCATGTGGTAGGTAAGGGCATTATCAGGTTCCACGCCGTCTATTGGCCGGCTATCCTTCATTCTGCAGGGCTGGCAACACCCAAAAAACTTTTTGTGCATGAATACTTTACGGTGAATGGTCAAAAGATGTCTAAAACGCTTGGAAATGTCGTAAACCCTTTGGATATTGTTGCCAAATATGGCACAGATGCTCTTAGGTATTACTGTCTGGCAAAAATCTCTCCTTTCCAGGATGGGGACTTCTCTGAAGAAAAGCTTATTGAGGCGTATAATTCCGATCTCGCTAACGGTCTTGGGAATTTAGTAGCACGTGTCGCCAAACTCGCTGAGAAGCATGCCCTTTCATATCACGCTCCTGAAGAACAAAGCATTAATCCTAAAGTCGAACAGTCTCTTCAGGATTTCAAGTTTAATGAAGCTCTAAGTGAGATTTGGAGCTGGATTACTCTAGCTGATCAACAAATCAATCAGGCCAAACCATGGGAACTCGAAGGCGAAGAGGCCAAAAAAGTCCTGCTGGATCTGATCTCGCAAATTATGGTTGTGGCCCATAACCTCCAACCTTTTCTTCCGCAGTCATCTGAAAAGATCCTTGAGCAATTCTCAGGCGAGATCAAAAGCCAAACCCCGCTTTTCCCGAGGATAAGTTAATACAACTATTATCTATGAACTATTTACTAATCACTGAGTTATGATTGATGTTCACTGTCACCTCAACTTCCATTCCTTCAAAGATGACTATGATGCTGTCATTAAAAGTGCGCTTGTCAAAGGCGTAACCCGCATTATCAATACCGGCACCAAGCATGATTCATCAACATGGGCCGTTGAACTGGCACAAAAATACCCTGAGCTTTACGCAATTGTAGGAGTGCATCCTCACCATGCAGATAAACTTGAGCTGGGAAATGATTGGCTTAAAGACTTAGAAAAGATTGCCAAACAAGACAAAGTTGTGGGTATTGGGGAGATAGGTCTTGATTATTTCAGCTACGCCTCCAATGGTATCGTCGATCCTGCAGTGCAGAAAGAAGTTTTTGCTTCCCAAATTGAATTAGCTCATAAGCTCAAACTTCCTCTCCAGATCCACAATCGCCTGGCGGGGGAGGATGTCATAGCTATGCTTAAGGAGCGTCAGCATCTTCTGCTTCCTGTCCCCGGGATGTTTCATTGCTTTGCAGGGACTAAAGAAGTGCTTAAAGACGCCCTCGACATGGGCTTTTTTATCGGCTTTGACGGGAATAGTACGTATCCCGGACTGGCACCCAAAGAAACAGTCGAGCTGAGCGAGCTGATTAGTCTTACTCCTCTTGATCGAATCGTGACTGAGACTGACAGCCCCTATCTCACGCCCATCCCTCATCGGGGTGAGCGTAATATGCCCGAATATGTTTTATACGTAGGCAAACATATAGCAAAAATTAAAAATGTTCCATTCGAGACAATTGTGGAACAAACGACCCAAAACGTCTATACTGTATTCACTCGCATGCGCTAATCCCTATGACACTTTTTTTTGACAAAGTATTTACCCGCTACCCGATCAAGACCAGACGCTTCCTCGAGTTAATGCCGGGCTTACTTTCCTGGACTGTCATCCTCTCGCCTATTTGGGGCTCTCTTTTTGCGCCAATGCTTCTTGCCTACTTTATCCTCTTTTTTGATATTTATTGGTTTTACAAATCCTACTCACTTGTCATCAATGCCTATCGCGGAGCCAAAAGGATCAAACACGCCGAACGACAAAACTGGCTTGAAAAAGCCAAAGCATTACCTGATTTTAAAAAGGTACAGCATGTTGTCATACTCCTCAGCTACAAAGAAAGTCTTACTAAAATGAGGACCACAATTGAGCACTTAGCCCTGCAGACTCTCCCGCTTGATCAACTCCACATAGTACTCGCCATGGAAGAAAGAGAGCTAGAGGGCCCTGAGAAAGCCGACCTACTTATCAAAGAATACAAAAATACTTTTGGCAGCTTTTTTGCAACCTACCATATTGACGCTCCGGGGGAAGTTAAAGGCAAGTCTTCAAATGAAGCTTTTGCGGGAAAAGCAGCCTATCAAAAATTATTCGTTGAAGGCAAGATGGATATTGACTTTGCAACCGTATCCAGTGTCGATGTCGATTCGATCTTTGACCGACAGTTTTTTGCCTGCCTGACGTATAAATTTCTGATTGATCCCAAACACTATCACAAATTCTGGCAATCTGCAGCCGTATTTTATAACAATATCTGGGTCGTTCCCGCGCCTGTGCGTATCATCTCATTCTTTGGTAGTCTTTGGAGAACCTCTATGCTTGTGCAGCATGACCGCCTCATTACCCAGTCTACCTATTCTCTCTCATTCAAAATGCTGCGGGATATCGGCTTTTGGGATGTTGATGTTATTCCTGAAGATTATCGCATTTTCTTCAAGGCATTTTTTAAACTCAAAGGGCAGGTCTGGACCGAGCCTATATTTCTTAAAACCTCGATGGACGCCGCTTATTCACGCGGCTATATCAATAGTCTCAAAAATAAATATCACCAGGAGAGACGCTGGTCATGGGGGGTATCAGATGATCCGCTTTTTCTGAAATGGTGGTTTACTGTTCCCGGAGTTCCTTTTGTGCGCAAAACAGTCATGGTTTACCATGTCTTACTTGATCATTTCCTGTGGCCGGTCAATTGGTTTATCGTGACCATTGCCGCCAACATCATGCCGTTTATTAATCCCGCCTTCTCCCGGACTGCTCTCGGCTACAGCCTGCCCCGACTTGCGGGTCTTATCCTGACCTCGACGATTTTGGCATTATTTGCCTTAATGTTCATTGACTATAAAAATAGACCTGAGAATACACCTCTTCCTCTCAGACGTAAAATCTTTTTCCCCTTTGAATTTATTCTTATGCCGATTGTCGGGTTTTTCCTCTCGGCACTCCCGGCATTGATTTCACATACGCAGCTTATGCTTGGCAAACGAATGGAATACAAGGTTACGGATAAAGCATGAAAGATAAATTACGTCAAATTGAAAGCTCGCATCATTTTTGGTACGCACTCGGTATTTCTTTTCTTTTTTTTCTCCTTAGACTGCCTTCACTTTTTGAGCCATTCTGGTATGGGGACGAAGGCATCTATGAGACACTCGGTCTAGCGATCAGTCGCGGGCGGGTACTCTATACCCAAATATGGGATAACAAGCCCCCGCTCCTCTACTATACATATGCTCTCTTTCATGGAGATCAATTCCTTGTTAGGCTCCTTTCTCTTTTCGTAGGTATCAGCTGTATTCTTATTTTCTTTGCGCTCTGTCAAAGAATTTTTAATGCCCAAAAACGTTCAACGTTTATAGCTACGGCAACGTTTGCAATTCTTTTCGGTCTCCCGTTTATTGAGGGCAATATTGCCAATGCCGAAAATTTCATGCTGCTCCCGATTATTACTGCTGCTTATATTATTTATACTTATCCAAAAAAAGACGGCCGTATCAGACAACTCCTGATCGCAGGCTTTCTGCTGGGTATTGCCTTCCTCTACAAAATTGTCGGAATTTTTGACTTTGCTGCGCTTTTTGTTTTTCTCTTAATAACCGCCTCTCCGAATTCTTTTACGGCTAAGGCAATCTTCACCTACGTTACAAAATTCCTACAAACTGCATCTCTATTTACGTTGGGATTTGTCTTGCCTTTTCTGATAAGTGTGCTTTACTTTCTCAGTCAAGGTGCTCTGGGTGCATATATACAGGCAGTTTTTCTCAGTACTGTCGGCTATGTCGGGTATGGCAATACTTTTATTATCCCCCAGGGACTCTTGATCAGCAAACTACTCGTCCTGGCAGCATTTGTCTTGTACTTATTCAGCAAAAGGCAGTCCGTCTCCCGTCAAACACTTTTTATCTCTTTATGGGTAGCATTCTCTCTTTTCAATAGTTTCTTCTCTCAACGGCCTTATACACATTATGTTCTTGTTCTCCTCCCGAGTTTTTCTCTGGTGATTGGATCTATATTTATTACTAAAAACCGTTTTCGGATAGTGAGCCTCTTAACAGGTATTCTTCTATCTTTTACGTCGTTATTTTTCTTTAATCATTGGAGTGTTCAGAAAACGGTCGGTTATTATACTAATTTTATGAGTTTTATTACAGGTGAGAAATCGGTTACGGAGTATGAAGCATTCTTTGACAGGAGAGTCCCGCAAGATATGGAGCTGGTTCACTATCTCAATACTCACGGGAAGGATAATAAAACCCTCTTTATCTGGGGCAACGCTGCTCAAATTTATTACCAGACAGGCACATTGCCGCCAGGCAGATTCACTGTTGCCTATCATATTGCCGGATTAAAAAATCATGAAGAAGAAACAGCTAGGGCACTCAAGGACAATCCTTCCGATTTCACTATTGTTTTTAAAAATGCTCCGAATCTTACCTTCCCTCTTACCAAAGGCAGACAAGTCCTGACCACCAGAGAAGCAACAATCTATGAAAGAATTAACTGATAAATTGTTCGCTGACAAAACCATTCTTTGGGGGACCGTTCTCTCACTTATCATCCTCTTTTTCAGTCTGGTTCTTATTGCACTCTTTTATCGAGTACTTCCTCCAGTACTTCCCGCATTTAATCAGCTTCCCTGGGGTACTGATAGACTTGCCGGCAGACTCGCTCTGCTTATTCCGGTTGGAATAGCCTTCAGCATAGTTGTCGGCAACAGCATAGTGAGTAATATGGTCTATGAAAAAATGCAGGTTGCTGCCCGCATGCTGACCTTCACCACACTCTTAGTAAGTACCCTTACCCTTATTTTTATTTTCAGAATTATTCAGTTAGTCCTTTAAGATGATTGCTCTATTTATACTTTTACCTCTTTTTGTCGCGACAGTACTGACTGTCATAAGTACGTATTTGTTAATACCTGTCATAAAAAAACTCGGCCTGGTTGATGACCCCAAACTTCACAAACATCCGGCAATAATTCATACCAGGCCTATCCCCAGAGGTGGAGGAATTCCCATCTTCATTGGAATTCTCTTAACAAGTCTTATTTTTCTTCCCTTAACACCAAGTACACTGGCAATTTTTCTGGCTGCATTTATCGCACTGGTTGTAGGAGTTATTGATGATAAGTTCAATGCCTCGTCACGGGATATCTCTCCCTACCTTCGTTTTCTATCAAATATTCTTTGTGCCGGGATTGTAGTTGGTTCTGGTGTAACAATTCCCTTTATTACCAATCCACTCGGCGGGATTCTCCATCTCAACCAGCTTATTTTACCCTTTTTGCCAATCACCTTCGGAGATGTTATGGCAGGCGTATGGATTGTCTGGGTGATGAATATGCTTAACTGGAGTAAGGGAGTAGACGGACAAATGCCCGGCATAGTAGCCATTTCGGCTCTTGTTATCGGCATTCTCAGTCTGCGGTTCCCCGTACTCAGCGGGACAAATCTTATAGATGCCAAGCTGTCATTTATCATTACCGGAGCAGCCCTGGGATTTTTGGTATTTAATTTCTACCCCGCGAAAATATTTCCCGGATATGGTGCTACCTCGATGTATTTATTACTTGCGGTTGTCTCGATCTTCTCAAGCGCCAAGTTGGCAACCGCTATTTTGGTGATGGGAGTACCCACAGTTGATGCTCTTTTTACCATAATAAGACGTATCCTCTCAGGGCGCTCACCATTCTGGCATGACAACAAACATCTTCATCACCTCCTCCTGCGTCTCGGGTATACCCAAAGACAAATTGCGTTGTTTTATTGGATTATCTCTGCTATAGTTGGCACAATTGCACTTACTATCCATAGTAAGGGCAAATTATTCGCACTTCTCATGTTACTGGCAATTGTTGGAGGAGCGATATTCTTCCTCCACTTTATAGTAAGAAATCAGCATGAAAAAAGTGTTTCGTAATTATCTGCGGCTCCTTCGTCCGCGACAATGGATAAAGAATTTAGCTGTCTTTGCGGCCATCACTTTTGGTGGACAGCTTTTTGTTCCGTCGATCCTCCTCACTGTTGCTTTCGGATTTATTATTTTTTGTTGCCTTTCTTCCGCAATTTATGTGATCAATGATATCTTTGATGTTAAAAAAGATCGCATCCATCCCTTCAAACGATTCAGACCTTTAGCTAATAAAGATATTTCACTTACCTCAGGAATAATCGTTGCCTGCATCTTAACAGCTATAGCACTGACCGGGAGTTTTGTTATCTCCCCGGCCTTTTTTCTTCTGACGATAGTCTATCTCCTTTTACAAATATCTTATTCTATGCTTTTGAAAAATATCGCTGTCATAGATATCTTAGCTTTAGCTGGCGGGTATATTCTGAGGGTCTACGCGGGAGAATTTTTGACCAGCTATCATATTTCCGTTTGGTTGCTTCTGACTGCTATCTCACTCTCTCTTTTCCTGGCAATTGGTAAAAGACGTTCAGAGCTAACGCTTGTTTCGACATCCTCAAGTGCTCAAATCGCGGCGATGCGCAAAACGCTTTCTCATTATTCAGAAAGACTTCTTGATGTCTACGCCTCAATCTTTGCGACCTCTACCTTTATTACCTACTCATTCTTTACTTTCCTTGAGAATTCACGCCGTTTTACAATCACCAATGATCTTTTCTTTCCTGATTTTCTCCCTGCCTACCTCCAACGTAAATGGCTCATGATCACAATCATCCCTGTCGTCTATGGACTGATGCGCTACCTCCAGGATATCTATGAAAAACACGAAGGAGAAAGCCCTGAAAAAGTCCTTTTATCCGATCGGCCGCTCCTCCTAACCGTTCTTCTCTGGATATTTCTGGTAATTATTATTACCTATGTCATTCAGGTTTAAGGAGTTTGCTTCTTGGCATACTGATTACTGATCCAGCCTTCAACTCCACTCTCCAGCTTAATGTGATACCATCCCTCACTTTCAGTGATCAGATCCACAATTTGCCCGGGGGTCACCCGTCCGACCTCAGTTGAAGCGACACTGTTACTTGCGCGTACCCGCAAAAAGCCTGTTGGTGTCTGGAGAATCACGATCTTACTGACAACAGGTGTCGGGGTTGCAGACGGGGAAGCGCTTGGTGTCGGAGTCGGGGAAGGGATACCTCCCTCATCAATTCCTAAAAATACCGTAGCAATCAGTTTATAACCGTTTGGAGTGCGTATCCTGACTTTCTTGTCCGTATAGCCGCTCTTTCTGAGAATCAACTCATGGTCTGAATCCGTTAGATTCTGTAAAAAAAGCGGCGTAAAACCTGATGAAGAGTTATCTAAAAGCACCTCTGCCTTATCAGGAATTGAAGTTATAAGGAGCTGTGGCTTAGCACCGTCTTTTAACGGCTCAAGAGTGATTATACTTCCCTCAGAAGTGGCACCATTCCCAAACTTACGATCCACTACAGTTAAGATTGATTTCCCAATGGTAATTTTTTCCTGGAACTCATTAAAAGTTCCGGTATTGGGAACTACCCGTATGGTGTAGTCACCAGTTGCGACCATTTCATCACTGTTACACCGACAGAGAGGTGTTTGACCGATATATTTATTGTTAAGGTAAACCTTACTCTGAGGGCTTGCTGTAACCTGTAGGGCGCCTTTATCCTTACCCGTAAGCAGCAATGACTGGACAAGAAAAAATACGATAATTGCGACAATAATTGAAGGGATAAGGATAACTAATGTCTTTTTCATGAATGGAAATAGATTGATACTATAGCATGAACTTAGCTACCTGACAAACATTGAGAATGATTTTGGCTAGAGCGAAGAGAAGCGTTCCCGGACCATATCTTTGTCCAAGGACAAAATAAGCCAGCCGGCCTTTGGTCCGTAATTCTTGTCTAAAAGTACCGTATAAATAGCACCGAATGCATCTTTTGATGGGATCTGCATCTCTTTTGCTTTTTCATAGATAGCTTTTTGCAGATCTTCAGGATCTGAGATCCTGTTTAGTAACTCAGCAACTGCTGCAAGATATTTTTTTTGTGCTTGCGAGAGAAGGCGTGCCGAATCGGGAAGCCGTTCTTGGATTGTGAATTTATCAGACTCGGGTGCAAATTTCTCCACCCAAATGCGTGCATATTTCGCCCACTCTTCTAGACCTTGCGCCTTAATCTCCTTTTCCATATTTGGCATCTGCACCCACTGAACAAGCGTTGTAAAACGCACGTCCAATGGCTTTTTGACCTCTTTTACTTGTGACAACTCAAAAATGCGTGCTTCATCATCTTTTTCTCCAGCAAAATAATGATTGGCGTACTCCTGATATTCATCAAAAAGACGAGGGATAGTATCCCCTTCAGTGGGATCAAAATTTGTTTGTTGTTGAATATTCATCTTCACTATTAAAAATCTGACGAGTTCAGGCGGAAGAATTGTCAGCATATCTGAGGCGGCAAAACCTCTCCCTTTTGAAGAAGACATTTTTTTTCCTCCGATAAGCATGAACTCGTATCCGACAGGATAGGGAACCGGATAATTAAGAACACGTTTTGCGACCATACTTGCCAAATCATGTGATCCCCCACGACTCATATGGTCTTTCCCTGCTCCCTCAACCGTTACTCCGATTGCCTGCCATTTAGCTGCCCATTCGACTTTCCAAGGCATTTTGCCATTCATGCCTGATTCATCACTAAAAGGTGAGGTCTTGCCCTCGTAGCCACAACCTTTTGTCCAATTGACCCCGTCAGTTAAACAACGATAATGGACATTTTCTCCATCCCAATTATAGACACGGGTTGTTGAGACTTTTCCACAGGACTCACAATAAACCTGAAACGCATACCAATCTGCTGCAATCTCTTTTTTATACATCTCCTGATATATTTTTCTGATTTCCTGAGCGTTATCAAGAACTTTTTTTATGCCCTCATTCATCTTACCGCTTGTATAAAGGTCCTTTGTCCAGAGTATTTCAGGGTGACTACCGATCGCATTAAAAGCCTCTTTAAACTCAAATGCATAGTATTCTGCAAAGTCTTTATACCCTTCAACAGGAGACGGTATGGCAAAAAGTGGCATTCCCAGATACTTCTCAAATTTTTCTCTGGGAAGATATGAAGGAATATCATCCATCGGATCGTGATTCTCAAATACATACGTATACTTTGCCTCCACCCCGGCGTCAGTCAAGGCTCTAAAAACCAAATCATGAATAACCACACCCAAAAGAGCACCCACATGCACCCTCCCGGACGGAGTTTTCATATCATCAACCCAGTATGGTTTATAGTTGCCGGATTCTATAATTTGTTGTGCTACTTTATCTGCCCAGAACATATGCGTATTATATAATAGTTGATCTTCGTTAGCTATTAAGTATTACTCATGAAAAAACCCCTCTCGTAAGGGGTCTATTTCAAACTACGAAAAGGACCCTCTTACGAGTTGTCCTTCTTACTAACAATTGATAAAGAATTCGTTTTCATAAATTATGATTTGTATTATTGCTGACTTATAAAAAGTTGTCAAGCAGTTACCACTACCTCCGGCTCAGGAACAAATCCGAATATTTCATTGAATGTAGCCTGAATTTCTTTAATTAAAACTTTTACATCCTCACCCTTTGCATGATCGACGTTGCTTATGTAGTTAGCATGTTTGCTCGAAACCTGAGCCCCGCCTACTCTTTTATTACTAAAGCCAAGACGATTAATAACATACCCCATTGAGATTTTGTTATGCCATTTCTTCTCCGATAATTCTCTGATATCCGGCCAGACATTCAGGATCTTTTCTACTTCCTCAGGTTTAACAATATTTTTAAAGACAGAGCCGCATGACGGATACTCCATAGGGTGGTGTGTTTGACGATAATTAATGTTCTTCTTATAGACCGCCTCTGCTTCTGCAATTTCTTGCAGCGTTCCAATCTTTAGCTGAAACGTTACCGAGACAATAATAAGATTGGGATGTTGTTTGAAAAATGAATTCCTATAGCCAAATTGAGCCTCTTGGTGAGCAAATGTTTTTATCGCGTAGGCAGGATCGTCCATATCAATCACTTCTGCCTCAAAAAACGTATCCTTCGTTTCATGTCCGAACGCTCCGGCATTTCCGCGTACTGCTCCGCCGATAGTGCTTGGAAGCCCTCCCGCCCATTCCAGACCGACAAGTGATGCACTCAGACTCTCTTTGATAAGTGAGTCCATACTCTCCCCTGCAAAAGCTTTTATAGAAGTATCCTTAATAGTAAAAGACGACCCATTCCCCTCCAGCCAAAGAATAGCTCCCTTAACGTGAGAATCCGGAAGAATAACATTTGACCCAAGGCCAAGAACAAGTGGCCTGGTAATATTTTTTTGTCTACAAAAGATAAGGGCTTCCTTAACTTCCTCTAGAGATTCGATTTTGAGAATATAATCAGCAATTCCTCCGATGCGGTAGTAAGTAATCTCGGACAGAGGGGAGTTTTCTAAGACAATCATGGATGATAAGCGTTATTGTACGCCTATTAGTTAAGGGAGACAATGGTATAGTTGATTTTACCGGCCGGAGCTTCCACCTCAACACTCTCGCCGATTTTCTTCCCCAAAAGTGCTTTCCCTAAAGGAGATTCATGCGAGATTTTCTTTTCTGCCGGATCTGCTTCCCATTCCCCTACAACCCGATAGACTTCTTCTTTACCATCAATTTTCAACGTTACTTTGGAACCAAGTTCGACCAAATACCCCCCCCTAGTACCCGCACCTTCTTCAATAAGTGAGACCTGTTTTAACAGCTCTTCGAGCTCATCAATTCTGCCGTCAATAAATGATAGCTCCTCACGTGCCGCCACATACTCCGCGTTCTCCGACAGATCACCCTGGTTGCGCGCGTCGGATACGCGTGAAACTACCTCAGGCCTTTTGACCTTAGTCAATTCTTCATGCTCTTTTTTAAGGTCTTCAAGGCCGCTTTTTGTAAGATAAATTTTTTTACTGTCCATAATTGTTCTCTAAAAAAAAATCTCCATGTATTGATACATATCTGGAGAGATCTACTCTATCGAGTAATTCAGAAAAAGTATAGAGAATACAACGACATTTGTCAACCTGGTGATACTAGATCCTGTAGTCAGATTGCCTAGTCTTATGCATTCCGTCAGCTACCTTGACATAGTTAATTCAAGAGTTTTTAGTCTCGCCTCATATCGACGTAAAATTCGTACAGCAGTATCATTAAGGTGAAATGCAATGGAGTGAGTATTTACCTGCTCGACTGTCTGACGCTTCTTCATATAACGAATTTCGATAAATCGCGTAAGTGGCTCCACAAGAGTGAAAAAGGTCTTTCTCTGAGAAACTTTACCCTTGGAAGATATCCAATCTCCTTTACGCCCAATATGAGGAAGAAATGATTTAGCCCAGGCATTGGCCTTCAGAAAGCGCTGATAGGTTCCCCGGCGCTCAAATAAAGGCATAAGCTGACCTATTTCTCTGGCAGTATATACAGTACGCTTACTCTCAGGTATGGCTAAAGAAGATTCATCAATAAGCATGTTGAGGCAAATCTTGTTCCTAGCCTCCTGCTCATGAGGCTTGCGTCGCTTTCTAAGAATCTGAAGCAAAAGCAACAATAACAAACGGGTAGTATACAAACTTCCTTTCTGGGTAATAACAAAAAAATCGATATCATCATTAAGCTGAGCGTTCCCGGCTGCGACACTTCCGCTTATACCGACAAATAACAGGGAAGGAATCCATGTTATCCACCTGATAAGTCTTTGGGCGAGGGCAATTTTCGCTTGGGATATTCTCATCCTCTCTTGGCGTTTTCGAATGTCCTGATGACTTCTCCTCAACGAATACCAGCTTTCCCATTTATAGACACCTGGTGTTTGGAGGGCAATTTTACTAATATCTTTTTGCAATACTTTCTCCTTAGTATTTAAATAATAAAAAAGCTCGTCTTCACGTAAAGGACAGTTAAAGAGGTCACTATAGAGGAGAGTTCTGAAAATTGCTTCTTGTTTACTGCCCATATTTTCCGAGTACCTGATTGACACCCTGGGCAAGAGTATCAACGGCTGTCTTGACAGAACTATCACTACCCTGAGTTGATCTTACGGCATTTCCCAGATACGCATCCATCTGCGAGTTAACTCCGTCATCATAGGTATCGCTTACAAAATATGAAGACACTGCGTAAGGAGCTTGCTCCAAAAAAGGCGCGACAAGAGGATTATTTTTGACAGTACCTGCCAAATCAGCTCTTGGATACGGCTCACCAAAAAGCCTGGTTTTGGCTGTTTCACTATAAAGCTTCTGCAGAGTTTCTTTCTTAGTTAAGTATTGCATGAAAAGCATGGCTTCCTTTTGATGTTTGCTTTTACTTGATACTCCCTCTACCCAATAACTTGCCATTGCCGTTTTGCGGGAAGGCAGATTAGGAACCGGATGAATGCTGAATTTAAGGTCAGGATTGAGGGCTTTAATCGCAAAAATGTCCCACGAGTAACCAAAATACATCGCTAAGTTGCCTTTTGAGAAAGCGACAATTGAGGGATCAAGTGTACTATCCCAAACACTACCCTCATCTTTCGCAAAAGCAGTATAGAACTGAAGAGTTTGACTGGTATTATCGAGGGTAGAACTAAAATTACTGAAATTCGTGCCGTTTTGCGCCATGAGTAAAGCAACGATATCGGCAGCATGAGTAATATTGTCATAGGTGCCTAATGCTGCCCCCGCTGTCTGAATTTTTCCGTCTCCGTCTTTCACAACACGGTCTTTAGCGACACGGATAAATTCGTCCCAGGTAGTCGGCACGGCATTGCCTCCTGCTTCAAACAGTTCTGTATTAACAAAAAGTGAGAGCGTATCGATCTCAAGAGGGATTCCGTAAAGAGCTCCGTTTCGTATGAGATCCTGTTGGATCACGGGATAATAATTTTTCTTAAATTCCTCAGAGGAGATAACGTCTGAGGTCATAGGTGATAGGAAAGATTTCATCATCCCCACCCATGAATTATGAAAGCGATAGATATCCGGACCGCTGCCGGCATTAATTTGAGTAACCAGGCTTTGCCTGTATTGCTTGATGTCTTTTTGGACATAATTTATCGTAATCAACGGGTGTTCCCGATGAAAATCATTAACAATCGTACTCATCACATTCTTGTCTTCAAATAATCCCCAGTAGGTCAAAGTAACCAGCTCTTCTGTCTGTCCCTTATGAAAAAGAGGTACCACAAAGCGAATCACTAAGAAAATCAAAAGAAGAAAAACCACTCCAATACCACCGATTTTAAGAATACCGCCTAAGGGAGACCCTTTAGGCGGCTTAGGCAGTAACTCGGTTCCGGGTGATACCGGCGGCGCAGGAGCTATCGGTGAGGCTGAAGAAGGAGGCAAGGGAGGAACTGACAAGGGCGGGGTGACCGGAGCAGGATTGGTTGGTTGTGCCGCTTCAGGCCTAGCTTGGGCTGGTTTGCTTGAATAAATAACTTTTTCGTCCATAGAAATAGGCAAGTATAGTATAATATGATTAGAAGCTGCATAGCAATTCTACTCAATGAAATTATTATCATCCCTGAGGTCTTTCATCAATAAATTTAATTTTGCTTCTTTTTTCAAGACGCTTCTTTGGTTTTTCCTGGGAGCGGCTATAGGCTTATTCTTTTTCAGTAGCTTTGTCTATATTTACTATAAAGAAACATACAAAGACAAAGTCTATCCCGGAGTAACTATCACAGGTATCGATTTCGGCGGTAAGACTAAAGACGCCGTCAGGGATTATTTCGCTGGTCAAAATCGTATCATCCAGCAGAAAAATGTTCAGTTCACGTCTAGTAAACTTATTGCCACAGTCTCAGCCAGGCAAATCGACCTGGGATTTGACGCTGACCTGCTCGCGTCACAAGCATATAGTATCGGCAGAAGTAACAACTTCTTCTCAGATAGTTATCTCAGTTTTGAATCATATCTCCACGGCGTTACTCTATCTCCTGCATATCGTTACTCTGACATAAAATTGGCAGGCATAATGAGGAAATTTCAGACCGCAATTGACGTAGCACCCGTGGACGCGCGATTTACCTACGCAAACGGCAGAGTTACCGAATTTCGCACCGCCAAGGACGGCAAACAGGTAGATATACAACAATTAACATTATATATCCGGGAAAAAGGAGCTCCTAAGCTTTTAGCCAGTAACCAGGCAACAATCCTTGTTACCGTCCCCGTACGCACACTCAAACCCGCTGTGGATAAAGCCGTTAACGGGTATGGTATCAATGAGCGAATCGGTATCGGAACATCCCTCTATCACGGTTCAATTATCAATAGAATTTTTAACATCCACCTCGCCGCTTCCCGCCTCAACGGTATCCTTATCAAACCTGATGAGGTCTTTTCTTTTGATAAAGCGGTCGGTGATGTTTCTTCACTGACAGGCTATAAGCAAGCATACGTTATCCAAGGCGGGCATACAGTACTTGGTGACGGAGGTGGTGTCTGCCAAGTCTCCACAACCTTATTCAGGGCTATTCTCAACGCGGGTCTGCCTATTATTGAGAGACACCCGCATGCTTATCGGGTTCATTACTACGAGGAAGATTTAGGCCCGGGGATTGACGCAGCCGTCTATGTCCCAACTGTCGACTTGAAATTCAAAAATGATACTGGTCACTATATTCTGATCCAGTCAAGTGTTGACGAAGCCAGTGAACAATTAACTTTTGAACTATACGGGACATCGGATGGAAGAGTTGCCACGATTTCAAAACCGGTAATTTTATCACAATCACCCGCTCCAGAGCCGCTGTATCAGGACGACCCAACTTTGCCTCTCGGGCAGATCAAACAAATAGATTTCGCTGCACCGGGAGCCAATGTCTATTTTACTTATCGTGTTATAAGAGACGGCAAAGAAATTATTTCGGATAAATACTCATCTCATTACCAGCCATGGCAAGCAGTTTTCCTGCGGGGAACCAAACAAGAATAAGTATAATTTTCAATTTAAAATTTTGAATTTTCATTGAAAATTGAAAACTGATAATTAAAAATTGTGAAAAAGATCATTCAAAGCGACCAAGTCTCTCAAATTAAAAAAGAATTAGAAGACAAAACCATCGTCCTTGTTGGCGGATGCTTTGATGTACTGCATCCGGGACATCGTAGCTTTCTCAAAGCTGCTGAGGGACAAGGTGATTCTCTGGTAGTACTTCTGGAGTCAGATGAGGCAGTGTCAAAACGCAAAGGTCCAAAACGCCCCGTCAATACGCAACTCACGCGAGCACAGAACCTTTTATCATCAACACCAACAGGACTTGTCATTCTTCTCCCATTCCCTTTTGAAGACAACGACTACGATCAGCTTGTAACTTCAATCAAACCTGCTATAATCGCAACTACAAAAGGTGATCCGTCCATTCACCATAAGATACGACAGGCAAAAAAAATCGGGGCACAGGTTGTTGAGGTAATCGACCGCCTGCCCAACCACTCAACGACACAGCTAATTAATACATTATGAACAAACTTATTCTCGGTTTTGTAGCACTCATTATCATCGCTCTGGGAGCACTCATTCTCTTCGGAGCGAATGGTAATAGTATTTTGGGCAAGAAAGCAAAAGTCACCTTCAATAAAACGGTTGTTACCCTCGATGTGGCTGATAACGAGCAAAAGAGAGAGACAGGTTTATCAGGACGAAATTCTTTAAATGATAAGCAGGGAATGCTTTTTCTTTTTGACGAACCCGGTATCCCGTCATTTTGGATGAAAGGGATGAAATTTCCAATAGATATTATTTTCTTAAATAACGACAAAATTGTAACTATTTTTAAAAATGTTCCCGCACCTGCAACAACTACCGAGATCCCGAATATTTATTATCAACCCACCGCCCCGGCAGATAAAGTCATTGAGCTGAAAGCAGGAGCAGCCGATACCTATAACCTCCACCAAGGTGATACTGTTAAAGTATCTCTATGAAAATCTTAGGCATTGAGACCTCCTGTGACGAGACAGGAGTCGCTCTTTTGGATAATGCAAAAGGCACAATCCAAATATCCTCAAGCATAGTCGCCTCATCCTTATCTCTTCATGCGACAACTGGCGGTATTATTCCTGAAGTCGCTGCCCGTGAGCAGGTAAAATTCATACTCCCGACACTCACAGAAGCACTAAAGACTGGTCTGGATTTTGATATAGCGTCTAAGCAAACACCTGACATCGATGCTATTGCTGTCACGTACGGCCCGGGCTTGATCGGATCACTTTTGGTCGGAGTTGAAACAGCCAAAACTCTCGCGCTGTTATGGAATAAGCCGCTTATCCCTATCAATCATATGTATGGACATCTCTATGCCAACTGGATTACGACCTCAGACTTTCGACCTTCGACTATTCCTTTTCCAGCAATTGTACTCATAGTCTCCGGCAATCATACTGACCTACTCCTTATGAATTCACATAGCGATATTCAAGTACTGGGAGGGACACGTGATGATGCAGCTGGGGAGGCTTTTGATAAAATTGGACGACTTTTAGGTCTCCCTTACCCTGCAGGATCAACGATTTCCCGCTTGGCAATAAAAGGTAATCCTAAAAAGTTTGTTTTACCCCGACCTATGATCGGGAGTGATGATTTCGATTTTAGTTTTAGCGGTCTGAAAACTGCAACTCTTAACTTAGTCAAACAAAACAAATGGGACTTTGCTGACCAACATTTTAAAATAAAAAATGAACAACTCCTTGCTAATCTTTGTGCGAGTGTTGAACAGGCAATAGTGGATGTTCTTGTCCGCAAAACAGTAAAAGCAGCTGGCAAATATAACGTTAAATCAATACTCCTCGGTGGAGGAGTTGCCGCTAATGCCAAACTCCAAACCACCCTTAAAGAGGCGACTTCCGACCTTCGACTTCCGACTAATCTTTTCGTTCCCCGAAAAGATTTATGCACAGACAACGGAGCAATGATTGCATCAGCTGCCTTTTTTGCCAAGCCGGCTCTTTCGTGGAAAGACGTCGATGCCGATCCCGAGCTGTATTACTAGATCAAATCATAAGTTGTGGGTATAGCCGCCAGTTTGGTTATAAGGTTTTGTAATAGGGAAATTACCCCAAACCTAGAACTACATCTTTACCGGTTGCCATACCTAAACCCTAAAACATATTTGCAGACATATGCTACAATAGGTGACCACGTATGCAAGACCTACTGCCTATCCTTTTTCTCCTGCTTGTTGGGTTCGGGGTAATCATTTTTATCCTCAACCGAAAATTAAGCAATCTGCAAAAAACTTCATCTGACGCTACTATGCTTGAATGGCTGAAAAGCATGCAGACGTCACTTGAGTCGACTAATAAAACTCTCAATACCGCTTTATCCTCAAATACTGACCACATGGTCCGTACGTTACAAGAAAACTCCAAACAGCTAAATGATCGTTTGGACAAGGCAGCACAGGTGATCGCAGGGGTCGGGAAAGAAGTCGGCCAAATGAGTGAGATAGGACGAAGCATGAAGGAACTGCAGGATTTTCTCAAAAGCCCTAAAATGCGCGGCAATATCGGAGAGGAAATTCTCAAGGATCTGATTGCTCAACTTTTCCCCAAAAACAGTTTTCATCTGCAGTACCAATTCAAATCCGGAGAAAAAGTCGATGCCGCAATCCAAACCGATGCCGGTATTCTCCCCATTGACTCCAAATTCCCGATGGAAAATTATCAAAAAATGGTTAAATCTGAAGATCCAAAAGAAAAAAGTGAGTTTCAAAAAGAATTCTCCAGGGACGTCAAAAAACATATTGATACAATCGCTCGAAAATATATCCTGCCTGATGAGGGAACGATGGATTTTGCGCTGATGTATATTCCCAGCGAGTCAGTTTTCTACGAACTGTGTAATATGACTGACATGCTTGAGTATGCCAGACGGAGCCGTGTCTACATGGTCTCACCCAGCACACTCTACGTACATCTCCAAACAATTCTTCTCTCCTTTGAAGGTAAAAAAATCGAGTCCCGCTCTAAAGAAGTTTTCAGGTTACTCCGCGCTATTCAACTTGAATATGACAAGGTAAATGACAGTATGGGAGTCCTAGGCAAACATATCGGCAATGCAAGTAGCCAATTTGCCAATGTCTCAACCGGCTTTAACCATATCGGGAACAAACTCTCCTCCACCCGTACACTGGAGGAAAAGATCGAGGACGACAGCAAACAACCTACCCTCCTTGGTGACAACTAGTATCCAGTAAATTGTTCCTCCCGTATTTGCTGAAAAGGGATTTTCATATCATGGAGCATATCAAGCATCGATGAGACCATCACTGATGGTCCGCAGACGTAATACTCAACTGCTGAAACATCAGGTATGTATTTTTTGAGAAGCTCAGCATTAATTCTTCCTGTCTCCCCGTTCCATGAAGTCTCAGCAGACTCTTGGTGAGTGATGGTATAAACAACTTTAATATGGGAATTGTTTTGTGACACCCTCATGAGTTCGTCATGAAATATAACATCACTTGGGGAACTGAATGAAACAAAAAGTGTGATGGGTAGCTTTATATTTGATGCAGCTGCGGAGACAAGCATACTATGAAAAGGCGTAATCCCGATTCCGCCTGCTAAAAAAACCAGTGGCCGCTTGCTTTTCTCAGGGAGAGTAAACATCCCCATCGGTCCGAAGAAACGAACCTTTTCTCCTGGAATAAGTAGATTAAATTTTTGTTTGAAGGGACTTGCTTGATCGACAATTTTTGTGGTGATCATGAGTATACCTTTTTGTTGGGGAGCAGAGCAGATGGTGAAAGATCGATGATTGCCCCGCTCATCTTTCTGAGATAATTCTAGGAATACTCTGTTATATTGTCCAGGAAGAAAATCAAAAGGATGACCGGATCTGTCAAAAAAAAATGAGTAGGTATTCTTGGCAATTTGTTCTTTCTTAATAAAGAGAAGAAAAAACTCTTTCGGCTGAATTTGCATGCAAGCATAATATCAAAATGAGAACTTCTTAACAATTCATCAATCCAACAACCTGCCCGCCAGAGCTTTCCTCAGGCAAATGCAGGCGGGTTTAGCAATGTAATGATTTCTTGTGTTAAAATAGTCCCCATGCCCGATACTTCAAATCTCAACCCTGAACAACTCACAGCTGTAACTCATGGCGAAGGTCCGCTTCTTATAATTGCGGGAGCAGGTACCGGCAAAACAACAGTTGTTACCAAACGCATCGAACACTTAATACTTGAGAAAAAGATCAACCCTTCTCAGATCCTCGCACTCACCTTTACCGAGAAAGCAGCGAGTGAAATGGAGACACGTACTGATGAGGTCCTTCCTTACGGATACTCCAGTCTGTGGATTGAGACCTTCCATGCTTTTTGCGATCGCGTTCTCAGGCAGGAGGCCATACATATCGGCCTTGATCCCTCTTATACGTTGATGACAGAGACGGAAGCGCTCATTTTTCTGCGAAAAAATCTCTTTAAATTCGAACTTGAGTACTTTCTGCCTATGGGCAACCCTATGAAATTTCTCCAAGGCATGCTCAATCATTTCAGCCGACTAAAAGACGATGACATTAACCCAGAACAATACCTCAACTATGCTAAAAAGTTAAAGCCTAGTGATGAGATAACTCAAGAAGAAATTAAAAAGACCCTTGAATTGGCCAAAGCATTTGAAACATACGAGAAAATGAAAGCCAAAGAAAGCATGATGGACTTTTCAGACCTCATCAGTAATGTTCTCCAGCTTTTCCGAACTCGTCCGAATATTCTCAAACAATATCAAAAACAATTTCAATATATACTTGTTGATGAATTCCAGGATACTAACTATGCACAAAATGAGATGGCGATTCTACTTGCCGGTATAGAGCAAAATATTACGGTCGTGGGAGATGATGATCAGAGTATTTATCGCTGGCGAGGAGCTGCTCTTGCTAACATGCTGCAATTTCGTTCACATTTCCCAAAGGCTACAGTCGTAACCCTTAACAAAAACTATCGTTCCACCCAACTGATTCTTGATAGCGCATATCGTATGATCCAAAATAATAATCCTGATCGCCTGGAGACAAAAGAAGGTATCGATAAAAAATTGGTAGCGCAAAGAAGTGCTGCCATCCTGAACGAGCAAAAGCGAGCTGAAGGATCCCCAGAGGATTTATCCCTGTTAAGTAATTCAATACCTCAAACCAACCATGATATAGATTTTTTGTATGGCGACCGGGCAGAGGACGAAGCTGAGTTGGTTGCGAAGTATATCAAAGATGAAACATCGGCCAAAGGCCGATCGTCCTCTGGACGAAAAAATTATAAATATAGCGATTTCGCCATCTTAGTCCGGGCTAATGATCATGCAATCCCTTTCCAGCGTGCTCTTGAAAGACAGAAGATCCCCAGCCAGTTTTTAGGACCGAGCCATCTCTATGAACAGGAAGAAATTAAAGATCTCATTGCCTATTTGAAAGTCCTTGCTAATTTTGATGACAATGCATCACTTTATCGTGTATTGACTATGCCGATTTTTGCAATTGAATCTAGGGACATCGCAAGCCTCCTTAACTATGTAAAGAAAAATAACTGTACACTTTTTGAAGCAGTCGAGCAGGCAGAAAGAGCAGGACTGACAGATCCAGGACAGATCAAGATAAAACGAGTTGAAGAAATGCTTAAAAAGCATTTAGGTCTTCTCGCTACTGAGACAGCCGGACAGATACTTTTCTATTTCTTTGAAGATTCAGGACTCCTAGGCTATTACCTAGATCCCAAAACTCCGCGTACTGAGAGGGAAGCACAAAATGTCGCTAAGTTATTTAATAAATTTCAATCATTTACCACGAGCCGTACGGATGCCTCTGTCTTTGCTGTCGTTGAGTGGCTCGAGCTGTCTATGGAACTGGGGGAGAGTCCGATGGCAGCTGAAATTGACTGGTCGGCTCAGGATGCTGTCAATATTCTCACAGTCCATTCAAGTAAGGGGCTGGAATTCCCCGTCGTTTTTATCGTCAATCTTGTTACACAACGCTTCCCCAGTCGAGACCGCAAAGAACAAATCCCCGTACCCAAAGATATTATCCGCGAAGAACTCCCCACGGGTGACGCCAACTTACAGGAAGAACGCCGGCTCTTTTACGTAGCAATGACGCGTGCTCGTGACAAGCTGATACTATCTGCTGCCAAATTTTATGGAGAGGGGAAAAGAGAACGTAAACTTTCACCTTTTGTAATCGAGGCACTGGGACAAGAATACGTCGATAAAATTATTACCAAACATAACTTCACCAAGGCAGGCCAACAATTATCCCTCCTTGATGTCTTCAATACCAACCACGTTGAAGAAAAAAAAGAAGAGGAAAAGATTGAGCCATCAATTCCTCCCCTCACCTATATTTCTTATTCGCAAATCCAGACCTTTGACACCTGCCCTCTTCACTATAAATTGCGCTACATTCTTAATATCCCGACTCCTCCATCACCTGCTTTAAGTTATGGAGTCAGCGTCCATAGCTCGCTTCGGGATTTCTTCCAAAATATCAAAGCCAACCCGAATGTTAATGCGGAGTTGATGCATGAAATACTTAAAAAAAATTGGCTGAAAGCAGGCTATGTCAGTAAGAGTCATGAGGAAAAAGCTTTTACACAAGCTGATCGGATGTTACTGAATTTTGCCTGGGATACTCTCAAAAAAATCCCTGATACTGTTGGGATTGAAACTCCTTTTCAGTTTTGGATCAATACATTAAAAGTCGGGGGAAGAATTGATAGAATTGACAGACTCCCGGACGGAAGAGTGGAAATTATCGATTATAAAACAGGAGCAAATGTCCCCGATGGGAAAAAACTCAAGGATGATTTTCAACTCACCTTCTATGCTTTAGCTGCAGCTAATGTGAAAAATGAGATTTTTAAACAGTCTGCAGAGGAGGTTATCTTAACACTCTACTATATTGAACAAGACAAGAAACTTTCAACGACACGATCAAAAGAGGAACTCGAGATTGCCCGTGACAAAATAATAACAAAGGCAGAAGAGATACAGCACAGTGATTTTCGCTGTAGCGGGAGTATATTCTGTAAGAATTGTGAGTATAACATGATCTGCGGGACCTCTGTCAATTGATCTTATAGTAAGGAAGTGGTATAATAGACCTACTCGGGAAGAAGGGTCACTAGTCCGATATATATCGGACAGGAAAGTCCAGACAGGCAATATACCAGGGACGGAGTGTAAGCTCCGACTAGTAATAGATAGTATTTAGAAGCCTTTCCCACATACGGCTTCTAGAGCGAGTCTTGAATCAACAAGACTTGAGAACAACAGAGACGAGTGGGTCTGAAACGGGTAATCCTCCCTGCTGCAACTTCCGATCGCTACGTTATTACCTGTATATGGGAGTAGCAAAGTTCGAAGGCATCTCGCCTAAAGCGAGACGAAGTGATAGAAAGCATCACTACGAGAGAGATTGTGACTTAAAACAGAATCTGGCTTACCACCTTCCCGAGTACTATTAACTACTTGCGCTTGCGTATCTTTTAAGCGCCCCTCTCCAGGCTCGAAGACTCAGCCATAAAAACCCACCGCTGAAAACAAAGGCGATTATTACCCCCTCAACTGAAAGCACCCCGAGAAGTGCTTCTGTGGGAATAGTTATAAGGGCAGCAACAGGAAGAATGAAAGTAAAAACCAACCCCACAGGCCTCGGATAGATGCGTAAAGGCAGTCTCCCAAGCTGAGTTAACTCACGAAAAAGCCATATCGCATTATCTACTTCAGTTGTAATAACACCGAGTGCCAGGACTAGAATATGAAGTGACATCGCAATTATCAGCCCGTTAAGTACTAGTACTATATAAAGTACTATCTGCGTGATACTCACATGATCCAGATGCCCGACTGCATAAATCATAAATCCTGTTAAGGGGAAAAGTGTTATGAGGTCGAGGATATCACTTCCTCCAAAAAGTGAGCGGAGGAGGGGTGAGATTGGTTTGGTAAGTATCATGTCAAAGTTACCCGACACAATATAGCTGCGAAAACGATAGACATCACGCCATAAAAATTGAGAGATAATATCAATGAAATTAAAGGTAAGAAAAAACATCATCACTTGCCAAAGCCCGTATCCCGCCAGTGACTTCGTTCGTGAAACAAGGAGAAGAAGAAATACCAGAAATAAAACAAATCTGATAATCTTACCCAGCGTAAAAAGCACCACTCCCAGACGTGAAGCAAAAGCAATCTGAGTGAGTTGTGTCGTTACTTTAAACCAAAGAAAAAGATACTTTTTCATACTATATCCCCTGAGCAGTATAAGCCTTCAAACCGATCTTCCAGACTTTAAGTGTAATAAAAGACATAATACTGATCCACAGAATAAGCATCCCTATTCCCTGCACAGTTGACATAAATGTCGATTGCCCCAGGTAGACTTTCATTGGGAAGTAAGTAAGATAAGAAAACGGCAAAAACTGCAATAGAGTAAAAATAGGTTTTGGCAGAATATCAAGCGGGAACATTCCGCCAGAAAGAAAGCCGATTACTGAATAGAAAATAAATCGCGGTCCCCAGCCTTCATTACTCCAAAAACCGATGAGACTAATCAGAACACTGATAAAAAAATTAAGGACAAGCGCTAAAAACGTAATAAGAAAAAACAACACAATAACAAAGATGTTCTGCTGAATAAAAAACGGGACATGAAATATAATAATAACAAGCGTCAACTCTACTATCGAGAATGCTATGTTCATGGCCTTATCTCCGATATCGCGGGCAAAATAGTATTTAAGATAGTGCATCGGACGGACCAGAAAATTAGTCAAAACTCCTTCATTAATTTCACTAGCGATAGCAGTCGTTCGGGTGGCAAAGACAATATCACTCACAAATGCCGAACCGATGATATAGGTCAAAATAAGCGGTTGCGTATAACCGAGAAAACTACTGTTCGCTGGGACAATGAATAACCAGAGAAAATAACTGGCTAGTAACTGAAGTAGCTCACGTACCCGATAAACAACAAAACTCGTACGATAAGTCAGAGCCTCATCCCAGGTATTTTTAGTGATCTGCCAGTACTTCCTCATAACTAAATATCTGTTTTAACTTTTACTTGAATAAATTCGTATTAATTCGGATTATTAGAATTCGCATCAATTCGTGATCAACTACTCGCACTTGTATATGACCTTAATGCAAAAAGCCAAAATTTCCGACAAGCGACCATAAATATAATGGACGTAACAGTTAGTATAATGAGATTAGAAGCACTAGATTTCTTCAAAACTAACCCTACCGGGGTAGCAGCGATTATAGTTAAAGGAAGCACTGCCATATACAAAACAACGTTTACCTCACGAAAAACTACTGGAGGCATTCGCATAATACCTTGTAATGAATGCAGCAGTTCAATAATATTTGTTGCCCTGTCAAACCAAACAGTCAATGTAGTTATAATTGACCAAATAGAATAATAAAGACCAAGTCCTAAAATCATAAAGGGAATTGCATATGCAAATCCTAACCAACTAAATGTAATATGATAATAAACAGTTAAGTACCATATGAAAATAACTCCTATTAATGACCGGGTTAAGCTAAAAAATTTAATGTTCCACATTGTTAAAATAAGTTGAGAGTCAATTGGTTTTAATAAATAAGAATCTAGTTTGCCTTTATTAACTAGGTTAGGAAAACTATCAAAGTTAGCTTGAAATAATGCATTAAAAATCCCTATCATAATAGCTAAAATAGCGGCTAATAAAAGTATTTCTTCTTTACTCCAATCAAAAATTGACTTTACATTATTCGTCAATAAAAGCATAACAACAAAATAAAATATTCCCCAGATTATTCCACTAATCAAATGATTAGCAAATGCAGCTCGGTGAGCTGTAAGTACTGAAAAGTTCATGGAAAGTAATTGTTTGTATACTCTAAGTAGTTGTGATGCTCTCATTGTCCCACTCCTGTGAATAGCTTTAGGCCTTTTCTCCACATATATTGATAAAGAAGACTTAGGAGAACTATCCATACAGCCTGAGTCGACAGGACTTTAACCATCTGACTAAAGTCTAATTTCCCCTGGATAGCAAGAATTGGATAATATATCATATAGGCAAAAGGCAAGATATAACTTATCTTTTGCATGAATACTGGTAGAAACTGTAGAGGAACTACAAATCCAGCAAAGACCAGTATGATAGTTTCTGCCACATTTTGAACGCCCCTAAATTCGGTAACCCAAAAAGCAGTAAAACCTAAGATCATTCTGAAGATAAAAGACAAAGTGTATGCCAATATAATTGATAACAAAGTTAGCAGTATTAATATGGGAGAACTGACAAAATGCGATAATGAATGAAGAAAATAACTAAAAATAACAAATACAATAATACTTAGTCCTCCCTGAAAGATTCGCCATCCAAGCTCACCAAAATAGAGATCCCAAAAATAAGAGAAAGGCCGAACAATATATTTCACCAAACCTCCTTCGTAAATATCTTCTTCAGCCACTGATTCATCAATATGTGCCATAAGAAGTGACCCGGCAAATGTTAGAAGGAGGTAATATGAAGCAAGTTCAGATAAGGATAAATCTCCAACTACTTTACCACTACTTTTGTAAACAGCAAACCAGAAGCACAGATAGACAAGGGGATTAAAAATTGATAAAAGTGTCCAAACAACTGATCTGCTTCTGTTTTCAATAACTCTGTGGAAATGAATGAGGAAGATTCTGAGATAGCGCATACATAATAAAGGTCAAAAGTAAAACAAAATTAGTTTTTTTTGTTTGCTACAAAAAATCCGGCGATGACATCCTCTATCTGCGGGTCTTCAATCGTTATATCCTCAACCGGTAATTCTTTGAGTAATTTTGCAGCCGTCTCGTTAGCATCTTTTTGCTTAATCCGGACTTCCCATTCAGGATAGTTAAGACTTCGAGTCTCGCCGAAACTATCTAATTTCTCCTGATCAATTTTTTTGGAAAGGACTACTTTAATCACTTTATAAGGAGCATGCTCTTTAACTAAGTCAGAGAGTAATCCGTCATAGAGAATCTTGCCGAAATTGATGACAATTACCCTTTTACAAAGTGCCTCTACATCCCCCATATAATGAGAGGTCAGAATAATTGTGGCTTTATAGGCTTCGTTGTATTCCTTGAGGAACTCCCGTATTGTTTGCTGCATCACGACATCAAGTCCTATCGTCGGCTCGTCAAGAAAAAGCACTTTGGGGGAGTGAATGAGGGCAGCAATGAGCTCCATCTTCATCCGCTGGCCCAGAGATAGCTTGCGAACAGGGACATGCAGAATATCTTTAACTGCCAGGCGAGTCGCCAGATCCTCAACAACTTCCTCAAAGCGAGCTTTGGGGATCTCATATATTTCTTTATTTAGAAGAAATGTGTCCATGGCCGGCAAATCCCACCACAACTGGTTTTTCTGTCCCATGACGAGTGAGATTTGCTTGAGAAAAACCGCTTTACGATTAAAAGGTGTGTGACCTAAGACACTGACTCTACCTTTAGTCGGGTAGAGAAGACCTGAGAGACACTTTAGTGTTGTTGTCTTGCCTGCGCCGTTTGGGCCGATAAATCCGATAATCTCTCCCTCATCAATTGTAAAAGAGATATCATCCACAGCTTTAACGACTTCATATTTACGTGCGACAAGAGACTTAAGTGAGCCTACAAAGCCCGGCTCCTTCTTATGTACCTGATAATATTTTGATAAATGATCGATACTAATAACCGGCATACATTTCATTATAACAAAAAGAGGCCTCCCGTATGTGGGCTTCCTCTTCTTGTATCAATCCATCAACTGTCAACGAATCGCTTTTTTAAATGTCTTACCGGGCGTAAATCCCGGTGCTTTTCGAGCAGAAAGTGTTATTCTTTCGCCTGTCTTAGGATTACGTCCCACCCGTTGCGCTCGGCTTCTAACGCTGAATGTCCCAAAACCGGTCAGAACAACCTTTTCACCTCGTTTGAGTGAATCACGGATCGTGTTCAATGTCGTTTGGACAGAATCTCTGGCTGCTTTATTGGTTAAATTTGATTTTTTAGCGACAATCTCAATGAGGTCTTTTTTGGTCAACTCAGTTCACCTCCCTTCAAAAAGTATGATTAGATTTAAGGTACAGGGAAAACGGAGACTTGTCAAGTGATTACTTTGATATATCAGCCTAAATAGAACTATTTCCTACCATCCTCTCTTCACAGGAGAGGATCAAGGTGAGGTTTATCTTAGAAAAATCAGACGGTATGTTCGGGGTAAATAGAACGGAATTCACGGATAGCCGTTACCTTCACTTCTCCAGGTACTGCGAGGGCCTTACTGACTTCTTCCTGAATCTTACGGGAAAGGATAACTGTTTGGGCGTCATCCAACTTTCCAGGGTTGAGAATAACACGCAGCTCACGCCCTGCCTCAAAAGCATACGCATCTTCAACTCCTTCATACTTTTTAGCAATCTCCTCCATCTCTTTAAGACGCTTGGCGTAATTTTCGATATCTTCAAATCTCGCGCCCGGCCTGGCACCTGAAATCGCATCAGCGATATGGACGATGACTGACTCAACGCTTGAAAAGGGCTTGTCTTCATGATGTTCTGCCACACAATTTACAACAGCGTCAGGCAAGTTAAATCTATGGAGATATTCAACTCCCAGTTTGACATGACTGCCTTCCCCCTCGACAACTTTGCCGATATCATGAAAGAGACATCCGAGTCTGACGATATTGACATCAGCTCCGATTTCATGGGCAATCTGAATACCGATCTTGGTTTCCTCCAGCGTATGAACAACGAGGTTTTGACCAAAAGAGGTTCTGAACTTGAATCGTCCGAGGGTTTGATACAGCTCACTTGGAAGGTTAAATACACCCACCTCAGCAGCCAGCTTCTGACCTTCCTCAAACATGATCTTCTCTACTTCCTTGCGTGTCTGATCGACAATCTCTTCAATACGGAAAGGTTGAATGCGGGTGTCCTTCAAAAGCTTCTCTAAGGAACGTCTGGCGATCTCACGCCGAACGCTATCAAAAGATGAAAGCTTAATAATGCCTTCCTCATCTAAATCAACATCTATCCCGGTAGCCTGTTCAAAGGCACGGATATTTCGTCCTTCTTTACCGATAATCCTTCCCTTCATCTCATCATCGGCAACTTTAACAACAGTGACTGTGTATTCTGCAATATAGTCCAGGGCTCCGTGTCGCATTGAGTCAACCAATATCTCCCGTGTCTTCTGATCGGCTGTGGCTTTTGCCTCTTCCTCTTTTTCTTTGATAATACGGGCGATCATACTCGCTGAGTCACGCTCTGTCTCCTCTAAGAGCTGCTTACGGGCTTCGTCACGGGTCAGACTCGCTACTTGTTCAAGCTTTTTGAGATACTCGTCACGCTTTTGCTGAAGAGTTTCTTTTTCTTTGTCAATCTGTTCTTGTTTTTGTTCGATCTTTTCCTGACGCTCAAGAAGTTTTTTCTCAAGCGTTATAAGATCTTGTTGGGTAGTATCTGCCATAATGTGTAGAGTACAAGAGGTTAAAGCATTAAAGCCTTTTAGATAGTTGTTCCAGATGGTGAGTATGAAATATAAATCATATCCACAAATGAGGACTAGCCCCAGCTACTCTAGTCCGTATTATAACCTCTTTCTAATATATCGTCAATTGCTTGCTTAATGGTCTCGTAATCAAAGCCACGGCTTCCTAAAAACATCTGGATTTTTCTGTATTTCTCATGCCCCTCCAACCCATCAAAGCGTCTGCTGTATTTTTCTATAAGTAGTCGGGCTTTTTCTAAATCAGTCTTTGTCTCCTCTGTCTTTTCTTCAAAAACTAAGGCAATAATATCAGTAGCTATTCCTTTTTGTTTGAGCTCCATTCGAATAACGCGATCACTTTTTGTCCGAAATCGTGTTCGTTGCTCTCTCCACCAATGTGCAAAGTCTAAGTCATTTAAAAATTTATCTCGCTGCATGGAGGCTATAATCTTTTCAATAACATCCTCCGGTGCTTTTTTCTTGAGTAAATAGTCTCTAACTTCTCGTGTCGAGTGTGGTCTACGGGCTAAATAATGAGCTGTGAGTCCGTAATACTTTTTAAAGAGATCCATGTGAGGATTATTCTGCAGGTGCAAGAGATTCTTCCGAATCGGTCTCCTCGACTCCAACAGCCACAGGCATATCGCCGTCTTTACTTCGTTTCATTATCTCAGCAATCATCTTCTTCGTCTCATCAGGATTTTCTTTGAGCCATTCAATGGATGCTGCCTTACCTTGACCTATCATCTGATCGTTATAGCGATAAAAAGCACCTGATTTTGTGATCACATTCATCTCAACTCCGACATCTAAAATTCCCCCTTCACGCGAGATTCCATCGATAAAAACATCAAACTCAGCAATACGAAAAGGGGTCGACACTTTATTTTTAACTACCTTTACACGATGTCGTGAACCGATTGCACGATCACCATCTTTGATCGTCTCAATTTTACGAATATCCATACGGATTGAAGAATAGAATTTAAGTGCCATCCCGCCTGTTGTTGTTTCGGGATTCCCGAACATCACTCCGATTTTTTGTCGGAGTTGATTGGTAAAAATAACAACTGTTTTTGATTTGGAAATAACAGCCGTTAATTTACGCAGCGCTTGAGACATAAGGCGTGCTTGAAGTCCCATGACTGAGTCACCCATCTCTCCCTCAATTTCAGCTCGAGGAACTAACGCTGCTACCGAGTCAATAACCAATACGTCAATGCCCCCGCTTCTGACAAGACTCTCAGTAATCTCGAGTGCCTGTTCACCCGTATCGGGTTGGGAGATAAGGAGTTCGTCTAATTTGACACCAATGCGCTCGGCCCAAATCGGATCTAATGCATGTTCTGCATCAATAAAGGCGGCAACCCCACCGTGTTTTTGTGCTTGCGCAATTGTTGACAGACATACCGTCGTTTTGCCCGATGCCTCAGGACCATAAATTTCAATAATTCTTCCGCGGGGGAGGCCACCGACACCAAGTGCTAAGTCTAGCGGAAGGCAACCTGTGGATATAACTGAAATATCTAATTTACCGGCAGCATCACCAAAACGCATAATCGAACCACGACCGTATTGCTTTTCAATCTGCTCCATCGCCATTTTAATAGATTCTAGTTTTTGCGAGGCTTCTGTTTGAGGTTGGATCACTGCAGTAGATTTAGCGTTATTTGAAGATCGAGCCATAAAGTCAGTTCATAGTAGTAAAGTTTCGTGTTTTTTACAAGCACTCATACTGTCGCAATCTATATCAGATTTCCTTATATCTTCACAGAGATTATTCTATAAAACCAAGATAATGTATAATATACGTTGCGAAGCGGGGATTAGTTTAACGGTAGAATTCGCGGCTGGGGGCCGTGAGACTGGGGTTCAACTCCCCGATCCCCGACATTGACAAGAAAAAACGCCTAGACTAAACTTCGATTATGTCTTGGAAACGTTTAGATAGAAAAACGTTAATTGATACAAAATTCCTCAAAGTCTACGAGGACAAAGTAAAACTCCCTAATGGGAATGTCATCGATGACTACTCTGTCATTGAAAAACCCAATTATTCTATGATTGTCGCACTGGATACTGACAATAATATCGTAACAATTGATGAGTATAAATACGCCATTAATAAAATCATTCACACACTCCCTGCAGGTCATATTGAAAAAGGTGAAGATCCTTTAGAGTCCGCCAAACGAGAGCTCGCGGAGGAGACAGGATATACAGGAGGAGAATGGGAAAACCTAGGAGAGTATTATGATTATACTACAAAGGATTCTCATAGGGCTCATTTCATAAAAGCTACCGGTGTCACCAAAACCCAGGAGACTAACTTTGATCCGAATGAGAGTCTGACCCAGAGAGTTATTACTGTTTCAGAACTTAAAAAAGAAATAGCGCGGGGAGAATGGAGGGCAAATGCCACTCTTGCCGCTCTTGTCGCAGCCAAGCTACTCAGCTGACCAGCGGGCAAAAATTCCGGTAGACAATAGTCTTTTACCGCTACTCTCCTGAATAGCTAATTCACCAACCTCAACCTTTCCTTTTGTTAGATGATCCCGTAAAACATTCTCAAGCATTATACTTGAGGCGGAAATTGCATATGCGTTTACGATGACAAAAAGTGGTTTATCTGATAATAACTGACTACAAAGCTTGACTAATTCCGGGAAATTTTTTGGGAAATCCCATAACTCTCCACCCGGCCCGTGTCCATAAACTGGGGGATCCATAATAATTCCTTCATACGTATTTCCTCGCCTTACTTCTTTTTCGACAAATCGCACTACGTCATCTAAAATCCACCTGATTGGTTTGTCTGCCAGCTTGGACGCTTCTTGATTTTCTCTTGCCCAACCGATAGCCGGTCGCGAAGCATCAACATGTGTTACTTCTGCCCCAGCAAAAGCGGCAATAAGACTGGCAATCCCTGTATAGGCGAAGAGATTGAGAACCTTAACTTCTCGCTTACTTTGTGTAATTGCATGACTGATAAAATCCCAATGAAGATGTTGCTCAGGGAAAACTCCGGTATGCTTAAAAGGAGTGAGCTTGGTATAGAAAGAAATCTTCTTATAGTGCACTAACCATTTCTCAGGAACATCTGTCCTTCGCACCCAGCCTTCTTTCTCAAAAGTTGCGTCAGCTTTCTTCCATACAGATATTGGGAGACCTCGTTGCCAAATTGCCTGAGGATCAGGTTTGGCAATAGTGTACTCCCCAAATCGCTCCAGGCGGTAACCCTCTCCGCTATCAAGGAGTTCATAATCTTCCCAACCATTTGTTTGTAAAATACGCATGAGCGTATCATAGCATAGATCTACACTTTTAGAGATATTTCCTGTACAATAGCCACATAATGAAACGGCTTGCTGCTTTCCTTGGAATTATTCTTGTCATCTATATTGCAGGGGTTATCATCATTAATCTCCCGTCAAAAAAACTTACAAGCGAGGCAACTACGGAATTTGGCAAACCTACACCAAACCAAACAACGCAACCCTCAATAGATTTTAAAAGCGAAGATATTACCAATGGTACGGGCGCGGAGGCTGCAACAGGCGATACTGTCAAAGTAAATTATGTCGGGACACTCACCAACGGTAAAAAAATTGACAGTTCATACGATCGTAACCAACCCTTTAGCTTTAAATTGGGTAATGGCGAAGTAATTAAAGGCTGGGACCAGGGGGTCGTTGGTATGAAAATAGGCGGTAAAAGAAAACTGACAATTCCCCCTGAGTTAGCTTACGGCAATCAGGCCCAAGGCACAATTCCTGCTAACTCAACACTTATTTTTGAGATTGAACTCCTGGAGGTGACCAAGGATACTCAAAATTCTCAACAACCCAATCTCAATCTCTAATGGAAATTGTCGGCCTGTTTTTTCTAGAGCTTCTCACCCTCTTTCTTTTATCACGTGCCTTACAAAAGAAAATCTCTCTTTTCTTCTATACGCTCTCCGGCAGTATAAAAGTAACCGTGTATTTACTGGCAATACTTTTTCTCCCCGGGACAGTAATTCACGAAGTAGCACACTATCTCATGGCAAGATTACTTTTTGTAACGACTGGCGCAATGGTTCTTATACCAAAACTTGATGGTCAAAGCGTCAAGCTGGGAAGTGTTTCAATCGCCCGTACTGATCCTTTCCGCAGGCTTTTGATCGGACTTGCGCCTTTTCTTGTGGGAACAATCATCATCATCTTTCTGCTCTTTCTCACTGAAAAAAATGGACTGTGGCAGACGCCATTGGCGATCATCCTCATCCTCTATGCACTCTTTGAAGTTGGCAACACCATGTTCTCAAGTAAAAAAGACCTTGAAGGCGCGCTTTTTATGGGAGTTTTTCTTATTATTGTTTGTGGGGTACTGTATTTACTTGGAGTCACACCCTCATTCCATCAGCTGCAAAATCTCCTCAACGACAACATTATTCACATTTTTTACCAGGGAGTCCTCTATCTACTCATACCCCTGGGACTTGATCTTGCTCTTATCTTTGTCCTGAGTATCTCACTTACCCTGCTGCGCAGAGGATGAAGCTTGCAAAGCATTCCGAATAGGGGATTGAGACACATTGGATGAAATGCTTGGGGGAGAATAGATTTCGAGTCCATCAGTAATAAAAGTAAGGAGTTTGTTCCTATCAGGAACCGGTGTGAATAACAAAAAACCTATATAGTCTCGATCACCGGATAACCGGTAGGCGTAGAAGGGACCTTTATTTCCCACCACGACCCGATTCCCGTCTGCCTTCTTATCAGGCTGCTGTCTAAAATAGTAGATTATCCCGGTGGCTCCATGGATATTAGTTACCACAGATTGACTCTCTATCTGCGAACAGCTACCCGCCTCTCCGCCTGAGCAGATAACTTGAGCATTTTTGAGCAGGGATTGGGTCGGGAAAAGAATGTCGGTTGGGATTATCTGGATAGCTGCGGAGGGACTTGAAGAGAAGTTTTCATTAACATAAATCGTTCTTCCGTTATTTTCCTCCCTAATGTGATACCCGGACGGATAGGGAAAACGGAAACGGAATCGCGAACTGGTATACATACTTATGGTCTCCGATTTATCTTGAGTGCCCAAAACCGGACGGGATAATGAGCGTTTAACATAAATAAGACTGAAAGCAATAATAAGGCTCACTGCCAAACAACTGACAAAAATGATAGTGGTTCGCATTAAATGTACCCTATTGTGCCATAGCTACGCACAACAAACAAGCACTGCTGTTTAATGGAATGCATTTTACAATCCCCATAGCATTTTCCTGAATTTTTGTTATCATTAGACACATATCTCATGACTCCTTCTGATCATAAAAAATTTCTTATTGCCAGCATCCTCCCGCACACCCTCTCTGATAGCGATGCTTTTCAAGATATAAAAGAAGTTAAAGAACTGATTGATTCCTACGCAGGCCAGACAATAGAATATGTTTTACAAAAAAGAGAAATTCATGATAAAGGGCTGTATTTAGGCAATGGGAAAATACAAGAAATTGCGGATTGTATAAAAACAAAAGACATTAACGTCGTAGTTTTGAATGCCATTGTCAAACCCGGGCATATCTTTGATATGAGAAAGATACTTCAGTCCTCCAAGCCGACAATTGAAGTCTGGGACCGCGTCGATCTTATTCTCCACATCTTCTCCCGTCACGCCCATACTACTGAAGCAAAACTTCAAATTGAACTGGCTGCAATGCGACATATGGGGCCCCGTATCTATGGTATGGGCTATATACTATCTCGCCAAGGGGGAAGTATAGGTACCCGTGGCATTGGAGAAACGAACACCGAGCTTATGAAACGCCACTGGCGGGATCAAATCGGAAAAGTTGAAAAACGACTGCTAAAATTGTCCGATGATAGACAAAGACAGCTTATACATCGTGAGCGCATGGGTATAAAAACAGTTTCCATTGTCGGGTATACCAACGCAGGTAAAACCTCACTCTTCAATCTCCTTACAGGGAAAAAACAATTAGTTGAGAATGCCCTTTTTGCGACCCTTGACAGTCACGTTGGGAAGTTATTTCTCGCCGATGTTGCGGAGGAGGTCGTAGTGTCTGATACTATTGGTTTTATACGTAACCTTCCGGCAAGCTTGATTAATGCTTTCCGTTCAACCTTGATGGAATCGCTTCAGGCAAACCTGCTTCTGCATGTGATTGATGCAGCTGATGAGGATTGGGAAAGAAAAGTTTCTACCGTCAAAAAAATTCTTAAAGATTTAGGAGTCGTTAACAAGCCAACCCTCTATGTTCTCAATAAATCAGACAAACTTACCTCTGCTGAAAAAAAATCTCTACAAAACTATTTCATAGACGATACAGCTCTTTTTATATCGGTAAAAAATCAATACGGCATCACAAAGCTCTCGGAGGAAATATCAGCACTTCTCAGAGGAAAATTTTCTATACAGATAAACAAGCAAATTCATGTTGAATAACCAAAACTATCAATATGACTGACAGACGTAACGCTGTCATTACATTTCTTATTGATGATGACAGGATCCTTTTAGCAGAAAGTAACTACCGTCAAAACAAAATCACCTGGAACGGTATCAGCGGATATACGGAGATGAGAGAAAGTCCGGAAATGGCTGCTATAAGAGAACTCTATGAGGAGATAAAAATTCACGTTAACGAAACCGACTTAGAAAAAGTAGGTATCATTCACTACTACGATCTACAAGAGAAAGACGTGAGACAGGAAACACTTACAATCACTGTTTTCCTGTGCAGACGCTTTAGTGGTGAACCCAGATCTACTCCGGGAGTCTATCCACGCTGGTTTACTTTTGACGATATCCCTTATAGCGATATGTTTGACGACACAGAACCATGGTTGAAAAAAATTCTCTCGGGAGATGAAGTTATTGTTGAGATACTGTCACGAATCGACACCCAAACAGGTATCAGTGAAGTTGAAAACGTATTAGTCCGCTCTCCTCTTCTCCTGAACTTGTTCTCAAGATTTAATATAGTTATACTACTGTGATGGATATTAGCAAGCAAAGAATTGCCGTCTACGGATTGATCTTAAATCAAATCAAAAAAGAAGAGTTCCTGATCATAAAAAGAGCAGCTCATGACACCCACCCAAATCTTTGGGAGCTTCCGGGAGGAGCTGTAGATTTAGGTGAGGATCCACAGCAAGCAATAAAAAGAGAGATCTCTGAAGAGACCGGTTTAAAAACAGGAACTCTCTATCCTCTTACTGTACTTAATGGACATTCAGTAAGTGATACTTCCATGCAGGTGATAAGGATCGTCTATCTTTGTCTCCAAACAGAATCTGAGAGCATCAAACTAAGCCCTGATCACTCCGAGTATCGGTGGATCACCTTTACTAAGCTTCCTCCCCTAGAGTACTCTGACATATTTACCAAGACTCTTAAAAAGATTAATGATTATCCCCACTTAATTACGGATCGGTAAGAACTTAAATCCTCCGAGCTGTATAGGCTCCTGATCCATACATAATTCTCCTGTTTTATTATCCTGTGAAGACCAGAGAAGGAATAATGCCTGATCAGAGCAAATATCCTGACCTGAAGGCTCATCTATTCTTACATAGAGAATCGCATTTGCCTCATCTGATTTGTAACAGTAGCCATTTTGTTGAACTGTTCCACAATATGACATCGGGGCAGTTGTGCGAAGGACATATTCATATGTCCCTGACATTTCATTAGCCTGGACCATCTCAGTCACCCAGCTATAGCCGTCTTCTGCACTGACATCGTAGTGTGGAAAATGTGAATAACTGACATAGTATCTTGAGATACTGTCAACCAATTTATAAAACGTGGTTTTTTTACTACTATTGCTGACAGACACTCGTATTGTGTATCCTAGAGAGGCGAGATAATCCAAGGGCTTTATAAGAATATCTTGAAGAGAAAACTGTTGATCCCCTTTACTTTGGGACTCATCAGTTTGAGAAGATGAATCTTTTGACTCTTGTGAGAATGAGTCTAATTGTTCATTAATATATGAAGAATGAGATAGCCTAATTGGCCCGATAAAAAAATCCTTAGACTGAGTCTTCTCAGATTGAAGCTGTTCGGGGGTAAGTTGCTGAGTATTGGCTGTTTCTAGATCAGGACTGCCATTTATGTTTGATCCACTACCAGGTAGACTATCTGAGTATTTGCCCATAAAACTTCCCGGCGTAATAAGCAGAAGAATAAGAAAGATAACACCCAATACTAAAATAATTTTCCCGATGGGAAATCTCGTGATGAAATGAGGCTGATTTTTCTTTATTGACGATCGCTGTAAGCTTCTCTGTGTTCCCGCTTGTTTTTTCTTGTCAAATAAAAACATAGTAACTAATTTATTATGACGCAAATCTGAGAAAAAAACGAGGCTTAGGAGAGCAGTCCGACTTTATCAATATTTGGGAACCGTTGACGAACCTCACCCCAGAACTTATCAGATAACGTACTTGAGAACTTTCCATACTTACCTGACTCAGACTTACCACAGAGAATGTTCTCATATTTTCTAATAATCCTCAAAACACGCTCACCTTCTTGATTGAAGGCTTTTTGAAGCTGTTGAGGATTAAGTGAATAGGCGTCATGAAGTTTTTGAAATGAAGCAAAAACCTCACCGTTATAATCCACCATATCCTGGAATACTTCTTTATACTTACTCATTTTCTGGCGCAGGGGGAAGAAACTCCTCACCTGTATCCTGGGGGGTTGAGGATGGATACTCCGAAGGCTTTAACCAGTAAACATAGGTACACCCTGTTGGTTTACGTGCGGCTTTATCCCAGCCTGAAGTACTGCATTTTTTCATTTTTTTGCCATTTGCCGTCGTATATAGTACCAATTTTGCGCCGCATTCCGGACAGTCTTCATCAAGCTGCTCTGTCGTACCGTTTATCCATTCTATATAGTCACAGCCAATTGCCTTTTTTGCTTCTTTATCCCAGGAGGAGGTTGAACATTTTTTCATTTTTTTACCAAACCTCGTAACCGCCAAGATAACAGGAGCACCGCACTTAGGGCACTTCTCATCAAGCTGTTGTGGCTCTACCTCAAGCCATTTAACAAAGTCACATCCGGTATTACTTCGCGTATTCGGATCCCAAACGGATGTGGAGCAACGCTGCAATTTACGTCCGGAAGCGGTAGTTACTATATCACCGAGAGGCTGTCCGCATTTGGGACAAGAATCTGAGGCTTGTTGTTTGGAATCCATAATAGAGAAATATAGTAACTGATACTAGGGACTTCGTCAAGGAGGATTACAGAATACCGGATATTCAAAAGAAATCTTAGCTACTTATATTCTCTATAAAGAGCAAGTAATCGCTCACGAACTGTAATAACGCTATCATCATCAAGAATACTCATAGGTAGTATTTCTCGCTTGGTATTCTGAAGACTCTCCAACTGAGACTTCAAACTCTCCTCGGATATCTCATCAGTTTTGGTAAGAATAATAATTTCCGGTTTAGTAAGTAGCTCAGGGTTAAACTTAGCAAACTCGTCTCTTACAATATTATAGTTACCTAAAAGATTGGGTTGGACTGCATCAACACAGTGAACAAGTAGATGTGTCTTCTCAATATGCTTTAAAAAGGTAATCCCTAACCCCTTGCCACTACTTGCCCCCTCAATAAGTCCGGGAATATCAGCCAGCATTACCCCATCCATCATCCCGACATTCGGCTCAAGCGTTGTGAAGGGATAATCACCTATTTTCGGCTTTGCGCTGGTCAAAAGTGACAGGAGTGTACTCTTACCCGCATTCGGAAGCCCGATTAAGCCGATGTCAGCGATGAGTCGTAATTGTAATGCCAAAACTTTTTTTTCACCTATCTCACCCTGCTCAGCAATCCGAGGAGCTTGATTAGTCGCTGATTTGAACTCATTGTTACCTCTTCCGCCTTTACCTCCATGTGCAATAAGATGTTTTCTTTCGGTGTCTTCTATCTCAAGTATTTCTTCCCCCGATTCGTCAGTAACCCTTGTTCCTAAAGGGAGTGAGATAATCAGATCCGGAGCATTCTTACCAAAAAGATTTTTTTTCTTCCCGGGAACACCATCCTGAGCTTTCCAGATTTTCTTATATTGAAACTTGTCTAACGCAGTCAGATCATTAATCCCGACAAAATAGACATCTCCACCATTGCCTCCATTACCTCCATCCGGACCGCCCATGGGATTACCTTCGTTCCGTCGAAAGGAAATAGCCCCGTTACCACCTGAGCCACCTTCAACGGTAATAATAACGTTATCAATTAACATAGTAGTGAATTATACCATTAAATGTTCATAAAGAGTGTTCTTCCCGATCGATTGCTTAGGGATCGCCTGAATCACTTTTCCCCAGATAAAACTGAGCCCGCTTTTTTTCCTCAAGATCCAGATCATTGATAACTGCCTCTTCAACCATCTCAAGCGCGTTCACAAGATATTCCTTCTCAGAAATAGTTCTTCGAGTTGCTAACATCTTCGACAGGATATAGATTGAGATAAAAATGACGTAAAGTAACGCGATTGTTGGCGGAAAAAAATCCGTCGAGATTTCGGACAATAAGATTTCGCGGGAAAAGTCGCATAATTAATTATAACACTTGAGCTAATCTGCTTGCATTTCATAATTGATTGTGTATATGCTAATAATGACCATATACAGTATCCGATTTTGATATGAAACGACTGCCCAGCAAGCAAGAACAACAACTTGATCCGTCTGTCCAGAGAATTTGGGAGGATATTGTGTATTCTATGGATCAATATACCCATGATAGTGCTCTTTCAAAATTTTATCTTCCTGAAGATCTTCTTGTCCATTGCAGAAAAGCTTCTAACATCTTTAGCCAACTTCTCTATAATCCTATTCCATCCCCTGAGGAGGTCTCCCGTACCCGCCTCTATGGTATGCTTTATCTCTCTATGACCGGGGGTGTACAAATATATCTTAAGGAGAGAAGTCTGACTAAAGGATATCTTCCCTATCGAATCCGTAAGGAGGATGAAGATATTCGTTTGGCACGACAAAAAATAGGCAGAACTCTTTCTGAGGGAATTAAAGTCCAACCACCTGTCAGTCAGGTTATGGAGCTTTTCATTACTCATCTCAATACCCAACAGTATATTCGTAGGTTTAGTTTACGAGGAAGAGAATTTAACGTGGACAAATTTGAGAATCTTCTTCCAGCTGCCATTATGTGGGGATATCTTTTCGCAAAAGAACTTGTGGTAGACGAGAACTAATTACCTCTTCAATAACGAATTCAGGAACGAGGATATAATTGCAATAACCAGGCTGAAAAGTAACGCCCACAAAAATCCGTCTACTTCAAAACCGGGAACTATTCTACTGACCACAAGAACCATAAAGGCGTTGATTATGAAGGCAAACAGTCCGAATGTAAGGACTGTCAACGGAAGCGTAAGCAGTACAAGAATAGGCTTGATGAGAGTATTCACGATTCCAAGAATAACAGCTACTACTATGGCCGTAAAAAAATTATTGACATGCACACCTGAGAGTACTTGCGCCGCGACAAAAATAGTAAATCCGTTTACAAGCAAATAAATAAATATCCCCATACGCCTACCGTATCACACGACCTATAAATACGTCAAGGAAAGTACCCCGACTGAGACTGCTACTTAATTCTTACACTATTCATATCGTTTTTTACAGCTTTTATGTCATCATTACCTGATGCATAACTCGCTCTATATTACAGAAAATAAAGACACTAAGATAAATAACTCTCATATAGCTCAGGACTACAGCTACGTTAGTACAAATTATCCCTCCCTCAAAAATTACCGCAAAAAAAATGAAATTGATGCAACTCAGGAAGTACGAATAGAAGCAATAAAAAATGAAAAAGTTAATGAGGAACGCTTGAATACACTCGTTCGCGGTTCACATCAACCACTTTTTCATTTATCAAATGTCTTCCCTTTTGATTTATTTACAGATGAAATCACAGTTGAAATCGCCCAGGTAAACGTTATCAAAAGATATTTCTTTGCTACTGCTCATTTACATACCATACCCATCAAAAATATAGCCGATATTTTTCTTGAGACCAGTCTTTTTTTCGCGTCAATCAAAATTGTAGATATCAGTTATATTGAAAGCTCAATCCAAGTTGAATACCTTAAGAAAGAGGAGGCATGTAAAGCAAGACGTATTATCCAGGGTCTGGTGACTGCAAAAAAAGAAGACATAGATTTTAATAAGATCCCCGCAAAAAGTCTGGTTCAGGCAATAGAAAGTTTGGGACAAGCAGACGACGTAGAAATAATCTGCTGAACCACAAAGTGGAGATGTCTGTATTTAGCGCTTTGGAGACTGTTTCTTACGACGAGCTTTTCCACCTGTACCGACTTTACGGCGCTCACGAACACGGGCATCGCGGGTAAGAAGCCCTTGCTTGCGGAGAGCAGGCTTAAAGGCTTCACTATCAGCGTTGGCAAGAGCATGAGCCAGACCATTAACTACGGCATCCAGTTGTCCCGCTGGCCCCCCGCCTGAAACACTGATGGTAATAGTATACTTATTCTGGGCATTTGCTACTCGAAGAGGCTCTGTATACTTAAAACGATTAACTTCACCGGGGAAGTACTCAGAAATCATTTTCTCGTTAACAACGATATCTCCTTTTTTAATTTCAATTTTACCCCACATCATCCCCTCCTGAACTGTTTCATGTAAACGAACTCGGGCGACCGCTTCTTTACGACGACCAACTGCGTTAATATAATTCCCCCTCGTGTGGGTCTTTCTTTCGACTATTTGAGATTTTGCGGCTGCCATATTATTTTTTTTCTCCTTTACTGACAAACTTTTCATTATAAGGATGCTCACTGCCTGAAAAAACGAACAAACGCGTAAGCATTGTAGCACGAAGCCTATTATCAGGCAACATTCCCTTAACTGCGTGCATAATAATTTCCTCGGGCTTTCGGGTTCTTAATTCTTTTAACGTCTCTGAACGGAAGCCCCCGGGATAACCTGAGTGACGCGCATAGACCTTCTGCTCCTCTTTCCTCCCCGTTACTTTAATTAGGGCCGCGTTGGTAACGACGACGTAATCCCCGCAATCAAGATTACGAACAAACTGAGGCTTTGTTTTACCCATTAATTTCTCTGCGATCACTGTCGCAATTCTTCCTAAAGTTTGCTCTTTCACATCAACAAGATGCCACAAATGCTGAATCTCTGCCTGTTTGGTGGCTTTTGTTTGTACTTTCATTATTTAGTCTCCTTTTTTTTAGTTGTTGTTTTTTTAGTTGAAGATTTTAGAGGTATTTTCTTAGTCTGAGTTTTTGCTGCAGTCTTGACTTTCTTATCAGAAGTTGTTGTAGTTGCCGTTACTACGACTTCGTCTTGAACCTCTTTCTTGCCACTGACAACTTTACTACCGACAACTGGTGCTTTCTCTACCCATTCGATAATAGCCATTGACGCATCATCTGAGAACCTGCTCCGTGTTTTGAGAATGCGGGTATAGCCTCCGGGGCGTTTAGTAAATCGGGGGGCAATATCAGTCATCATTTTAGCTAAGGCCTCATTAGTGAGATACGCTTGTATTAGTTTTCGCGCGTGTTCTGAAGTATTGGTATTAACTTTTGTTACCATTTTCTCGACATGACCTTTAATTGCTTTTGCCTTTTCTTCGGTAGTCTCTATGCGTTCGTACATTACCAATGAAGAAGCCAGACTCTTAAAAAGAGCCTTTCTTTCATTTGTATCCCGCTTAAACTTTCTGCCGAAAACTTGTTTTCTCATAATTGACTCTGCTCATTATGATCCTGAGTTTATCGAAGGATCATATAAAAAAAGATATTAGGATGGTAAGTAATTAAGATATTAAGGGGCAATCTGAGGAACTCTTCTCTTACTCTTAATATCCCTGCCTGCCGTCAGGCAGGTTAGTCTCCTACTATCTTAATATCTTTATTAGATTGAAAAAGATACACCTTTTTCTTTTAACTTTTCTTCAATAACAGAGATGGATTTACCACCCATATTACGCATAGAAATAAGATCTTTACGAGGAGTCTGGAGAAGTTGCTCAACCGTTTCAATGCCCCCGTTGCGTAAGCTGTTATATATTCTGGTTGGAAGATCTAACTCATCAATAGTCATTTTAGCCAATGCAGACGGAATTGATGCGGTGGTCGTTGCTGTCTCTTCGGAAGCAGCTAGTGCTTGAGGTTCGTAAATTTGCAGGAAAGAATTTGACAAAATACGGGCTGCTTTTTCCAGTGCGTCTTTGGGATCAACAGTACCATTTGTCCAAATCTTTAAGGTAAGCTTATCTAAATTAGTCTGACGACCGACACGGGTTGCTTCGACGTTATAAGTAACTCGACGAATAGGTGAGAAAATCGCATCTGTCTGAATAACACCGACTGTTGAGGACTTTCTGTCTTCAGCTAAAGAATAACCCATTCCCCGCTCAACAAGCAGCTCAATCTCAAGCTTGGCTGATTTACCTGAAAGTGAACCGATATAATGATCCTTATTAATGACCTCAACACTGTCTGTTTCCTCAAAATCTGAGGCTTTAATTTCACGTGCACCTTTTACCGAAAGATTGAGCGTTGCGGAATCCTTCCCCTCAGCAAGCTTGAGGTTTAATTCTTTAATATTAAGGAGGATATCAATAACATTTTCTTTAAGGCCATCAACTGTTGAAAATTTATGCTTAACACCACTGATTCTTACCTCTGTAACTGCCGCGCCTGAGATAGATGTGTAAAGTACACGACGCAGAGCATTACCAATGGTATACCCATAACCCGGCTCCAGAGGCTCAATGACGAACTCGCCATAACCATCTGCATTTACGATTTCTTTAACTGTAAAGGGTGTGTTCTCCATATAATTTCAAAAGACAATGATATATTGTATCATTATCTCGAGTAATATTCAATAATCTGTTGAGTATTGAACGGAACGACTATATCCTCCTTGCTTGGCATACGGGAAAGTCTCCCCTTAGTGCCTGATCTCTCAATAAATGAAACTAACTCTGTTTTCTCCTGAAGAAGTTTCATAACATCAGGCGTCTTTTGTATTTTCTCATCTACTTCGATCTCTTCATTAAGTTTAACCTGATAGGAAGGGATATTTAATTTCTTACCGTTAACTTTGACATGTCCGTGAGAAACAAATTGTCGTGCTTGGAAACGACTTTTAGCAAACCCCAGTCGATAGACCATGTTATCCAGTCTGGTCTCAAGTAAAGACAGCATCAGCTCACCTGTATCACCCTTTTTCTTTTCAAGTTCAGTCACCAAACGCTTAAACTGTCTCTCGAGGACTCCATACATGGCTTTCGCTTTCTGTTTTTCACGAAGTTGCTGTCCGAATTCTGAGGTGCGACGTTTTGGTTTTTTGCCATGCACACCCGGGGGGACATTCAAGCGGCGCTGCAAACTGGCAGACGACTTATCCAGGATATTAACCCCTTCTCTACGTGCTAATTTGTGTTTTGGTCCGGTATAACGTGCCATAGACTATACTCTCCTTTTCTTCTTAGCCCGAGGGCCGTTGTGAGGGATCGGTGTAATATCGGCAATTGAGGTAATAGAGAGGCCGGCACTTTTAATAGCTCTGAGTGACGAATCTCTGCCTGAGCCGGGACCTTTTACAAAAACGTCAACTGACTTAAGGCCGCGCGTGATAGCTTTACGAACTGCATTCTCTACAGCCAGAGACGCAGCATAAGGAGTTGATTTTCGTGTCCCTTTAAAGCCTGCATTTCCACTTGAGCTCCAGGAGATAAGATCTCCTTTGTCATTTGTGATACTAATTAATGAGTTATTAAAAGTAGCTGTCACATAAACCCGTCCATGATCGGTAACGGTCAATGTTGACTTCTTCTTGGCTGTTGTTTTTTGTGTCTTTTTATCTGCCATATAACTACTCCGTTATTTTTTAACTGCTGCTGCTTCTATCTTAGCTGCTAATTCTTTCTTAATAGCCCCAATTGTCATTCTCTTCCCACGTTTTGTTCGGGCATTTGATTTGGTGCGTTGACCGCGAACAGGTAATCCTCTTGTATGTCGAATACCTCGATAAGCTCCCGATTCTCTCAAACGCTTCACATCACTGTTGACCTGAGTCCTTAAATCTCCTTCTACTTTAATTGTTTCCAAAGCTTTAGTAATGCGTTTCTGATCATCTTCTGAAAGATCTTTTACTCTTTTTGATCCTTCAATCTCAGCTGCTTTAAGAACTCCCACAACATTACTTCGACCAATCCCATATAAGTAGGTAAGGGCAATATCAACTCTTTTTTCGTCCGGTATAGTAACTCCTGCAATTCTCATAATTTTGTCTGGCCTTTAGTTTGCTAACGTCTAGTAATTAGTTTGCTTTATTTTTAACTAAACCCTAAACGCTAATTAACTAATGCCTAACCTATCCTTGTCGCTGTTTATGCTTTGGTGTTTGACAAATTACAAAAACAACGCCCTTTCGACGAATAATTTTGCATTTGATACATCTTTTTTTAACACTGGCTTGTACTTTCATATAGCTTCAATACCTACCTAACTCGATAGGTAATACGCCCTTTGCCTATATCATAAGGAGTCATCTCAATCCGAACCTTATCTCCGGGTAAAATTTTTATAAAGTGAATACGCATCTTACCGGATAAATGACAAAGTACGATTGAGCCATCCTCAATTTCCACCCTAAATAATGTATTTGGCAGGGCTTCTCTAACAATTCCTTCTTTTTCTACTGATCCTTGATGAACCATAAAAACACGAATCGACGCGAATCAGCTTTAATGCTTCTCTTTTTCGCGTTAATTCGCGTGTTTGAGATTTACTTTATAGTGCTATTCATTCACACGAATACACTCAAATATGGACAAACAAATGAGTATTCGCGTCTATTCGTATTATTATATCAAACTAGCCTCGAAAGAGCAACCCTATTCTGTCAAAACGACTGGCCCATTCTTTGTCACAACAATGCTACGTTCAAAAACTGCCGAAAGACTATCATCAGCAGTCTTTATTGTCCATCCATCCTCATTTGCATAGACCACATCCGAGCCTCCCATCGCATAAATTACCTCAATTGCGATGGTCATTCCTTCCTTGAGTAAGGGAGTGCGAGAAATATCTGTTGCCAAATAACCCGGTATCTCAGGTTCTTCGTGCAATTCTTTCCCGACACCGTGTCCGACCAGCGTCCGAACGACACTATAGCCTTTACCTTCAACAATCTCCTGGATGACCTTGGAGATATCGCCGACCCTGTTACCCGCTTTTGCCTGAGCTATCCCCGCCCAAAGCGCTTTTTCACCCGCTGCCAAAAAATCTATGACAGGCTGAGTTGTGGCATCATTTCCACCGACTATTACCGTATCTGCCATGTCTGTGTGCAGTCCTCCATAAAAAACTCCGGCATCTATACAGATAACATCGCCTTTTTTGAGTGCGTAAGATCCCGGGATGCCATGTACTATTACCTCATTAGTTGCGGTACAGATTGTATGATGATAGCCGGGTACCTTCATAAAACCAGGCTCTCCTCCCTGACGACGAATTGCTTTTTCCGCGATCTTGTCAAGCTCTCCCTCAGTAATTCCAGGCTTAATTGCGGTAAGCGTCTCACGCAACGCAACCGCCAACATATGCCCACCTTTTTTCATAGCCTCTATTTCTTTTTTGTTTTTAATATGTATCATACTATTTATTTTTGCTTACTATCTCGACAATGGCATCTTTCGTCTCAAGTTCATTTAAATTTGTACTATCAACCACGGAGTAACCGTCTTTTTCAGGGACATTTGATAATGGATGTAGTTCTCTCGTAAAGTCATTTGTATCTCGTATTTTAATCTCCTCTAACATATCGCTCATAGTTTTATTTATTCCTTGCTTATCATATTGTTTTTTTCGTCTTTTTGCCCTTTCTTCTTGAGTTGCAGTTAAAAAAATTTTTACTTTTGCCTGAGGATAGACAGACCGTGCTATGTCTTGCCCATCAATAATGACCACTCTTCCCTGATCGACAAATCTTTGTGCTATTTCCCGCTGCTTAAACAGCATAACCTGTCGAACCTGCTTAATTTGCCCAACTTTCCCCGCTCCCAAAGCTGCCTTTGGTGTCCTAATTTCATTCGTTACATTTCCTCCATCGAGAAAAATCTGAGCAACTGCGCCCATTGACCCATCAGCCCCAAGATCTATTTTTGTCTCGTTAAGAATGTGTATAATTTGCTCAGAATCATTGAGGTCAATATCGCTTCGTATGCATTTTAAAGCAAGAGCGCGATACATACCCCCAGTGTAAATATTAACTCCCTTAAAATGCTCTGTCAGAAGTTGAACTATTGTTCCCTTACCGGCTGCTGCGGGGCCGTCAATTGCTATGACAAATCCTTTTTGCTGCGTCTTCATGAGCTACTTTTGCGCTTGATGAATCTTTTGCATGATTTCATCGTGGATATGAGGAATCTTTTGTTCACCGTCAATCTCTATGAGCTTTCTATGGTGACGATAGTGTGCAAGTACCGGCTCTGTATGTTCATGAAAAAGCTCTATTCTCCTACGAAGTGCCTTAAGCGTATCGTCTTCGCGTCCATCTGCTTCTTCACCCTCTCGATATGAAAGCCTCCAGAGCGCCTCTTTATCTGAGACTTTAAGATAAAACACATGATCTACCCCATTCTCAAATTTTTCTGCCTGATGGGTCGTACGAGGGAATCCATCCAAAATATAGCCGGCTTTATATTCAGGTTTGTGCAGATATTCACTGACGATCTCCAGTGTTTTATCATCAGGTAGCAAGAATCCGGCATTAATGGTTTCTTTAACATAGCGACCTAAAGGTGTATGTTCTTTTGCAAGCTCACGGAAAATATGCCCCGTTGAGAGATAGGGAATATGGAGCTTTTCTGAAAGAAGCTTCCCCTGCGTTGATTTACCTGCTCCCTGAATACCAATAAGAATAAGCTTCATATCAATTCCTCTGTAAAAATCCGTCGTAACTCCGCATCACCAGCTGTGCTTCAATTGCTTTATATGTTTCCAAAACAACACTCACGACGATCAGAATTCCCGTACCGCCGAGAACAAGATTTTGAATACCAGTTACCCCCTTAGCTAGTGACGGTAAAATTGCGATAACTCCTAAGAAAATCGCTCCGACAAGCGTCAACCGGGTTAGAATATAGTTAAGATAACCGGCTGTTTGGATACCTGGACGAATACCGGGGATAAAACCTCCGTGCTTTTGCATCTCCTCTGAAATCTTCTTGGGATTAAAGACAACCGCTGTGTAGAAAAAAGTAAAACCAACTACTAGGAGGAAATAGCCGATATTATACGCCCAGCCGTCAGGATTAAACCAATACGTTAAAAACTGACCTATACCTATGAGCTTTGGATTACGAGAAGCCAGCATAAAATTAGCAAGAAGTGAGGGTAAAAGAACAAGCGAGACTGCGAAAATAATAGGAATAACGCCTGATTGATTTAGACGAAGAGGCAGATGGGTGGATTGTCCACCATACATTTTATTACCTCGCATCCTTTTTGCATAATGTACAGGAATTTGACGGGTTGCCTCATTGACAAAAATAATCGAGGACACAACTGCTAATCCCAGAACTAAAAAGATCAGAATTCCGATAGCACTCTCAGCAGTTGTTGTAGCTGCAGTCTGACCAAGCACTCCGGGGATACCTCCGATAATGCCTGCAAAAATAAGAACTGATACACCATTACCAACTCCGCGCTCCGTAATCAGCTCCCCAAGCCACACGGCAAACATCGTACCCGCAGTCATTGTTAAAAGAAAAGTTATGAGCTCAAGTGGGGAGAGAGTCGAAATAATTCCCTGACTTCGAAGGAGTGCGTACATTCCTATGGCTTGAAGGACAGCCAAGGGAACGGTCAGAAAACGTGTGTATTGATTGATCTTTTGCCTCCCTTGCTCGCCTTCTTTCTGCATTTCCTCAAGTTTGGGGAGAACCATGGTCAAAACCTGGAGAATAATTGAGGCATTGATATAAGGATTAAGACCTAAGGCAAGAATAGAAAAGTTACGTAAGGTTCCGCCTGAAAAAACATCCAAAAGCCCCAAAAATTGATTTTGAGCGAACAAATTTTTCAGATGTGCCACATCAACGCCCGCGACCGGAATATGAGCAAAGATTCTGAATACGAGAAAAATAATGGCGGTATAAATCAGCTTTCGACGAACTTCAGGTGTTCTGAAAGCTGTAGACAGGGTGGAAAATAATTTGTTCATGCAGTTACACTAACACTCGTTGTGACAGGTTCAATACGCCCACCTGCTTTAATGACTTTTTCTTCAGCGCTTTTTGAAATAGGTAACTGTATAACCAACGCAACATTCACGTCACCATTTCCCAAAATCTTAACACCACGCGTTTCCGCCGCCAATTTATCGACGATCTGATGCTTTGCTAAAGACTCTATGGTAACCTTGGTATTCTGAGGAAGCCTGTTCAGGCTGGCTACATCAAGGACGATAGGCTTTGCATAGATTGATTTATTACGATCTTTTCCGCGGAGAAAAGGAAGTCTCTTGATAAGCGGCAGCGCTCCACCTTCAAAATCAAGCGGAATATCATAACGGGCTTTTTGGCCTTTTGTTCCCCGGCCGGCCGTTTTGACGCGACCTGACCCGTGGCCTTGACCAAGACGTCTTTTACTTTTATGACTAATTGATGGTAGTTGATTAAGTTCCATATATTATTTATTTTTTAACCCTGCCTCTTTTTTCTCCTGCATCTCAGACAGAATACGGAGAGCCTCAAGGGTGGCTGTAACATTGCCGTTTTTATTGTTACTGCCAAGCACTTTACTGGAGATATTGGTAATGCCGGCTGCAGCTACCACGCTTCGTACTGCGCCGCCTGCGATAATTCCACTTCCGGGAGGTGCCGGCTTAAGCATAACACGCGCAGCTCCGACTTTGACATCAACCCGTGAACGAATTGTCCCTTTAACAAGCGGGACTGAGATCATATGCTTTTTCGCAAGCAAGATCCCTTTTCGCACTGCACCTGAGACATCGGGAGCTTTACCAAGACCAACACCTACTTTGCCCTTTCCATCTCCAACTACAGTTAACGCAGAAAAGCCAACTTTATTGCCACCTTTGGTCTTCTTAGAAACACGGCTGATCTTCACAACGTGCTCAATATATTCTCCCTTATTTTGATAATCCATACTTGCCATATTAAAAAACTAACCCTCCTTCTCTTGCCCCTTCAGCTAAAGCCTTAACCCGACCATGATACGCATAACGTCCTTTATCAAAAACTACCTCTTTAATTTTCTTAGTCAGCGCCATTTTGGCCAATTCCTGCCCCAACACATGAGCACGCTCTGTTTTATTACCTTTCTGTTCTTTTTTCTCACTAACCCCAAGGAGAGTTTTTTGTGACTTATCATCTATGATTTGGGCATAAATGAAACTATTTGAACGAAAAACAGATAGTCTTGGTCGTGGAGAGATCAACCTGACTTTTGCCCTGGTTCTTTCCTGTCTCTGCTGAATACGATTTATTTTACCTTTCATAGTTATTTGCCTCCTACTGCTTTGGCAGCTTTGCCTGCCTTACGTCTTACCTGTTCACCGACATAACGAATGCCTTTCCCTTTATAGGGCTCAGGCGGCCTTACTTCACGAATCTTTGCCGCTGCCTCACCGACAAGCATTTTACTGACTCCAGAAATAGTAATAATATTCTCCTGAACTGCCAATTTGACGCCTTCACGAGGGGTAAATTTAACGGGATGAGAAAATCCAAGACTGAGAACCAAGTCATTCCCCTGCATTTGGGCGCGATAACCTACTCCTTGAAGCTCAAGCTTTTTCTCAAATCCGCGATCCACTCCTTTAATAAGATTTGCAATCTGCGCACGAGCAAGTCCCCATTTTGCACTCAACTCGGGATTGTCTGCTTCACGAGCGACTACTAAGGTAGTATCCTCTTGACTGACAGTAATACCCCGAGGCAAAGCATACGAGAGTTGCCCTTTAACGCCTGAAACAGTAACTGCATTCCCGCTAAGCGAGACAGTTACTCCCTCTTTAATTTCTATTGGTGACCGTCCTATTTTTGACATAGTATTTATCCTATCTTAAAAAGAAGTTCTCCTCCTAAGCCTTTTTTAAGGGCATCTTTACCCGTCATCAGTCCCTGGCTGGTAGAGACAACAAGTGTCAACGTCTTTTTTCGCTGCTCTGTTTGCAACTCTTTATGATTAATGTGAAATCTAAGTGACGGTTTTGAAACAATCTCAACTGCTTCGACTACCGGTTTTCGTCTAACGTAGCGTATCCCTGCCGTAATTGTCTTTTTCCCGTCAAACTCAGTTTCACGAATATCAGCCAAAAAACCTTCTTTCACTAAAAGTTTTCCTATTGCTTTAGTGATTTTTGAGTACGGCATAACAACCTCTCTCCGTCTGGCATCAGATGCATTTTTCACTCGAATAACAAAATCAGCAACACTATACATAAGTTACCAACTAGCTTTCAGTACGCCTGGAAGCTCTCCTCTCTGTGCTCTTTCTCTAAAACAAAGCCTACATAAACCAAAGCGACGCATATACCCACGAGATCTACCACATAAAGCACATCGGTTGACCATGCGAACGCTAAACTTTTGCTTGTGTTGAAATTTAACAATATCTGATGTTTTTGCCATAGTCTGTAATTATAAGCTTTTTAGCTTCAAATGACAACCCGCCGGCAGGCAGGGCCTACTTACTCTCTCTTTCTTTTTCAAAAGGTGTTCCTAACGCTTCAAGAAGGGCAAGTCCCTCATTATTCTTACGAGTGGATGTTACAACAACTACCTCAAGCCCCTGTATTTTCTCAACAGTTGATGGATCAATCTCCGGGAAAACCGCATATTCTGAAAATCCGAGAGTATAATTCCCCTGTCCGTCAAAACTGTTTCGACTGATTCCATGGAAGTCCTTCAAGCGAGGGAAAACAATAGTCACTAATTTTTCAAAAAAATCATACATTCTTTTGCCCCTTAGTGTAGCAACGACACCGATCGGTTCGCCTTCACGTAGCTTAAATGATGCAACTGATTTTTTAGCACGGGTTACTTTGGCCTTCTGTCCGGTGATCTGCGATAAAGCAGCTGCTGCCCGCTCAATATTTTTCTTGTCCGCAACAGCATCTTTTACTCCCATATTAACAACGATCTTAACTAACTTCGGTGTTGCCATAGGATTTTTTACTCCCAACTTTTGTTGGAGTTCAGATCGTAATGATTTGGTATAGCGTGTTTGTAAGTTTTCCATATGTCTAGATAACTGCTTTACACTTTCGACAGATCCGCTCTTTACTGTCTTTGCTTACTATATAACCAACTCGTGTTTGCTCTTTGCATTTCGGACAGATAAGAGCCACATTTGCCTGCGGCAAGGGCTTAGTGATAGTCACGATTTCTGATTTCTGACCCTGCGTCCTGGCCTTGATATGGCGCTTAAATAGATTAACGCCTTCAACCACAACCTTATTTTCTTTTGTCAAAACTTTTTCGACCTTACCGGTTTTGCCTTCATCTTTACCTGTAACAATTGCGACTAAATCGCCTTTAAGAATTTTCATATATCCTCCTAAATCACCTCAATTGCCATACTGGCTATTTTACTAAACCCAAGATCACGTACTTCACGCGCGACAGGTCCAAAGATACGTGTTCCGCGCGGATTCTTGTCTTTCGGATTGTCGATCAGAACCCCTGCATTATCTGAGAAACGAATAAAGGAACCATCGCTTCGTCCATATTCTTTACGGGTGCGTACCACAACTACCTTGACAATCTCACCCTCCTTGATATTGCCATGGGGGGTCGCCTGTTTGACAACAGCATTAACCACATCGCCAATTGAACCTTTACGGCGTTTTGATCCACCAAAGATATGAATTACCTGTAATAATCGTGCTCCCGAGTTGTCAGCTACGGTAAGCATTGAGCGATGTTGTATCATGCGTGTTTTTTCTCCTTTGCACTCGTTAAGACTTTTGTAAGTTTAAAATATTTATCTTTTGAAACGGGCTTAGTCTCCTCAATCTCAACATAATCACCCTGCATTACTTCAATGCCATTTACTGCTACTTTATACTTCTTGCTTCGGGCAAGCAGTTTTCGATACAGTTTATGAGGAATGCGTCGTGAAACCTCAACAGTTGCAGTCCCTGTCATACTAACTGATGTTACGTTACCGTTAAGCGTTTTGGCCATGGTTTTGTGCCTCCTTTTCTTTAATAACAGTTAAAATAACTGCGATTTCGTGACGCTTAGTTGTCAGTGAGCTGGTGTTTTTCAACTTGAATTGTTTATGATCAAGCATTGCCTGCTGAAAAGCCTTCCTGCTGTCAAGCAATCTTTTTTTCAACTCTTCCGGAGTGCTGTTGGTAATTTCCTGTTTTAATTTTAATTTCATATTATTTTCCTCTCGTAATAAAGCGTGTTTTTACCGGCAATTTATGCGCTGCGAGCCTAAGTGCTTCACTGGCAATGTCAAGTGTAACGCCTCCCATTTCAAAAAGAACTCTACCTGGTAACACGGGTGCTACATGCTCTTCAATATCCCCTTTTCCGCCACCCATACGTACTTCCGGTGGTTTTTTAGAAACCGGCTTATCAGGAAAAATACGAATCCAGACACGACCACCACGCTGAGTATAATGAGTAATCGCGCGACGGGCTGACTCTATCTGGCGACTGGAAATCCAGGCCGGCTCCTCAGTCACCAGGCCGAACTCACCAAAAGCAAGTGTGGTGCCGCGATAGGCGTCCCCCTTCATAGTGCCGCGCATTTGTTTTCGATATTTTACTCTTCTTGGTACTAACATATTATTCCTCTTTTCTATTAATCCACACTTTAACTCCGATATACCCTTTCTTAGTCAGCGCCGGGAACTGTGCATAATCAATATTGGCTCTGATGGTTGAGAGTGGAACTGTGCCAACCTGAATTTTCTCACGCCTCCCGATTTCTGATCCGTTAATGCGTCCTGAAAGGACAATTCTCACACCGAGCGCTCCTGAATTCATCACTTTATCTGAGGTCTGAACCAAGACTCTCTTAAATGAAAGACGTCTGATAAGCCCTTCAGCTATACTTTTAGCAACTAAGTATGCATCCTGGTTGGGATCTTTGACCTGCTCAACTCTCAGATCAAAACGAGGCATCATTTTACCTGTTTTGCCTTGTTTAATAAAGAACCTCGTTAACATCTTCTTTAACTCTTCAATCCCCGCTCCTCCCCGGCCGATAACAATACCCGGTCGTGATACATAGACCATAACCCGAACATTATTAATCGATCGCTCAATTTCAACCTTACTTACTCCTGCCTGTCTGAGGCGCTCCATGAGTAACTTACGTAGAGCATAATCCTCAAGGACTGTCTCTTTATAATTTTTTTCACTAAACCATCGACTACTCCATGTATGAACATTTTGCAGACGGATAAGATGTGGATTCACTTTTTGTCCCATTAGTTTTTAACCTCCGTTAGTGTAATTCTGACATTACTGCTTCGCCTTTTGTAAGGATGAATTCTGCCCCGAGTTGAGGCGTGATAACGCTTCAAAGCCGGTCCTTCACTGACAAGAATTTCACTGATCTTCAGGTTTGAACGCTCTAATTGAGCATTATTCAACGCATTTGCGACTGCACTCCTGATGGTCTTTTCAAGTACTGACGATCCTCGCTGACGAGTAACCTGAAGTGAAGCCAAAGCCTGATCAAGTGAAAGATTACGGATACTGTCCGCAACCAAGCGTACTTTACGAGGACTGATTCTAACTTGATTTGTTGTTGCTGTAATTTCCATATTATTTTTTAAGTCTTTGAAACCTCACGCGCCACAACTCGACCGTGACTTCTAAAGGTACGGGTAGGAGAAAATTCTCCCAAACGGTGCCCTACCATCGGCTCACTGACCAAGACATTCACAAAAATTCGACCGTTATGAACTGCAAAAGTATGCCCGACAAATTCAGGCGGAATCTGACATGCGCGAGCCCAGGTCTTGATAGCAATACGATTACTACCCTGCTTCTGTGCCATGACTTTCTTCATTAATTTTTCGTCTATATACGGTCCTTTTTTTAGTGAACGTGCCATAATTATTTCTTTCTCCTTTGTAAAATATATTTATTAGAGTATTTCTTCGGATGTCGTGTCTTCCCGACAGCTTTACGCCCGGCGTAGGTTTTAGGACTTGGCATACCGATACCTGATCTTCCCTCTCCTCCTCCGTGAGGATGAGAACGCGGATTCTGGGCTGTTCCGCGGACGGTCGGTCTGATACCTTTATGTCGGGAACGACCTGCTTTACCTAATTCTTCATTTTTTAAATTAATATTCCCTACTTGCCCGATTGTTGCGTAGGAAGCCTCACTGACCATTCGTACCTCGCCTGAAGGGAGCTTGAGATGGATATAGCCTGCCTCTCGTGCGGTAACGATTGCTCCTGCACCTGCGCCCCTGGCCATCTGCCCGCCACGACCTGGTGTCAACTCAACATTATGCACAATTGTTCCCAAAGGCATGTTGGCCATAGGGAGTGCATTTCCTACCTTTACGTCAGATTGTACTCCTGATTTTATTTTATCTCCGACCTTAAGTCCTTCCGGAGCTAAAATATATCTCTTATCTCCATCGGTGTAATGAATAAGCGCGATATCGCAGGTACGGTTAGGATCATATTCGATTGCAACTACCTTACCTTCAATATCAAACTTGTTACGCTTAAAATCCACCAGACGAATATAACGCTTGTGCTGGCCGCCCTGATGCCTTACCACAAGCTTTCCTGACGCATCCCGTCCTGAATGTTTCTTTTTTATTGTTTTTAGTTTATTCATATTATTTTATTGCTAATTCATACGGCTGAATTTGCCAAAGGCCAATCTTATACGCCAAGATCAAAAATGTCAATCTTTTGTCCTGACTTTAAAGTCACCACTGCTTTCTTGACAGGCTCCAGTCTTTTTTCCATACGTCTGACTCCGACACGATGTGTTTTACCTTTCTGAGTCACGGTATCAACTGATATTACATCCACACTAAAGGTGTCTTTAATTGCCTTCTTAATAGTCTCTTTGCTGGCATTTTTGCTAACTTTGAACGAGAACTTACCTTGCTTAACAAGTGCCATAGATCGCTCAGTAATAAGCGGGGAGATAATAACAGTCTGCATTATTTATCCTCCTTCATAACAAATGTCTTTTCAAGCGTCTCAAGCGAGGATTTCATAACTAATAATGTCTTAGCTGTCATGACCTCATACGTATTGAGTTGATTTGCCAAAACAAAGGTTATTCCCTCTACGTTTCGTATAGCTCTCTGCATATTTTCGACTTTGCGGGGCAAAACCACCAAAACTTTTTTATTTTTTTCATCCAGATTGAGCTTTTGGAGCGCGGTGACGAAGAGTTTGGTTTTAGGCTCAATACTTTCCAAACCATCAACTATCTTTACCTTGCCGTTATCTTGTTTGACAGTCAAAGCAGACGAGAGAGCAGCCCGACGCATTTTCTGTGGTAAATCACGAGTAAAATCATGTGGCCTAGGGCCATGTGCGATACCTCCACCGACAAAGATAGGAGCCCGGATACCGCCATGACGGGCACGACCTGTGCCTTTTTGACGATAAATCTTACGAGTCGAACCATCTACTTCTCCGCGTGTCTTGGTAGACTGCGTACCGGTACGTTGGTTAGCTAGATAAACTCTGACGGCCTGAGCCATGAGAGGCTTGTTCACCTTTGCTCCGAACAAAGACTCGGGGAGAGTAACAGTCGTTGTAACTTTTCCCGTTAGATCAAAGACATCTACTTTGAGACCCTTGGTCTGAACTTTAGCTCCGATAGAAGATCCCGCTTTGACCTCAGTCATTGTTTTATGTGTGCGTACCACCTTTACTTCTTTGGTAACAGATGTTGCATTTATTTTCTTAGTTGCCATCTGTTGTCTCCTTTTCCTCTTTTGTCTCAATAGGCGCCTCTGTCTTTTCTGTTTGTGATTCTTCAATTTTTTCCGGTTCCGCGGCTGCTTCCCGTACTACTACTTCTGCCGGCTGCTCCTCAACGACAATTTTCTCTTCAGCTGTTTCCGGTTCCGCGATTTTAAAGAAAGGTACGAATTTTTTCGAGTTTACTTCTCCGACTTTAGTAATCGTGATCATACCGTTGAGAATCCCGGGGACAAGTCCTTTAATAAAAAGCTTACCGGAATCTGCATCAACATTAATAATGACCAGGTTTTTAACTGTGACGTTGTCACGACCCATGTTACCTGCCATCCTTTTACCCCTGTAGACACGGCCTGGGGTAGTCCCTGAACCGATCGAACCGGGGGCACGGTGTCTATCTGATTGACCATGAGTCTTTGGTCCGCCTTTAAAGCCGTAGCGCTTTACGCCTCCGGCAAAACCTTTCCCTTTAGACATTCCCGTGACATCAACAATATCCCCCGGTTTGAAGACTTCATCTACTTTAACCGTTGCGCCTAAAGCAAACGTTGAGGCTTCATCAAGCTTAACCTCACGCATGAACTGAGGCGCTGATGTTATATTTGCTTTCCTCATTTCACCGAGAAGGGCTTTGGTAGATTTTTTTGTTTTGCCAAAGCCCATTTTGATTGCTGTATATTTGTCTGTGTCCTCTGTCTTAAAACCCATGACGACATTTTCAGATGCCGCAACAACCGTAACCGGGATGCGAGCCCCGTTCTCTAAAAAACCCTGTGTTTGTTGTATTTTTCTTCCAAATAATGTATTCATATGTTTATTGCAACTCCGATTTAATCGGAATCAAAAAAAAAGATAGCCCCTAGGCTACCTCTTCTCATAGAGTCGAATCTTAGGCCCCGTTAGGCTGTTCCTACCTTATTCATACTTTCTGTAAATTTGGGCATGCAATCCTTCAAGTAGTCAGGAAGACTACATCTTAATCTCAACGTCTACCCCTGCTGGTAACTCTAAGTGGGTAAGACTGTCAATCGTTTTATCTGTTGGAGAAATGATGTCAATTAACCGTTTATGAACCTTAATTTCAAAATGGTCGCGTGCATTCTTATCGACAAATGGAGATTTGTTAACAGCGTATACACTACGTTGGGTAGGAAGAGGAACAGGTCCCACAATCTTAGCTCCGGTTCTTATTGCCGTATCTAAAATCTGCTGACACGTCGAGTCAATGACTCGCGCGTCGTAACTCTTTAAGCGAACACGAATTCTTCCTTTTGGCATATAGCCTCCTAACAGACAGTCAATGTGCTAGCCTCATCTCGCCGAAGGCGGACGGGCAATTTATTTTAAGATTTTGGTGATAACACCAGCTCCGACTGTTCTACCACCCTCACGGATAGCAAATCGGACACCTTCTTCAAGAGCAACCGGAACAATGAGTTTTACAGTCATTTTGGTAGTATCTCCAGGCATAACCATCTCCACACCGTCAGGAAGAACAGTCTCACCGGTAACATCAGTTGTGCGGATATAGAATTGAGGACGATAGCCTTTAAAGAAAGGCGTGTGCCTACCACCCTCTTCTTTGGTAAGAATATATGCTTCAGCTTCAAATTCTGTATGAGGAGTGATTGATCCCGGCTTAGCGAGGACTTGTCCACGCTCTACATCTTCTTTCTCAACACCGCGGAGAAGAAGCCCGACATTATCTCCTGCTTGCCCCTGATCAAGCTGTTTACGGAACATTTCAACTCCTGTTACAACTGAGCTAGTTGTAGCTTTCATACCGACAATCTCAATCGGCTCGTTAACTTTAACAACTCCGCGCTCAACACGGCCGGTAACAACCGTACCTCGGCCTTTGATTGAGAAAACATCCTCAACAGGCATCAGGAATGGTTTATCAAGATCACGCTCTGGAGTCGGGATATAGTCATCCACTGTCTTCATAAGCTCCATGATCTTCTCTTCATAGACCGGATCACCTTCAAGGGCTTTAAGGGATGAGCCGCGAATAATAGGAGTAGTGTCTCCTGGATATTTGTATTTGGTCAAAAGCTCACGAACTTCCATCTCAACAAGATCCAGTAGTTCTTCATCCTGAACCATGTCACACTTATTAAGGTAGACAACGATTGCCGGGACACCGACCTGATAGGCAAGAAGAATGTGTTCACGGGTTTGAGGCATTGGACCGTCTGGTGCTGATACAACGAGAATTGCTCCATCCATCTGAGCTGCACCTGTGATCATGTTTTTGATATAATCCGCATGACCCGGAGCATCGATGTGAGCATAATGACGCTTTTCAGTCTCATACTCGATGTGGGAAATATTGATAGTAACACCACGAGCTTTTTCCTCTGGCGCGTTATCAATATCTTCGTATTTTTTGGCTTCTCCACCGCCATGCTTAGACAAAACAGTAGCAATAGCTGCTGTCGTTGTCGTCTTACCGTGATCGACATGACCGATGGTACCGATATTAACGTGTGGTTTGTTGCGATTAAATGCTGCCATATTTTAAAATCCTAAAGAAAAAAAGAACCCTCATTCATTAAATGAGATTAGATGTATGATACTACATTTAGCTCAGAGCGTCAATACCCTAAATGGACAAGAACCTGAAGCTGACTCACCTCTGAATTTTTATTAAAAAGGTTGAGCTAGAACTCCCCTTGATGAATTAATCAATCAGAAATATGAGTATGCCCAGTAGGCAAAAGAGCCTACACCATGACTTTTAAGATAATCCTCTTTACGCTTGACCGACTGTTCGTCTTCAAACCAGACAGTGTGCTTACCAGTATCACTATCCTTATAGATAGCCTTTGTTTCAGCAGAAACACTGTCTCTCTCCCAATTACATTCTAAGTGCTTACAACTATCAATAATGTTGGCCTTTATATCTTTGAGAGCGACAGCCTCTCCTACTGCCTGAGCAATACCGCGATCATCAACTGCCCAGTCATACCCATACATTCCGAAAATAATCGTCAATTTCTTAAGGGGGACGCTATCCGCAAAATTATTAAGCATATGCTCATAGTCATAGCCATAGGTGCTACTTCCTGATAACGGGAAATTCGGACCGGGATTCCCCTTTGCCTTGGAAAAATCATAGGCCATTACATACATCCCGTCTACGTCCTGAGCAAGTCTTTTGATATCAAAAGGACGTAGGCGATAAAAAGTATCTCCATAGGCAGTCACCGCATACGTAAAGCCCTTCGCGTGACTAGCCCTGGCAAATTTTGTGTTAAATATATCAATTTGATCAACAAGGGAAGAGAAAGGTAATGCCGAAAGCTCAATATCAAGCAAAATCCCTTTAAAATGATATTTCTGAGCTAAAGCAATTGAGTCTTTGATAAGTGACTCCTGAACAGCCTTATCTTTAAGAATGGCAAAGTTAGTCGTACTGTCAAGCATACGGACAGTCAAGACAGTCTCACTCGTGCCCGCATCACGAACAAAACTACCTAGATTTTTATACCCGTCATCTGTCGTATCAAGCCCCTTTTCTCCTACTTGGACACCAAAATAAACAAGAGTGTGATAAGGAGGAAGGGGAGACGCATTTTTTAAACTCCAGTAAGGAACAAAGAGTGTCCGGTCAATTTCCTTTGCTGCAGGACTGGTTGGAGTAGGGGTAGGTTGAGTAAATGTTTGAACAGGCTGTGTAGACAGAACTCTATCGAGTTTTGTACGAAAAGCTCTCAAAGCAACATAAAAAGTTGCAACCAAGGTTATTATGATGAGAAGCACCAATATTTTTTTCATACGATCCTCCTATTATACCTCTCATTTTGGCAGTAGTATGATGTTACCTTGTTTTAACGAGGAAGTACTCTTCACGGGGAAGTCCAGATTTATTTCGCAGGATTCTCTCCACATCATTAATCTGTGACTGATGGACATGCATTGCCTTAATCTTTGTATCCCATACGCTAGAGATATCAATTACTTCATCTACCTCATCGCGTTCAAACCCTTGAGGAAAATAGATAAAGTAGTCCTTCATCATCTCACTCTCCTTTTTAGTAGTGACATAGTACATAAGCTTTTTAATAAACGAATACTTTCCAAAAACAAATGTCGTCACAAGAGAAGTGGTAATGTGATCAATATGCCCTGACACTCCCCGAATCTCGAAGGTAAGCAGCACTTCAGGACGAAGTTCTTCTATCTTTTTACCAATCTCTCCGGCTAATTGATGATACACGCTATTACAGAGACAGCCATCTTCGTAACCGAGAAAGAAAACTTCTTTAATCCCAATGATCCTGGCAGAGTCTACTACTTCCTTTCTGCGTGTCTCACCAATAACTCGCTTCTCCTCCGGGGTCCTGCCTGCAGCCTCGCCACTGGTGACACAGAGAAGATAAACCTCGTGATCTTTGGCAAGAAGAGCTAAGGTGCCTGAGGGACCGAGAGCCTCATCATCAGGATGCGCGAATATGCCAACTACTCTTTTCATAGCTAGCCTTTATATACTATTTTGCTATAAAACTCAACAAAAAGATACCTGCTCTTGCGTAATATCTATCTCTGAGTAATAATCAGGGTATGTCCCGCAACCCTAAATCCCTTTTCCTCGTCCTCCTTCAAGCGCTGCTGCTTATCTATCTTTTCTTAAGTGGGCCTGTGCTTCCTCTTAGTTCTCTTGCGGGAATTTGTGAGCTCCTGGGTATACTGCTTGGGCTCTGGGCAATTTGGTCGATGCGGATTACAACTATTCAGATTACTGCTGATGTCGCTCCCGATAGCAATCTCGTCACTGACGGACCATACGAGTTCATCCGTCATCCGATGTACACAGCCGTTTTACTCGTTGCGATTGGCCTTCTCTTCAATAATTCTTCTTTCCCTAGAATATTTGCTTCTCTTCTGCTTATATGTGATCTCTTTATAAAAGCTAACTATGAAGAAACACTCCTTGTGAAGTATTTTAAGAAGGGTTACGAGGATTATCAAAGAAAAACCAAACGCTTTATCCCCTTTATCTATTAATCAAGGGTTGTGACATGCTTTTCCCCAAGGCGAAAAAGTCCCTCATCAAGCCTCTTCTGATCAAGAAAATGGGCAATAAAACCGACACTGCGTGACAAAACAAAAAGAGCATTAAAAAATTCTGTCCGGGTGATTTTATCCAGTTCCTGATCTGTCATACCTTCTTTTTCAGATAAAAGATCAAGTAAAACAGCGGCAATTGTCCCATCAACGTTTAAGATGAGATTACCTTTCTTAGCCGTGGTGATTGCGGCAACGTCTTTTGCAAACGATGTAAAACGTTTGACCTTAAGACTTTCTGAGAACTCGAGAAGCTTATTGACTCGCGGATCGGGAAGATCGACCCTGTATTTACGATGTCCAATACCGGATATATACTCTTTACGGATTGCGAATTCCTCGACAAAATCGTGGGCTGATACACCCTTCGTTACACCCTCAAGCCAATTAATAGCCGCCTGATTAATCGCTCCGCCAAAACGAGGTCCGATTGTCAAAAGTCCGGCTGCAAGTGAAGATGAGAGGTCTCTGCCTGCTCGCGCTGTAATAATTGTATTGACAGCTCCTGAAACATACGGACCGTGATCGACCAGGAGGCGTAGGGTAAAATCGACAAAGTCCTCAAGATCCTTACTGACTTTTGCTTTACCTAAGAACAATGAGGCGACAATACCAGCAAATGATCTCGCCTGGACAAATTCCAGCAAATCCTCGCCCAGAATTTTGACATCTCCTTTTTCATCACTGGAAATACTGCTGGTAATCAAAGCATGCTGTCGATCAGAAAGATCTTTCATAAGAAGAGTATAATCCTTTGTGTTGATTTTATCACGAGTTTTGATCTTACCAATCAGTTCAACAAATTCACCAAACGACTCAGCTACCTGCGCGCCTGCCTCCCGTAAGGCATCTCGTTTAGCGCGTGCTGTTTCCTCTCCTGTTTCGGCTAACGCCTTAGCATGACCAAATTGCGGAGGAGTCTCAAACAAGTCTGCGACCACACCTCCGATGTAGCACAGGACCGGCTTGTTTACTTTCTTCTCTTTAAGAAGCCTTACCACATCATATTCATCCGTACCCCCGAGTTCACCGAAATAAATAATCGTTTCTGTCTGCGGATCATTTTCTGCAATTTCAAACGCGCTTTGGGGTGTAAGGACCGGGAAACGATCGCCTCCAAAGGAAAGGGCAAAACTGAGCCTTCTTCCTTGCTTCGCGACTATATTGATAATCTCATTAGTCATTCCCCCGGAGGCCGAGAAAACAGCCACATTACCCTGTATAAAAACATCTGAGGCAATGAGTTGTCTGGTATCAACCCCACCGATTGCCCCTAATTTGAGAATATTAGGCAATAACAGACCGACGCTGGCCGGCCCTATCACAAATTTGTTTTTAGCTTCAACAAGCTGATAAAGCTTGGCTGCATGCTCCTCAGGCACATCCTCAGCAAAAATAATTCCGCCCAGTACTTTAGGCAATACTTCAAATGCTTCTTGCGTTGATGAAAACGCGCGCCTGCCTGAAGTCGTATTAAAAAAATAGGTTATTTCTGATCGTATTGACTCAGAAAGCCCTGAGACGGTGGGGGAGACAGGGAGAAGAATTTCTTTCTTTCCGAAAAAAAACCTTTCAAACCTTCTTCCACCCGCGATAATTCCTTTTACACTGGGCTCGGATTTACCTGCCAGGTAATCAAAGTCCAAAATAGACTGGATGATACCGGGATGGCTTCCCAGAAAAAGGATATTGGTTGGTTGTTGTTTGAGATTGTTAATATCAAGCATGAGTAACCTCCTTAAGTCCTTGTGAAACAACATCAGTCAACATCATCTCCGGACCTGCAAGCGTTCCTAGTAAATCCTCTTTTTCAAGATAGGTTTTCATAGTAGCTAAACCCTCTTCCTGATAAGGCCCACCACGGCGCACAAAAACCTTTACACCTTGAGCCTTTAGTTCATTTTTAACTTCATCAAGAGCCTGGATGATGCCCTTAAAAGTCACCCGAATATCAGTAAAATTAGCTACTCCGCCGGCAATGATAAGCGCTTTTCTTTTTGCCTGAGAAGAAAGTAATAAACGTAAGATTTGCTTTGTATAAAGATATGTTTCCTCAGCATTCGGATTACCGCTATATTCTCCATAGTTAGCTAGCTCTTTACCTTTACCTTGGTTATATACCTCATCAGCCAGAACGATACTTGCTCCTCCGCCTGAAAGGAGCATAAAAATTGACCCATTTGGGTTGAGGACGGCAAGTCGGAATGATGCCTGGCTTTTATCAGATAACTCTTCAACAGCTTTTTCCTCATCTGTCTTACCACTACCATCTGCCACAAAATCTTTGTGTGTCCAGCTATTTTTAACAAAGAACTCGCCTGCACTATCAACCTCAACAGCTAAATCAAGCAAATAGATATCATCACCAGTATGGATAAGTGGATTAACCTCAAGGAATGAAAAATGATATTCATCCATTGCCTTAAGCATCTTCTCAAGCAGCTCTTGTGTGAGCCCAATGAATTCTGCCGCTTTGACGATTTGTGTATGAGGGAATGTTTTTAATGAATCACTGTGTTCTTCAATACTGACTCCTCCTTGTGTAGAGAGAAGAAACGTAAACCCTTCACGAGTTCTCTGAATTGCTACATACCGCTCCTGAGATTGAACATGTGTACGAAAGGGCTCAACAATGAACTGAGAATAGCCTTTGTCAGCAAGTTGTTTTATTTCATGAGGGAGCTTATCTACCGAGATATCAAGTGCAACTAAGCCTAATTTAAATCTTTTCTTGATACCCTGATCAACTTTAACAACATAGGTAGTTCCAGAGTCAAGATCAGAAATGGTGGAGAAGTCATTCCCTCTCACTTCTCTTCCCTGGTAGGGGAGACCGAGGTATTCCAAAAAGAGCTCCTTGGCTTTGTGTTCGGTTATTCTTTTACGTGCCATAGGTGGCACTATTGTATCATATTTTAGCTATAGGCCTAGCTATACTCTTTTTTTATGTCTTTCGAGTGCCAGGCTTATTAATCGATCAATTAAGGCTGCATACGGGATACCGCTTGCCTCCCAAAGCTTGGGATACATGCTGATATTGGTAAAGCCAGGAGTGGTATTAATCTCATTGATATAGATCTTGTCTGTTTTTTTGTCTATAAAAAAATCAACCCTCGCCATTCCATCCACGCAGAGAACTTGGCAAGCTTTAATGGCCATCTCCTGGATCTCTTTTACTTGTTTTTTGTTTAATTTAGCAGGGATATCAAGTATTGCACCATCTTCATCAATATACTTTGCCTCATAGTCATAAAATTCATGGCTTGGAATTATTTCTCCAGGAACTGATGCAATTTTTTCTTCATTACCTAAGACCGAACACTCAATTTCGCGTGCGTCAATTCCCTCTTCAACAAGAATTTTTCTGTCATAACTAAATGCTTTATCTATTGCTCTATCAAACTCCTCTGAACTATGAACTTTTGAAACTCCGACTGAGGAACCAAGATTAGCAGGTTTTACAAAAAAAGGAAGTCCTAATTGTTTTTTGACAAATAAAAACAATTCGTCATCCTGGCTTGTCCAGGATCTATCTTTTGTTGATTCTGGACGCACTCCGTTTGCCAGAATGACGGTATTATTCTTTTTATGAAATACTAAAAACTTTGCAATTGGTAGTCCTGCATCACGCAGCAACCGCTTCATGACATCTTTGTCCATCCCTAAGGCTGAGCCGAGTACATCCGCTCCGATAAAAGGTATATCCATTAATTTCAACAAGCCCTGAACCGTTCCATCCTCACCCATCGGCCCATGCAAAATGGGAAAAACAACGTCAAGGTTGCCTTGCTTTACTGAAACGATAGGCAAGCTCTCACTAGCTACCTTCTCTGGGAGAGCCTGATAGTTTTTGCTAGCAAGGAGATTGAATTGCGCTTGGGTAAAACTATGCCATTTGCCTTTTTTAGTGATGCCAATCGGGACTGCCTCGTATTTGCTTTTATCTAAAGCAGCCACAACATTCTTTGCCGACTGGATCGAGACCTCGTGCTCGGCCGACTGCCCACCAAACAAAATACCAATCCGGATTTTCTTCTTCATGGAAAGCTATAGTAACTTGATTAGAATTAATTTACAAGCTGATTTTAAAAAAATATCTAAAATTATAGCTTCCTTCCATGAAAAAAGCACCCTGGGGTTGTAGAGATTGGACAACCCTAAGACACTCTTTTCGCCTGCGCTTGCAGGACCTGTGCCATAGGCAATCCTTTCTCACCTTACGGTGCTTTGGAACGTTTGACTTGCCTTTTCATCGGCGGCTGCAGTAGGGACAGGGGAATTTACCGGCATCAGCGATTGAGTCAATCTGTCCCGTCCCGTGGCAGTGAGCACACCGGGTTACAGTCCCGTGACCGAATCGCCGAGAATACTCGTTCGGCTTCCCGCTGCCTCCGCACCAGGTGCAGGTGAACGATCCGGAGTCGGTCATTGAGTCCATCCTGCCGGTGCCATTGCATCCGGAGCAGACTTCTTCCCTTGGCTGATTTTTCCGGTACCATTCGTCGACTTCTTCGTGACTCACGGTCGTACCTTTCTACTTCTGTCATCCAAACGGACAACACTATTTGCATTATAAACAAAATAAGCTGGATAATCAACTATAGGATAGGTTAGGTTTTATTCAACGCGGCCGGTGAAAGTGGATTTGGCGACCATCTGGTCGACGATGTTACGGGGAACGATGTCATAGTGACTCGGCTCAACATAAGCACTTGCTCGACCTTTACTCATCGAGCGAAGCGTTGTTACATAGCCTGTTAATTCAGACAAAGGAACCATCGCGTTAATAATGGTAGCTCGAGCGCGTTCCTCAGTGCCAATAATTTGTGCGCGTTTACTGGAAAGATCACCCATCACATCTCCCATGAACTCTGATGGAGTCGTCACTTCAACCTTCATGATAGGCTCAAGCAGATTCATCTGTGTTTTCTTGGAGGCTGCCTGGATAGCCTGAGAAGCAGCAATCTTAAAGGCTACTTCACTCGAGTCAACTTCATGATAGGACCCGTCATAACATGCGACCTTGACATCAACAATCGGATACCCAAGTAGGACTCCATTTTCAAGTGTTTCCCAGACTCCTTTCTCAACTGCTTTGACGAATTCTTGAGGGATAGCTCCTCCCTTAATCTCACTGACGAACTCATTTCCCTCACCGCGGGTTTTTGGCTCAATTCTGAGCCAACAATGTCCGAATTGTCCTCGTCCTCCGGACTGACGAATATATTTACCCTCTGCTTTGACTTCTTCAGTGAACGTTTCTTTATAAGCTACTTGAGGTGCACCGACATTAGCCAAGACATTAAATTCCCTTTTCATACGGTCTACCATAACTTCAAGCTGTAGCTCACCAATACCTGAGATGATTGTTTGACCTGTCTCATGATTGCTTTTTACTGAGAATGTCGGATCCTCCTCCGTCAGGCGTTTTAAGGCATAGCCTAACTTTTCCTGATCTGACTTAGTCTGGGGCTCAATCGCCAGTGAAATAACCGGCTCAGGGAAAGAAATTTTCTCCAAGACAATCGGCTTTGCCTCATCACAGAGTGTATCTCCTGTACCTGTGTCTTTTAGTCCTACAACTGCCACAATCTCTCCGGCAAAACCTTCTTTTATTTCCTCTCTTTGATTTGCATGCATCATCAGTAAGCGCCCGACACGTTCTTTAACTCCTTTAGAACTGTTAAAAACATACGAACCGGCTTCTATTTTGCCTGAATAAACACGGAAATACGTAAGTTTCCCGACATGCGGATCGTTCTGAATCTTAAATGCGAGACCACTGAAAGACTCCGCAGGAACGAGCTGACGCACCTCTGGCTCATTTGTCTTGGGATGGATACCTTTTACCTCTTTTAAGTCGACAGGGGACGGAAGATAATCTATGACTGCATCCAAAAGCGGCTGGACACCCTTATTGCGAAGAGAAGTACCTGCATAAATCGGAACTAATTTATAGGCAATAACAGCTGCCCGAAGTGCTTTCTTAAGCTCATCAACAGTCGGCTCTTCCCCGGCCAGATATTTTTCAAGTAAAGCGTCATCTGTCTCTGAAATTTTCTCAATAAGCTTTGAACGATATTCTTCTACCTGCGCCTTTAGTTCTTCAGGAATATCATCACTGACATCAAATTTCGCACCAAGTTCTTCGGAGCTCCAACGAATCGCCTTTCTGGTAAGTAAATCGACATTCCCGACATAGGTGTTCTCAGCACCAATGGGGATGACCATGATGGCAGGATTCGCGCCGAGTCGGTCTTCAATACTTTTGACAGTAGCCAAAAAATCAGCCCCTAATTTATCCATTTTATTGACAAAACAAATACGGGGAACTTTATACTTGTCTGCCTGACGCCAGACGGTTTCTGACTGAGACTGCACACCTTCCTCAGCGTCCAGTACGGTAATGCCTCCATCAAGAACGCGGAGGGAGCGCTCTACCTCTGCCGTGAAGTCAACGTGCCCCGGGGTATCAATTATATTGATACGATAGTCTTTCCAAAAAGTAGTCGTCGCTGCTGAAACGATCGTGATCCCGCGTTCTTTTTCCTGCTCCATCCAGTCCATTTGGGTATTACCTTCATCAATATCACCGATTTTATAGGTACGACCGGTATAAAAAAGAATGCGTTCAGTTGTCGTGGTTTTGCCCGCGTCAATATGCGCAATAATACCGATATTGCGAATTCTTTCAAGAGGAACTTGTCGTGATGTATCTGCCATAACTAAAATCAAAAGTCAAAATGCAAAAATCAAAATTACCATGCAAAAGTAAAAAAGAGCTACTAATTCATTTAAAAACCTGTGAGTTTTTACTTGTGCCTTTAACCTTTGACTTTTACCTTTTGACTTACTGGTAAGTATACCATACTATCGCCCTTCTTTCCAGAGCGAAATAAGCTAAATTGCTTTGACATTTTTTCATAGACAATCTAGACTGAAAGAAGGCTGATGGAATCGGCTCTGTTTGTGTTGCCGATCGAATTAGCTTACTGCCATGGAAAAGCAAATCTCACTTAATGTTAATCTCCTCAAAAAAAAGGCGACACCTTCAATTGACATTTTCATTCATTGGGCGATAACCGGAGGCCGATTCATTGTCATTCTGACAGAAACGATCGCTTTAGCGGCATTTTTATACCGCTTCGCACTCGACAGACAAATTGTTGATCTTCACGACAAAATCAAAGCCAAACAGGTAATCGTCAACGCGCTTTCGGAGCAGGAAGCGAGCTACCGTCAGCTTCAAGAACGTTTGCTGCAGGCAAAACAGCTCTCATCTAACCTGGATTTTACATCCGGTCTTTTTACGAAAATCACTGAGACAGGCAAAAACTCAAATATGACATTCAAAGCAATCGATATTAATCATGACGTAATACATGTTGAAATCATTACCAGTAATATCACCAGTCTCAAACAATTTGTTAACCAACTTCAAGAACTTAAAGAACTTAAAGACATCAGTATTGACCGTATTGAAGATAGGACAACAAGCGCCCAGATTGCAGCTGTCATCTCCGCCCACGTTGTCTTTCCCAAACAAAATATTGCTGGGCTTACACAAGCCTCTGCTTCTGAAGGGAGAAATCAATGAAAGTAAGTGCTAACTTCCTAAAAGGTCTGTCAAAAGAGAAATACCTTGCCTATATTCGCTCTCTGCCTAATATTCATGAGGAAAAAGTCCAGACGTACGCCACAGTTCTCTTAACTTTCTTAGCAATCTCCTTTTTCGGTATATTTGCGATCAGCCCAACCCTAAGTACCATCGCTGTGCTGAGAAAAACTGTCAAAGACAATAAGTTCCTTGAATCTCAGCTGCAAAATAAAATTACCAACATGACACAACTGCAATCATCGTTTACCAGTATTTCGCCCCGGCTTCCTGTCCTTTATTCCGCTATCCCGCAGTCACCTCAGGTAGGCAAACTCAGCGGACAAATCCGTACGCTTGCACAGGATGCCGGCGTTACACTTGACCAGTTGCAGGTCCAATCTACAGAAATAGCATCAAGCGGCAAAGCAAAAAGCGTACTTACTCCGATCATGATGAACATCGGAGTCAAAGGAGATTTTGAATCATTCAAAAAGTTCTATGATTCACTTACTGATTTTGATCGATTACTCACTGTCTCATCGATGTCAGTTGTCGTCCCAACCGAGCTTAACACCAGTAAATATCGCTTGACAATTGTTATTGAGACATACTACAGACCATGAAAAAAACGCAACAGAAAAATCTTCTTTTCATAGTGATACCTTCAACTATCCTTATCATTTTGTGGATTATTTTCGGAGTATATAATCGGGCAGTTACCTCAACTATCTCATCCTCCCAGCAAATTGCCATTAATCCTATCGCGCCGGTTTTTGACACGAGTGTCCTTGAGCTTCTGAAAAAAAGAGCTGTTGTGACACCGCTTCTGACCGGGGCAGGACAGACAGTAATTACACCTGCCAGCGAAGCTGCAGGATTAACAGAGGAAGTACCACCCGAGCCAGTCGCGACAGAATCAGCCAAGGGAGAGGAGCTGCCATTATGAACGGTTCAATCTGGTATAAGCGAATTCCAACATTACTTGGTCTCTTTCTGCTTATCGGGGGAATCTTTGGGATAAATTGGGCGATCAGTCACGGTGTCTTTTTTGAAAGTAAAGCTTCGCCGACCTATACTCCCGAAAACATCCGTATTACCAATCTGAGCGATTCATCCTTTACTGTGTCCTATATAACAAGAGCGCCGGCCCTCGGCACGCTCTCCTATGGTACAACCGCGGCTGTGGGGAAAGTCGCTCTTGATGATCGGGATCAGCAATCGGGGAACCCGCAACCTTATTTTGTGCATCATATTACGCTAAAAAACCTGAGTGCCCAAACACGCTATTACTACAGTATTGCCTCCTCAGACAAAACCTTTCTTGATAATGATCAGCCCTTTAGCATAACGACGTTGTCTCCTTTGAGTCAAAACCCGTCACAACAACAACCTATTATCGGGAATGTATCAGATAGCGCAGGAAATAAAAGCAATAATATCATCGTCTTTCTGGTAAGTGACAACGCCCAAACCCTCTCCGTTCTCTCCAAGACGGACGGAACTTTTATCATGCCACTCAACGCTATTAGATCAAAAGACTTAGCAAGTTATCTGACATTTACCCCGCAATCAATCATTAAACTGCTTGCAGTCGGAGCTGATAATCAGGCCACAGCATCTGTTTTTGCCAGTCAAATAAGCCCCGTCCCACCAATTCTCCTCGGCAACGCTTATGACTTCACCACATCCTCACGTCTTTCTCCCTCTCCTCTTGCCTCAAGTTCAGCCACGGAGTCCTTCCCGTCTTTTGCGGGCACCGAGGCAGGCCCTACCAAACCGCAAATCCTGAATCCTGATAATAAGGAAGGATTCCATGACGCGCAGCCAGAATTTGAAGGAACAGCCTTACCGTCTCAATCTGTTGAAATCGAAATTCATTCAGACACACCGATCACTACCTCAGTTACAGCAAATAAAAATGGATCATGGTCGTATCGCCCGACGACCAAACTCAGCCCCGGTGAGCATACAATTACCATCAAGACAAAAGACAGTAACGGGATCCTCCAAACCATCACCCGCTCTTTCACGGTCTTTGCCGAAGGGAGTCAGTTCACTGAACCTTCAGTCTCACCTCAGCAGATAACTCCCTCGCCTACACCTACTGATACACCGACTCCGACAAATATCCCGTCCCTGAGTCCGACACCGACAGCAACTCTGGCCGCAACCTCAACCCCCACACCTACGACCAGAACTCCGGTATCAGGGATACTAACCCAGAGTGTTGCACCCGTCACGCAATCGCCCGGTAGTTCTCTTGTCTTCCTCTCAGGTATAATAGCGACAATTATGGCAGGAACAGGAGCCCTCCTTATCCTCCTTGTTAAAGGCAGCTCACTATGAAAATAGGGATTATTGGTGCCGGATTTACCGGTCTGGCGGCAGCTTATGAATTGCAGAAAAAAGGTCATAGCGTGACTGTTTTTGAAAGGGATCAGGAGCCGGGAGGGTTGGCTGTTGGTTACAAGGAAAAAGACTGGGATTGGACTTTGGAAAAACATTATCACCACTGGTTTACCAATGATAATTTTGTTTTAAATCTTGCCAGGGAGATTAACCATCACGTCATCATCAAACGCCCGAAGACATCTGTTTTTATAAAAGGAAAAAGCTACCAGCTTGACTCACCGAAAGCAATTCTTACTTTTTCACAATTATCACTTATCGATCGCCTGAGAATGAGTATCGTCCTCGCTTTTCTGCGCTTTAATCCTTTTTGGAAGCCGCTTGAAAAAATTAATGCAATACGTTTTCTCTCAAAAACGATGGGGGGAAGAGCTTTTTCGCTTTTATGGGAACCGCAACTGCGTAATAAAATGGGAAAATATGCTCAAGAAATATCACTTGTCTGGTTCTGGACACGAATTAACAAACGAACTCCTTCCCTAGCCTATCCTGAAGGCGGGTTTCTTACCTTTGCTAAGCATGTAGTTGAAGAAATTAAAAAACAAAAAGGCACTTTTTATTTCCAAACAGAAATAGTCGAACTAACCGATTCAGATAAAGCAACTGTCAAAACAAAGAATGCAAAAGGGAAAGAAGAAAGCTTCATCTTTGACCGGGTAATCGTAACGCTTCCATCTTTTTTATTTTTGAAAATTACACCCCAGTTGCCTGATGACTATAGGAACAAACTGGTTAGACTTCGCGGACTGGGTGCTTCCAATATGATTCTTCGATTGACTAAACCTTTTTTACATGACGGGACGTATTGGCTCAGTATTTGTGAGAGGGACTCACCTGTGATGGTGGTCGTGCAACACACCAATCTAATCGATAAAAAACACTTCAATAACGAGCATTTGCTTTATGTAGGTAATTACTTAGAACCCACGAGTCCTGAATTTACCATGACGAAAGAGGAACTACTCAAACACTATGACTCAACACTTGTAAAAATTAATCCTGATTACAAAAAAGCGTTGATTAGCTATAGAGTCTTTCGGGCACCCTTCGCCCAACCTATCGTGCCGACCGGGTATTCCAAGCTCCTTCCCGCATTTATTACCCCTCTTAAAAATATCTACTTAGCCAATATTGAGCAAGTCTATCCCTGGGACAGAGGTACCAATTATGCAGTTGAGCTAGGCCAAAAGATTGCCCGTATTGTTGATAATTCATAATCCCGACTATGACCAAACGCAAGCACCTTCTTGATACAAAAACAAAAATTGTTTTAGGAATCATCTTGCTTCTCGCTACCGGCTTCCGCTTTTATAATCTTAACTGGGATATGGGCCTTTATTTTCATCCTGATGAACGCAATATCGCAGCTGCAGTTTCCACTATCATTTTACCGTCACAGATGGACCCTAAATTCTATGCGTATGGAGGGTTTCTTATTTATTTATACAAGTCTACGGCTGATGGACTTGCCTTACTTCTTCATAACTCTTCATTACCCCATGATTGGGCCTGGATAAACCTCATAGGGAGATCCTACTCAGCATTTTTCTCGGTCATGGTCATTCTTCCGCTCTATTTTCTTGCCAAAAAATTATTTGACCAGAGAACGGCCTTTCTTACCTGCATTATCTACGCTCTGACTGTATCATCTATTCAGACAGCTCATTTTAGTACGACAGAAAATTTACTTAGTCTGCTTATCGTTCTCATTGCATTGCTTGCTATTAATCTTTTTGAAAAACCATCCTATAAAAAAACAGTAATCATCGGTCTTGTAGTTGGCATTGCTATTGCTACCAAAACAACGGGCATCTCTTTTTTCGTTGCGCCTCTATTAGCTCTCCTGATACTACTTTATAAAAAGAAGATAAAATTCTCTCAAGCCTTATTTCTTAGCTTAGTAATGGGCCTCACAGCATTTGTGACGTTTTGTATTTTTTCACCTTATACATTCCTCAACTGGAACAAATTTATGGAGTCGATGCGCTATGAGAACTCTGTAGTCCTTGGTACAAATAGAGTTGTCTACACATTGCAATTTTCAAGTACACCTCGCTATCTTTTCCAGCTGATAAATCTTGTGTGGCAACTGGGTGTCTTTGCAAGCATAGCAGTGCTTGGAGTTATTGTGACAACGATTCAGGAATTACGTCGAAGGCGCGCTACCTTCATAATCTTCTGTTCATTCCCTTTTTTATATTTCTTGTATGTCGGATCCTGGTATACCAAATTTAACCGTTATACCGTTCCTCTCCTGCCATTCTTTATCATATTCGGTTGTCATTTCATGTTAATAATACTGAAAAGATATCGCGTAGCGGGGTCGATACTTACTGCCGGTATGGTCGGAGCAACATTCCTGTATGCTGTTGCCTTCATGTCTGTTTATAGAAATATTCCGACACGAATTGCTGCCTCCGAGTGGATTTATCAACATATTCCGCCGGGTAAATTTATATTGAGTGAACACTGGGATGAAGGCTTACCTATCCCACTTCCGGGCAAAGATCCTCAGCGGTATCAATTACTTCCTCTAACTATTTATGAACCTGATAACTCGGCTAAGCTTGATTACTATGCTAACTATCTATCACAGGCTGATTACATAACAATTAACAGTCGTAGACTTTACGGTACCCTTACTCATCTTCCTAAAAAATTCCCGCTTACTGCAAAGTACTATCAGCTACTTTTTAACGGCAAGCTGGGATATAAAAAAGTCGGTGAATTTTCATCTTATCCGCAAATTCTCGGACTAACTATCAACGATGATCTGAGCGAAGAAACCTTTCAAGTCTATGATCACCCGAAAGCACTTATCTTTTCTAACATAAAACATTATTCTTTTCTTGAGCTAAAAAAAATCCTGTCTAAGTAGTTCTTCTTCTATCTTTTCTTTGAAAACATAGTAGAATAGACACATGTCACGAAGGGTACTTATTACTGGTGGGACGGGCTTTTTAGGGGTACATACCGCTCGACGTTTTTTAAGGGAGGGATGGGATGTAAGTCTTTTTGATATTGCTCCTCTGACAGCCAGAGACCTGACGGGTCAGGTAACCTATATCAAAGGCGATGTGAGACATGCAAAAGCGCTTGATAAAGCAATGCGGGGTGTTACCCATGTAGTCCATACTGCCGCAGCCCTCCCGATCCAACGAACAAAGAAAAGCATTTTCAGTACCAACATAATCGGTACAAAAAACGTAATAGATGTCTCTGTAAAACATAGCATTACGAGACTCATTTTTATTTCCTCAACTGCTGTTTATGGGATACCTGAGTACGTACCGGAAAAAGAAGAAACTCCTCTCAATCCGATTGGATATTATGGCCAGTCTAAAGTAGAAGCCGAAAAAATCTGTCAATCGCATATGCATAAAGACCTTGATATTACCATCTTCAGACCTAAAACATTTCTGGGGCCTGAGCGACTAGGTGTCTTTGCCTTATGGTTTGAGGCTATTTACACCGGTCATCGTGTATTTATTTTAGGAAAGGGTAATAATAAATACCAACTCTTAGCGGTATCTGATGTGGTTGATGCAATTTATAAGGGCATGACTTCCGACGTGACTAATGAGATTTTTAACCTCGGCGCGAAAGATTATCAAACCTGGAAAAAAGATCTGCAATTTGTTATCAAATATGATAAATCGCGTTCCAAACTCACAGGGCTGCCGGTTATTCCGGCGCAATTTATTTTAAGATTACTTGACGTTCTTCACCTGTCCCCTCTTTCACTATGGCATTATAAAACCATGCCCATACCTTCGCATGTTTCAATTGATAAGGCCGAAAAAATACTGGGCTGGCACCCGAGCAAGTCCAATCAGGATCTTTTACTTGAAAGTTATCTGTGGTACAAACAACACAGGAACAAAATTCAGTCCACGATCGGAGAAACTCATCGCGTAAGTTGGAACTTCCGTATCCTCAATCTTATCTCACGTTTATGAAAATCGGATTTGATCTTGATAAAATCTTCGTTGATTACCCGCCATTAATCCCGGATGCCTTAATTGACCGACTCTATAAAAGAAAAACAAAAAACGAGCTTATCTACCGTATTCCCTCCAGACCAGAACAGCTATTACGTCAGTTATCGCATTATCATGGTTTTCGTGCACCTATTACGGATAATATTACCTTTCTTCACTCATTACCTAAGAAAAAATATACACTTTTTTTAATTTCGAGTCGGTTCGGTTTTTTGGAAAAACAAACCTTCTCACTTCTTAAAACTATCGGCATTGATAAGATGTTTCGTGGAATGTATTTTAATTTTTCAAACGAGCAACCTCATCTTTTCAAAGAAAGAATTCTAAGGGAACTGGCATTGGACCTGTATGTTGATGACGACCTGCAGCTTTTGGAATATGTATCCAAAATGAACAAAGGAACAAAGTTCTTCTGGCTACATAACGGTGTCAAGGTAAAATCTCCTGATAAAATAATATCTATCAATCATCTTACAGATCTCAGTAAGTATCTATGATAAATAGCCTCTTCATCGCGCTCCAATGGTATAGCATGCTCCTTTTATTGGGGCTCATCTTTTTTCCCTTTACGAAAAGATTGTTCGCTCAATTTATTGATGGCGGTTATGCTTTTTCTAAAACCGTCGGTATACTTATTGTCGCTTATCTCATGCTGGTCACAGGCACAGTCCATATTCTGACCTTCACCTTTCCCAGTCTTATTATTTTGATCCTAGTCAGCGCCGGTCTTTCTTTTTTTTCTTTTCGTTATTTTCCTTTGCCGGATAAAAGTCACAGATTGCTTCCCTGGATTATTGCTGAAGAACTGCTCTTTTTAACAGTGTTTCTTTTTTGGGCTTATGTCAGATCATTTACCCCGGATATTAATGGCCTTGAAAAATTTATGGATTATGGATTCGTTAATTCAATCCTCAAAACAACCTATTTTCCTGCCAAAGACATGTGGTTCACCCCTTTTAGTATTAACTACTATTATTTCGGGCATTTTGTTACAGCTCTTCTGACAAAGCTCTCGCTTCTTTCTTCAAACTATACCTACAACTTAATGATCGCGAGTATTGCTGCTCTTACTTTTAGCAGTAGCTTTTCAATTGCTATTAACCTCTATAATAATGTGGCCAAAAAAAAATATTTTCTCCGTCTTTTTATAGTCGGTATCCTGACAGCAGCTATTGTCACTTTTGCAGGTAACTTTCATAGTATTTATACATTTTTCAAACCATATGAAAACGAACATCCTGTTCCCCCTCTGCAACTTCAATTCTCCCCTCTGACTTTTCCTAATTCCTATTGGTATCCTAATGCCACCCGATTTATTTATCACACCATCCATGAATTTCCGATCTATTCCTGGACAGTATCTGACCTTCACGGACATGTCACCGATATTCCTTTTGTTCTTCTCACTCTGAGTTTTCTTTTCTCAGTTTTTTTAGGGGGTCCGGAGAAAAAAGTAGCCTTAAAATTAAGTAATAAAGGTTCTCTTATCAGAGAATACTACCTGAAGTTAAATGCCACACTTCCTGTTTCTCTCTTTCACCTGCTTAGCATAAGCCTGCTCTTAGCCGTTATGTATATGACCAACGCGTGGGACGGTCTTATTTATCTACTCATGACAGGTCTTCTGCTGACATATTTGGAATGGGATAAAATATCTGATGCAAAAATCTCAATTTTCCCAAAGCTGATGACTGTTATCCTCGAATTAGTTGTTCCTTGTCTTATCCTCGGCCTTGGCTTTGTTATTTTTTCCATACCATTCTCACTCTTTTTTAAGCCTTTTGTTTCCGGGATTGGACTTCTCTGCGCGCCAGGTTTTCTAACGAACATGAAGCATCTGGGTCCTCTTCTTTTTGAACCCAATCATTGCCAAAAATCTCCACTTTGGCAACTCGTAATTCTTTATGGCTTCTTTTACGTTTTTGTACTTTTCTTACTAGTGGGCCTCTCTCGTGTTAAAAAATGGCAAAAAGCCGATATCTATGTAATTTTACTTATTATTCTGGGAACTATTTTAATTATTGTTCCTGAATTCCTTTATGCAAAAGATATCTATCCTGAACATTACCGGGCAAATACGATGTTCAAACTTGTATTCCAGTCTTTTATCATGCTCTCACTTGTTAGCGGGTATAGTATAAGTCGTGTTTCATTACTCCTTAAGTCGGGCAAAGCCCGAGTCTATAAAATCCTTTATCCTTTTTTCTTTGTCATCACATTACTCTGTCTCACTGTTGTTTTTGTTTATCCGTATTTTGCCATCATGTCCTACTACGGCAACCTAACCTCCTTTAAAGGACTTGATGGCACAGCCTACCTTAAAGACCGCTTCCCGGAGGATGCAAAAGCAATCACCTGGCTAAATACTCATGTTACAGGCCAACCGGTCATCCTTGAAGCGCAGGGTGATTCTTATACTGATTATGCTCGTGTCTCATCCAACACCGGCTTGCCAACAGTCTTAGGCTGGACAGTCCATGAATGGCTCTGGCGGGGAACCTACGATATCCCAGCCCCACGTATTCAGGAAGTTAAAGATATGTACGAATCAGACGATAATCAAAAAACGCAATCTCTTTTAGACAAATATGACGTTCACTATGTTTTTATCGGTACTCTGGAGAGGGAGAAATACACAGTTAATGAAGAGAAATTCAACGCTCTGGCAAAGATCGTTTTCCGAAGCGGTAATACCGCTATTTATAAACTGAACTGATACCTGACTATTCCATAATCACTCTTTGCCCGGGGAAGGAGTTGGGGTAATAGGGCAGCCGGCATTCTCTGTCAGGCACCTGACATAGGATTGAATTTCTGAATAATCACTGGGGCCCGCCTTAGGCACGAGTACCCAGGCTCCGCCATACTGATCCTGAGAGACGGGCGGATTAATCAGAAGCTCAGGACGCCCTTCCTCTACGTCTCCAGTATCAATAACATAGTTCTTGGTCGTGGCCCCTTTCATTTTCTGCGCCAGCTTCACAAAATCATCATATTCATCTTTTTGAATATCCGTATCTATACTGGATTGGAAGGTATCAAAAAGACTGACAAGCTTAAGTGGATTAAGAATTGTTCCGGCTGAAAAAATCCTGTCTTTAAAGGCATTGATAACCTTCTCTTGACGTTTGGACCTCGCAAAATCAGATCCTTCAGGTCCTAATGCATGACGTGAGCGAACATATTTAAGAGCCGTCACACCGTCCACATGCTGCAGACCCTTTTCAAAATGAAGGTGTTCAAAGCGGCACGGGAAAAAATCCGCATCAGTCGCGCTGCCTGTGGCAATCTGGGCCGAAAGACTGGCTACTGCGTCCTGTGGATAGCCGCATGTTTCATCCTCCCTGCCCACAACAGGGTAAGCGTAATCATCAAAAGTTCGATCGACAGAGATATCCAGTCCTCCCATCATATCCACTGCTTTGGTAAAGCCGTCAAAATCGATACGGAAGCCATAATCAATCTTTTGCCCCAGGACTTTTCCTGCTGTTGCTTTTGCCAGCATTAACCCCTTACCCTTACCCTGATCTTCTCCTTTCGCATATGCCGAATTAACTCTTCCCGGTAAAGCAGGTACCCATAAATCACGGGGAAGAGTAACCATCGTTACCTTCTTATTCTTCGGATCTATACTCGCAAATATAATTGTATCGGTTAAATTTGGCCCTTCATGATCACCACCACCGATACCAAGTAACAACAGATTAACCCTCTGATCATCTGTTTTCTTTAGATCGATCTCTTTATTAAAAGCAAATTGATAGGCAACAGGAGCATAGTTAAGAAAAAAGAAAGAAAGTTTGATAACCAAACTAATACCCAGGATAGCTAAAGCCAAAAAAATGAGTTTGCGGGTGTTTTTCTTGCGTCGGGTGGGCATAGAAGTTTTTCCATTATAACATTTCTAAGCGTTCTGGATAATCTGAGAAAAGCTGACGGGATCCAGACTGGCTCCACCTATAAGCACACCGTTTATCGATTCAAGGGACGTGTATTGACGGACATTTGAGGGGTCAACACTACCTCCATAAAGGACGTAAGGGATATGTCTTTCATGCTTCAAAAAATGCGCTACCTCTTCAGCTCGTTCAGGACTGGCCGGCTCCCCGACCTGCCCAGTACTGATAGCATCGAGTGGCTCATACGCCACAATATGCACACCCTGAGGTACCGGCGTGTTCTTCCCCTGAACACAGACTATCGGTTCAAGCTGATACTTTCTGGCAATTGCTACTTTTTCTTCTACTTGTTGATCAGTCTCTTTGAAATTGAGACGTCTCTCCGAATGTCCGAGGATGACATACTTTGCAAATTCAGAAATTTGGGCGGCAGACTCTTCACCGGTATATGGGCCTTTATCAAAGGGTGACATATTTTGCGCCCCGAGACTGAGTAAGAAAGACGGAGCATGTTGCTTAATAAGCTTATCCAACTCTGCCAATAAGGTGAAAGACGGACAAATAACAATTTGTTTATTACCGTTTGTATCCGTATCCTGACTATGCATCCACGTAATAAAATCACGATTGAGAAATGAGATCATAAATGAATGTGCCTCACTTACTGTTTTGTTTGATTTCCAGTTCGCGACCAGAAAAAGTTTTTTCATGCTACAATGAATGATACTTCAATACTAAATTCGAAATACGAATACCGAAACTCGAAACAAATTAAAATTTTTCAAACACTAAATAAAAAATAGTTTTGTTATTGAACGTTTTGGATTTCGTGCTTTAGTATTCGAATTTATTTTACCCTATGGATCACTCACTTCTCAATGACTTAAATCCCGATCAACAGCAAGCAGTCCTTAACACAGATGGCCCAATGATTATTTTAGCAGGTGCGGGATCCGGGAAAACCCGCGTACTTACTTATAAAGTAATGTATCTTATCCTTAAGAAAGGAATCAATCCTGAGTCAATCCTCATGGTCACTTTTACCAATAAGGCTGCAGCTGAGATGAAAGAACGCATGCGGAAGTTCTTCGACAGTCTCAAAGATGGCATCCCTGCCACTCAACCCATTGTCTCAACGTTTCATTCGCTATGTGCCAGAATTCTGAGAGTAGATGGTGAAAGAATCGGGATCTCCCGTCGTTTTGTTATTTATGATGATAACGACCAATTAGAGGTGATGAAAGAGGCTATGCATAGATTGCTTATCTCTCCGAAAGACTTTAAACCATCCTCGATACTCGCAACTATCTCCGGCGCGAAAAATGAACTGATCTATGAGAACGAATATGCTACCTTTGCCCGTGGGCTTTTCCAGCAAACTGTCGCTAAAATCTATCCTGTCTATCAGAAGATCCTTAAAGAAAACGATGCCCTGGATTTTGATGATCTTATTTTACAGACCGTCAGGCTCTTCCGCCAAAATCCTGAAATCCTTGAGAAATACCAGCACCTCTTCCACTATATTCTGATTGATGAATACCAGGATACTAACAGGGCTCAATATGTCTTAAGCAAACTTCTGTCTGAAAAAAATAAAAACATCTGTGTTGTCGGCGACTTTTCCCAGAGTATCTATAGCTGGCGCGGAGCAGACTACCGCAACCTTATAAAGTTTACGAACGATTTCCCTCATAGCAAAACATTCTCTTTGTCTCAGAATTACAGGTCAACTCAAAAAATTCTCGATGCAGCCTCATCAGTTATTGCAAAAAACACTTCCCACCCCGTACTCAAATTATGGACAGAAAATCCCAGTGGTGAATCAATTGAAATTTATGAATCAACGAATGAACAGGATGAGGCTGACTTTATTATCCGGACTATCATCAGCTTAGGCATAAGCCAACTGAGTAACGTAGCAGTCCTCTATCGCACCAACGCACAGTCACGTGTTATTGAGGAGGCTTTTCTCCACCACGGAATACCATATGTCCTCATTGGAGGAACAAGGTTCTACGAACGTAAAGAAATCAAAGACGTCTTGTCCTACCTTCGTCACTTGGCCAACGCTAAAGAAACTATTTCCCTAAAACGGATTGAAAAGCTGGGAAAAGCTCGCTTGCAGCGCTTCCTCACCTTTGTTGACAATCATCCTGATCCGGAAAACTCTCCGACAATTGACCTTTTGGATAGTGTCCTTGAGTCCACCGGCTATCTTGAACTTTACGATGAAACAGACGCTGAAGATAGAGCAAGGCTTGAGAATATCAAGGAGCTTCGCTCCGTTGCTCTCTCTTTCCAGGACATCACGGAATTTTTAGAAAATGTGGCGCTTGTTGAACAGGAATACAGCTCCGGTCCTAAAGAGAAAAACAGTAAAAAAGGAGTTACACTCATGACGCTTCACGCAGCTAAAGGACTCGAGTTCCCTGTCGTATTTATGATAGGGATGGAAGAAGGCCTATTCCCTCACTCACGCGCTCTTATGAATAAAGAAGAGCTCGAGGAAGAGCGAAGACTTTGTTATGTAGGCATGACGAGGGCTAAGGAAAAACTCTTTCTGACGCACGCGCGCCGTCGTCTGTTCTTTGGTCAACGCGCGATGAACACCATTTCCCGTTTTGTGGTTGACCTGCCGGAGGCAATCATTGAACACAATACCAAACGTAGCCTTCTTGGCGGGGAGGGAACGGGGGATTATTTCTAACCACCTGAGCTTCCTGCTACAATAGAGGTATGAAAGTACGACCTGTACTCCCAAGCGAGAGAAAAACGTATAACAAATTGGTCACCCATCCCCTCCAGTCCTATGAATGGGGGGAATTCAGGGAAAGAACAGGAATCAAAGTCCTCAGGCTCGGGTTTTATGAAGGAGAAAGGCTGGTTGACGGCTTTACGTTGACCCTCCATCCCATACCTTACACCAAATTGAATATAGGCTACCTCCCAAAAGGCATTCTCCCGACTAAAAACTACCTTACGACGCTAAAAAAAATAGGAAAAGAGAACAACTGCCTCGCAATCCAGGTTGAACCGAATGTCCTCTATTCAAAAGACAGCAAAAAGACATTACTCGCCAGTGGACTGAGAGAGGCAGCTCATCCGCTTTTTACAAAATATACTTTTGTTCTGGATCTGACTAAATCAGAAGATGAGCTCCTTAAAAACCTCCATCCCAAGACTCGTTACAATATTAAAGTAGCCCAAAAACATAGTGTCTCCATCTCTGAAAAAGATACCCCAGATGCATTTGAAACATACCTCAAGCTTTCCGAGGAAACAACCAAACGTCAAAGATTTTATGCACATAGCCCGCTTTATCACCGGGAGCAATGGGGGAGCTTGCCGCATACCGCTACTCCTCCATTTAATAAGCTATCCTCACATCTGCTTGTCGCAAGTTACAACATGAAAATCCTCACTACATGGATCGTTTTTGTTTTTCACGATACTCTTTATTACCCATACGGGGCTTCAAGTAATGAACATAGAGAGACTATGTCTTCAACGCTGATGATGTGGGAGGTTATTAAATTCGGTAAAAAAATAGGGCTCAAAAAATTCGATATGTGGGGGGCATTAGGCCCGGAACCTGACGAACACGACAGCTGGTATGGATTTCATAGATTCAAGCAGGGTTTTCGACCGGAACATCTGGAATTTATCGGAAGCTATGACCTGGTTATCAATCCGGCTGCATATTTTATATACAAGGCCCTGGATAAGCTCAGGTGGTTGTACCTCAAAATCAAATAAAATTGATTTAATTTCCCTATGTCTAAATCTCTGCTAAACCACCTCACGCGGCTAAACAACTTCTACTTAGCCTCATTACTCTTCCTTATAACACTTTTTTGTTATAGCAATACGTTTTGGAACGGTCTTTTCTTTGACGATGAGCACTTTATCTATAATAACCAGGCGGTAAAATCTTTCGATATCAATAATCTTTTCGGGAAAAGTCTTGTGTCAGGTGGCGGCAAATTGAGTAATTATTATCGTCCGGTTTTATTTTCGGGATTCAGCATCGAATACCAGCTTTTAAAAGACAATGGTTTTATCTATCATTTTGATAGTTTTATTATCCACACAGCAGGCGGGATAGTACTTTTCTTACTCCTCTTAAAATTATTTAAGAATAAATCCCTCTCGTTTTTAACAGCGCTTCTTTTTCTTATTCACCCCGTCCAGACAGAAGCCGTGGCCTATATATCCGGAAGGGGAGACCCATTATCATTCTTATTCATCGTCCTCAGTCTCTATGCATCAATGACAAAAAAAATGAAAATAACGATTCTTTCTCTCGTGTGTTTTATTCTGGCACTCCTTTCAAAAGAAATTGCGCTCATGACACCGGGGCTTATTTTCCTCGTTATTCTTTTCTCACAAGAAAAACTATCAGGAAATGCTATCAAAAAAAGTATTATCCGCACTCTTCCCTATGCATTATTAGCCGGCGGGTATTTTTTATTACGGTTAACAGTTCTTAATTTTGACAATACCCTCAACTTCTACAAAACAACAACTGCCTACTCGAGTAGCCTCTTTGTGAGATTATCTACTTTTTTCAACCTCCTCCCGACCTATATAGGGCTTTTGGGCTTCCCGAAGAATTTATTTATGGAACGCGACGAGGAAGTACAAATAATTACCTCTCCGACATTCTCATCTGTCCTGAGCGTTTTGGGGCTCATGACCGGAGTTGCCCTGGGAGTATTAAAAAGAAAAACATCTCCGGTAATTCTCTTTAGTTTTCTCTGGATCGGAATTACTTTTATTCCAACGAGCGGAATTATCCCGATTAACGGTATCTTCTATGAACACTTTCTTTATTTCCCATCGGTTGGCTTCTTTCTGCTATTTTCTTTTATATGGTTATGGTTATATCGTAAATCTCCCCAAAAACTTATCTTCTGCTTGGATTTTTTATTAGTCATTATTATTCTTTTACTCTCCCTGCGAACGATTGCACGCAACGGGGAATGGCATGATCCTATTACTTTCTACAACCAAACTCTCTCTCATGTTCAGAGTCCACGAGCATACAACAATCTGGCTATGGTATACGCCGAAAATGGCGACAATAAAAATGCCATAGCAAATTACAAAAAAGCGATTAAACTTCAGGATACGTATGCCGAGTCTCATTATAATTTAGGTAATTCCTATTTTGCACTCAACGACACCATGAGCGCTGAGGCAGAATATAAAGCCGCGCTAAAAATTGATCCTGCCTTTTACCTCGCCTATATCAAACTCTTTTCCATGTATAAAATCACACAAAACCAGCAAGGAATAGGTTTTGTTGAGACAGGTCTCAAACAGCTTGGTACATATAACCCTCAATTTTTGGACCTTCTTAAGCAATTGAAAAAAACACCATGAGGAAATCATTTCTGTACGTTTGGTACCCATTTTTTGTCTTAGCAATACTTTTTACTGCTATTAAACTCCATTCTTTAGGAATTCGCGCGTCAGATACCAACATTTATTTTTATACAGCCAAAGAACTTCTCTTAGGGAAAATACTATATAAAGATATTTTCTTTACTAATTTCCCGCTCATCCCCTATGCAGCTGCCTTCTATTATATTGTTTCCGGAGGTAACCTCCTCTTTTATTACTTTACGGCTACTCTTGAGGTTATATTGACCGGAGGAGTATTATATTGGTTTACCCATTACCAGACATCTTCACGTCTTTCTGCGACACTCACCAGCGCACTCTACCTTTTTTCATTTATGATTCTCTCGACATCTGATCACCAGACGGGGGTCTTCCTGGCGGCCCTCTTCAGTCTCTCAAGCTATATTTTGTTTCAAAAAAAGAGATACTTTCTTGTCGGAATCTGTGTGGCCCTAGCACTACTCACGAAAGCTTACACCCTACCCCTGCTGATTACCTATCTAGTCGTTCTTTTCCTGCAAAACAAAAAACAACTTTTAACCTTTATTTATGGAGGAGTAAGCGCTGGCGGACTAATCCTTCTTCCGTCTCTCCTTTTTGCACGACAAGGATTGTGGCGTGATGTTTTTATGTACTCCTTGACTCGTTCGCAGGGAATACAGAAAAATGAGATTTTCTGGTTCATACTAAACCATGACTTTATCTTTGTCCTGCTTCTTATCAGCAGTCTCTTCCTCTTTAGAAAACAACGTTTTCTGAGCGTTTTTTCATTGCTGAGTATATTGTTTTTCCTGGTGTATAAAGATGTCTATTATCTTTATTTCAATGTTACCCTGCCGTTTCTTTGTCTGTCGTCATTACCTCTTATAGATGAACTCAAGAAACACGTTTCTCTCAACCGGTTTTTGTTCCCGACCATAGGACTTGTTTTTATTATCTATAATCTCTTAACGTATTTTTCAGGCTATGCTAACCTCCAGCGCCTCCCTATAGAAAATATGCTCAAAACTATTAAGGCTGAAAAACCAGCATATCTTTATGGTGTTAATGGTATTACTCCGGCTCTGTCCTATTTGAGCAAAACACCGCTTCTCAATAACCTCGTTGATACTAATGATAATATTTTTCGCAAAGGATATTTACGAGCGGACAAATTAACACAGGACGCTATCAATACGCATGCACTCGTTATAACTACAGGTGCGTGGTATCCTGAAGCACAGGTACAGGAAGATAGTTTAACCGATGCAGTTGATAAACCCTTACTGCAAAAGTATTGTTCTCTAAGTAAGCGTTTTCTCTTCCATTCTGAAGGGATAGTTAACTCTGTCTCTTTTTTCCGCTGCTAATTTTAGACGAGAAAGGGATTTCATAGAGCATGAGCTGATGTTTTGCGTCAGATGCTTTCTGAGGAAGATAAGTAATCGGATAGACATAACTCACTATTCGTGTTCCGGGTCTCAATTCTTTTTTAAATTTGGCTTCAAGTTGATTAAGGGCTTTGGGGATGAGATATACGATAATTACTGTTGCTTCTGAAATGTCTTCTTTAAATAAATCCCTCCTTTTAATCGTAATTTTTGAACTCAATCCATGAGCCAAAACACGTAGCTTAGCTATCAGTGAACGGGATGGATCAATTTCTATGCCGACTCCGTGAGCCTCTTTGAGTTTGGCAGCAGTTATGAGCGCTGTCCCGTCACCACAGCCCAAATCGTAGATTACATCCTTTTTTGTAATCTTTGCGAGATCCACAATAGCACGTGCGACTTTACCATTTGTTCTCCACCATGGTGACCAGGGACTATCAGGAGGCCAGACCATAGAGAGAAGAAAAAGAAGGAGGAAAATTGTAACCAAAATCAAAACTCCAACGTAAAGCATACATATAGTATACCTAATCTAATAAGCCGCAACTACTCTACCAAAAATACGGCTTACCTCTTGTTTAGTATCTGTATTGTTATTTATGCAGCTAATCGATATTCTTCTTGTAATTTTTCATTAAGAAACTCGAGTCTAACTTCCATCTGCCTTTCACCTGCTACGTTACGCATCTGTCTTGTTAGTGCTAGAGCTCTATTAGCTTCCCGGATATTTTCCTTCAACGCATTTACTCTTGCCCCCCAATACATATCAGCAACAGCTCCCTCCGGCATCAAAAGATCAATAATAGGAGTTGGTCGCATAACTTTGGAAATAGGTTGACCGATATAACTTTCAAAACCAAGTGCAATAAGTGCAGGATCATTAGGTACTACTTCCAGATCTACGCCAACCATACCATGATTAGGAACTGAATGAAGTACTAGGTCAAATGGAGCAACAGCCTCAGGTGAGGTAAAGTCTACTTTCATTTGATGCTTGCCACTCTGATTGTCTTCTTGATGAGCTGTTTCAAAAATATTACTTCGTAAATCCGTGATGACAATCTGAGCTATATCGGAATCAAATAAACGATGGCCCTTTGTTCGGTGATACATTTTCTCAGGGTCTTTCCCCCAGCCGCCATCCTCGGCTGAATAAAGTCCCCAGTAAATAAGAGCAAGTTGTTCTTTATCGTTTTCCCGTATCTCAACCGGTAAAGCAAGTAACATATCGTTAGTCAAAGCCTCGGCCTGTTCTTCATCCGTTAAGGCCCTGAGGAAACGCTGGTAATTATCCAGTCGCATACCCATCGTAGGAGAACATCGCATAATGGTCTTGAATAAAGGATCTCCTTGAAGGGCATGAACAGTGATTGAATCGATCTTTACATCCTTACCTGCGCTTGTTCGCATGAGGCGAAGATACTGTTCTCCAGATATCTCTCCAAGTGAGAATTTCCCCTGACTATTGATACCAGTCTCTAGAATACCTATCTCGGATTCTTGCCCATTATGTTGAGCTTCAACTACCTGTAAGTTCCCCTGTGGATTAGTTTTAATTGTTACGTATACTAATTCATCTTTGGGAAGATTAAATGAGACTTCAGCTAGGACATCTGGCTCGTTAACTATATTTATATCAAGGTTATGTTCTCCGGTTGATAAAAGGGTGTTGTAGTAGTTAGGAACAAGTTCATTAAACCTCTCTCTTCCAATTGAGGTTTTGGGAAATCCTCTTGCTTGTAAATATGCATCAACGGCATGATAATCTTCTGGTTGAAATAGGTACTCTCTAGCTCCCAATCCTCCAAGTACACCACCACCAGCAAGAACTAACCCCGCTCCACCTCCAACAAATGCTCTTCTAGAAAACCTCTGTTGTTCTCCTGCATCAATCTGACTGGGGATTGGGAGTGGGTATACTTCTTTCACAACCAGAGTATAGCACTCTATTGTAGGGTTAACCTGACGGCGAGTTGATCAGCCCGTTCGTTATTGTGATCACCCGAATGACCAAGTACTTTTTGATAATCAACCTGTAGCTGATTTTGGCTGACAACCGCATGGATTTGCTGGAAAATATCCCGATTTTCTTTAACCTTTTCTGGTGGCTTAGTCACTCCATGGATCGTAATTTGACTGTCTGTATGAATCCGAACACGCTTATGCCCTTTGGTAGCAGCCCATTTCAAAGCATGATAAATAGCCCAGGCTTCACCGCGATTATTTGTTTGTTTACCATCAACGATCCCTGCTTCTTCATAATCGCCTCGCCCAGAGGACGATCGGCCTTTGGTCGATGCCACAAAAGCCCAGGCAGCTTTTGCATGTGGTTTACCATTATTACTTGAGGCTCCGTCTGTCCATATTTCAACGTCATATATTCCAGTTGTCACATTATTCCCCCCCGTAAAGAGATCGTAGTTGTTATTTATTACTTTATACGTGTCGCTAAAATACATTCTTCCGCACTTTGGACAGAAATAATAAGCAGTGTAATAATATTGCTTTTTGAGTTGTTCAGGACTTCGCTTTGTTTGTCGAATGATAAGCTCAGCGCCACAATTTCTACAAGGCTTCATCATGAACGAGTTTAACAACAATGAAGCAATTTAACAATTACAAAATAATCTTCCCATCTTTGACAAGAGGATGAATGGTTGTCCCCGGCTTAATTGAGCCATCTATTAATCGTATCGCAATCTCATCGACCAGCCTTTCCTCAATCAGACGTCGTAAAGGTCGTGCCCCAAAAACCGAATCAAACCCTTCTTCGGCAAAATAATCAATCAAACTGTCGGTAATATCAAGCTTGATATCATTTTCAGCCATCCTTACTTTCACCTGCTCCAGTTGCTGACGGGCAATTTCCACAACTTCTTTAGCTCCTAATGAGTTGAAGATAACTACCGAATCAAGCCGATTAAGAAACTCCGGCTTAAAATAACCGTGCAATACTTCCCAAACTTTATCTTTGATTTGAGATCTATCCTTACCACTATTCTCCCGGATAATATCTCCTGCTAAGTTACTCGTCATAATAATAATCGTATTTTTAAAATCAACGACCATTCCCTTGCTGTCTGTCAGCCTTCCCTCATCAAAAAGCTGGAGAAAAACATTAAATACTTGCGGATGGGCTTTCTCAATTTCGTCAAGCAATACTATCGAGTAAGGACGCCTTCTTACAGCCTCAGTTAACTGGCCTCCCTCTTCATACCCGACGTACCCCGGGGGAGCTCCGATAAGCCTGGCGACACTGTGGGGCTCCTGATATTCTGTCATATCGATACGGGTTATTGCGTGCGGATCACTAAAAAGTATTGTCGCTAATGCCTTGGCCGTTTCGGTCTTACCGACCCCTGTCGGCCCCAGGAAAAGAAATGACCCGATCGGACGATTTTTCTCACCAAGCCCTGATCTTGATCGCCTGATCGCCCGAGAGACGACACTGACAGCCTCCTCTTGTCCGACGACATGTTTTGTCAGCTCCTCCTCAAGATTGACCAACCGTTCTGCCTCAGTTGAAAGAATACGACTTGCAGGAATACCCGTCCAGCGACTGACAACACGGGCAATATCATTATCATCAACCTCTTCCCTGAGTACCCGTTTCTCCTCCGGAATCTTCAGCCACTCTTCCGTAAGAGCTGCTAGTTGCTTCTCAAGATCGGGGAGTTGCCCAAATTTTATCTCAGCTGCTTTCTGCAGATCAACATCGCGTTCGGCTTTCTCAAGCTCAATACGCAGTCCGTCAATCTTTGCCCGCATCGCCTGAATTTTTTTGATGATTTCTTTTTGTTCTTCCCAACGCTTTTCTAACGTTAAAGCTTGCTCTTTAAGAATGACCAGCTCTTTTTCTGCCTGTTCTTTTCTGTTTTTGGCTCCGCCATCTGTTTTTTCCTTTTTAAGAGCCGCCAACTCAATCTCAAGTTGTGTTATTTTACGCTTGAGGGTATCCAGCTCAGAGGGCATACTCTCTGTCTCAATCTTAATCGCCGCAGCTGCCTCATCGATAAGATCTATGGCCTTATCCGGCAAAAAACGTTGGGAGATGTATTGTGCCGACAGTCTTGCGGCGGCAATAATTGCATCATCAGTTATCCGGATACCGTGATGAAGCTCGTATTTTTCCTTAATGCCACGCAAAATTGAGATGGTATCTTCAACTGTCGGTTCCGGAACCATCACAGGCTGAAAACGCCTGGCCAGAGCAGCGTCTTTCTCAATATATTTCCTGTATTCACCAACGGTCGTAGCTCCTATCATACGCAGCGTACCGCGGGCAAGAGAGGGCTTAAGGATATTAGCCGCATCTACCGCTCCTTCAGCTGCTCCGCCTCCGACAAGCGTATGCAGCTCGTCAATGAAAATAATATATTTACCCTGACCCTCCTCAACTGCCTTGATAACTCCTTTTAAGCGCTCTTCAAATTCTCCTCTGAATTTGGCACCTGCAAGTAACAAGGCAAAATCGAGGACTATCAGCTCTTTGTTTTTTAGTGGCGTGGGAACATCTCCGTTGACGATTTTTTGAGCAAGACCTTCAACAATAGCAGTCTTACCGACACCGGGATCTCCGATGAGGATGGGATTATTTTTAGAACGCCTTGAGAGGATTTCCATGACACGTCGTATTTCTCCTTCACGCCCGATAACCGGATCTATCTTGGCAGATCTGGCATCATCAGTGAGATTGAGCGTGAATTTCTTAAGCGCGTCTTGGGGGGATAAGGGTTTGAGTAAATCTTGAAGATTATTACCGTCCATACCTGAAATATAGCACGGTTTAGCAATCAAGTCAATAGACTGCTAATACGCTCAGACCGGAGAGACGAGCACTCTATAAAAGGATACAAGAAGCGTATTCTTTTTCAGAGCTTGTTTGAAATCAGGGAGTCTTATTTCAATCTCTTTTAATTTTTCTTGACGCTGTTTTTGTAGCGCCCCAGAAACTGTTATGACTCTTTGCATAGGCTCACTGTACACTACTCTTGTGTGAACCAAAATAAAAAAGGGTAAGGAATCCGCAAGAGATACCACACACATGGTACAATTGCCCGATGCAATCTCATATCCTACTCAATAAGCCGCAGGGCCTCACCCCTCTCCAAGCAATTACCGCATTTAAAAAGCAGCATCCGCTCTATCAAAAAGAAAAATTGAGCTTTGCCGGTCGACTTGATCCTATGGCTGAAGGACTACTGCTTGTTCTTGTAGGTAATGAAAATAAAAAACGAAGAGAATATGAAGAGCTACCAAAGACATATCAATTTGAACTCCTGCTTGGCATAAGTACTGACACCTATGACTGTTTGGGGCGAATAGAAAAAGTCCAAGCTGTCATCATCCCTGAGCAGAAGGAAATAGAAAAAATATTTTCAATATTTAAAGGGACACGAACTCAACCTTACCCACCTTTCTCTTCCAAAACAGTTAATGGCAAACCGCTTTATTATTGGGCTCGAAAGAATAAGATCGGAGAAATTACTATCCCTATGAAAGAAATAACAATAACATCATTAACTCTCAACTCTACTTCTCTGATCAAGCAAAAAAAGCTTGTTCAAGCTGTAATAAGTCGTATCAAAAAAGTTAGGGGTGACTTTCGACAGGAAGATATTAGTAAAGACTGGTCTGACTTACATATACCGCCGCAATCTTCATTTCCGCTTTTAACCTGCACTGCTACAGTCAGTAGCGGAACATATATCCGCTCTCTCTGTCAGCAAATAGGAAAAGAACTCGGCTACCCGGCTCTTGCCTTGTCAATCAAACGAACACGAGTCGGAGATTTTTCTCTTGAGAATGCAATTGAGATTGTTCGAACAATCCGGTTTTAGAGACATAAGAATGAGAGGTAAAGCAGCTCTGCAACTGGAGTAACTCTATGAGATAATAATTACATGGCAGAACCGACCAACCATTACAAGGGTGCTATCTGGACCAATCACGCGCTTGAGCGACTCGGGCAGCGGGGGCTCTCACAAGACCTCGCCTGGCAGGCATTTTCCAATCCTGACCGACAGCTTACCGGGAAAAACCCGGGGACCATTGAGTACCAGCGGCGTTTCGGACCATCCCTTGTTACCATCATTGCCAAACAAAACGAACGACGTGAATGGATTATTCTCTCCAACTGGATCGACCCACCGCTACCGGGAACTATGGATTATTATAAAAAAGAAGAATACCAAAAATACAAAAAATCAGGATTTTGGGGTAAATTCTTTCTCAGTTTGAAGAAACAACTCTTTGGCTAACAGCCGGTCTTGGGGATGAAGACTCCAGCCTGGCGAGCTTTAATGCTTGTGCCCACCACAACAGTTGTTTAAAAACGCTTGTTAATTTATGGTTATAATGCTCCTCAGTCATTTCTTGATCCTCATCAAAGGGCGAGGGGAAAATATTCATATGAACTGCCTCCTGAACTGATACCATTTGTAATTGAGCCACAACTCCGCGTAAATGTTCTATAGCCCGCACGGCACCGACAACTCCATATCCGACAAAAGCAGCCGGTTTGTTGTTCCATTCATAGTAAACATAGTCCAAAGCATTTTTAAGAACAGCCGGATAACTATGATTGTATTCGAGCGTGATAATAAGAAAAGCATCTGCCTCTTTGACTCTTTGACTCCATGCTAGTGCTTGAGGATTGCTATAATTGCCGTCCTTAATTGCAGCAGGTGGTAAGGCCTCAGCAAAAAATGGTAACTCTATATCACGAAGATCGACAAAATCTACCTTAAAGTCTTTCAGTAGCGTTACTTGTTCTATGACCCAGTCGGCGATTTTTTCACCAAAACGTCCCTCACGGGTGCTGCCGAGAATGATCATTAAACGTATCATATTGACAATATACACTTCATACTTTAAAATGTAAAGTAGTTACAATATATATAGTATGACAGCCGAACAAGACTGCTGGGTCAGTAAAACACTCAAAATTATTGGTAGCAAATGGACTATTCTTATACTCCATGAGCTGTGTGGGGGGACCAAAAGGTTTGGTCAACTTCAGCGAGCTCTGCCTGGCATTAGTCCAAAAACTCTTTCTGAAAGACTGCAACAATTAGAAAAGAATAAAATTATTACAAAGAAGATTTTTGCCGAGATTCCTCTCCATGTGGAATATACATTAACTGAAAAAGGGAAGTCTCTTAAAGTAGTGATTGACCAAATGGCACTTTGGGGACAACAAACGGACATCAAGACTGCTTAGATACCTTTACGCTTCAAACAATTCTCATAGACATCCTGAATAGGGTAGGCGATAACCGCATTCTGAGCTTTGTCATTTTTCTCATAACGGGAGGCAGCTGCACAGGTATCAATTGCAGCATTTCGCAAATACGTATCGATACGCAAGAAGCCTAAATAAATGCTGACAAACAGCAAAATAATACCAAGTAAGGCAACAACGATTCGGGGTGAAACTTCTTCAGGACGCATAATAGTGACCTATAGTACCATAATTACTCTCTAATGTCAAGCCTAAAGCTCCCTTTACTGAGTAAGGTATAATAGACCTATGAAAAAAGAGACAGCCACACTTGCCGGAGGCTGTTTTTGGTGTATTGAAGCTGTTTTTAAGCACCTTAAGGGAGTCCAGTCAGCTATCTCAGGCTATAGCGGGGGATCAGTGGAGAAAGCTCATTACGACGATGTCAGTATGGGCACCACCGACCATGCTGAGGCTATACAAATCACTTTTGATCCTGATATTATTTCCTTCAAAACTCTTCTTGATGTCTTCTGGAAGCTGCATGATCCGACAACTCTTAACCGCCAGGGAGCTGATGTCGGAACGCAGTATCGCTCGGTGATCTTTTATCATAATAAGGAGCAGCAAAAAATTGCTGAAAGTTCAAAAAATGAGGCGGATAAATCAGGCATGTACCAGGATCCGATTGTGACTAAAATTGAGCCTTTTGAACAATTTTTCAAGGCTGAGGCACATCATCAGGATTATTATGAAAAAAACAGCAGCTCAAATCCTTATTGTAGGATTGTTATCGATCCTAAGATTACCAAACTCTATAAAGAATTCAAGCCATTAGTAAAAACTGAGGTGTAATTATTTTTTGCGCTTCTCTGAGGTGCTGGTAACTAATACGCCAATCAGTGTGGCAGCCAGTGTTACAACCCACATCAGACCGACTTGGCGCATGAGGCGATCTTCACGCTTTTCTACTTCCCGCAAAGATCTCCCTGCCAGAACATAGCCTGTCGTACGACCGCTATAATGTCGCATAACTGCCGCGATACGCACCCCCTGTCGTGGCTGCCAGGTAAAACGATCTTCCCTATGCTCTTTGGTATAGGCAAAGACTCCCATTGGTACTTCAGGTGTCTCGCCTTCAATATCACCCGTTGCTGAGACTACTTTCCCTGAGGCATCATAAATAATAACAAAAGGAGAAAGACTTTTAGCGATATCTATTTTAGGCAGGGAGGTAATTTGGACAGTATCATCCTGGGTTGTAAGCTTAAGAGCGGTATCCTCTGCCAACTGAATTTGCGGATCATTTGCACTCAGTCGCAAGGTTTGTTGGACAGCCACATACATAAGTCCTGACAGACAGGTCGTAAGAATTGCTAAGGGCAGCCAACGTCTCAAGACATTCATCTCTTTTGAGTATACCACATGCTATACTCTGATTAATGAAGCTACGTGATTACGAACAAACGCTTACAGATCCTCTCCCTAGAACTACCCTTTCCTTTCTCATAAAAGAAAAGCAGATCTTACTCGCGATGAAAAAAAGAGGCTTTGGGGTAAGCAAATGGAACGGAGTCGGAGGCAAGCAGCAAATCGGGGAGACCATTAGACAAACAGCTCTGCGGGAGATGAAGGAAGAGATAGGAATAAAGGCTCAAAAACTCAAATATGTTATCATAGAGAGATGTTAGGCAATTTGACCGGATTTGCCTTCGTCTCCCTGCTGTCTTTAGGCAGTTACGCAGGTTCTTTTGTCATCTCCCACCAAAAACCTCACCTCATAAGCCCCCTCCCCAGCAAAAAGATAGCTATAGTTCACCAACGGATTAAGCCAACACCCACGGCAACACCCACTCCCACCGCAACTCCCACACCCCTTCCAACAGCTACTCCCACACCTCTACCCACCGCTACACCAACTCCGACTGTCACCCCCACTCCGATTGTTACCTCAGATGACCTGGAGACGCTTTTTAGTAAATATGCAGGTGAACAAAGCGTCGACAAGGAGTTGCTGAAAAAAATAGCCAGGTGCGAGTCAGGCTTTAATAGTGAGGCCAGCTTTATGGACTACCTGGGGATGTTCCAGTTCTCGCCTGACTCATGGATAGCGACACGCCAAATGATGAATGCGGATCCAAATCCTGATTTGAGGAAAAACCCTGAGGAAGCGATCAAAACAGCTGCCTTTAAGATCGCCCACGGAGGTCAAAATGCCTGGCCCAGTTGCAGCAGGTAAAAATTTCCTAAATGCTGATTGTTCCGGTGATGAAGAAGCGAAAGATGAGATAGGCAATAATTATAAGAATAGCCGCTATAATAAGCGGTCGCAAAAAGCTAATAAGGTAAGTGAAGGCAAGAAAAATCAACCCACCCACAACGACGAAGACAAGAATTCTGAGGAGATTCGGATCAATCATAATTCAAATATAGCATAACAACTCCCACCTAGGTCTAGACTCAAGCAAGACTTAAAAAATCTCTTCTTTTGGCTCTTCTGTACTTTCTTTGTGATGCTTACCATCAGTACAATCACATTCGCTAAAGGCTTGACCATGTTTGGTACAATTCTCATCCTGACACGATCCGAGAGTATCGGATATAGCTCCACAACCGCCAGTACAAATATAGTGTCTGTGTGAATCCATTATTTATTCTCCTCCCAAGGGGTCATAAGTTGAAAATAATTACCGTCAGGATCTGAAAGAGTCGCGATCCAAACAGTCACTCCCATTCCTTCCATTTGGTAGGGCTCTTTGATAACTTCTGCGCCGTCAATTTTACTAATCCTGGCAAACTCTTCTTTGACTTCTTTGGTGGAAAAATTGAAAAGCACCCTTTCAGGGTTTTTATTTTTGCCATGTACTTTATCATGTCCACCAATACCTAGGAAAAAATTTCCTACCATATAGCCTGCATAATTGTCATCTTCCATATCTGGCTTTTTGTCAAAGACTTTACCATAAAACTCAACCAGTCGCTTATGGTCGTCTGAGGAGAGGAGAATATTATCAAAATTCAACATAACAACAGTATAGTCTAAAAAAGAAAAAAGACAAGACATTTTACTATCTTCTTACGAAACAGCTCTGGTAAATCGCTTATCTAATAATTTCCTTCGTCTTTTGCAGAGGGGACGGATTTCATCCAGAGCGGGGAAGTATCATCCGGGTTACCGTGATTGTAATTCACCGTTATCTCCTCATCAATCTTTATATCCTTAATTGCAACAAATTCAATTAGCTTTTCATCCAATAATTTCCTGTACGTTGCATTTGGCTTATAGGAATGGTTGTAGAGTGAGCCAAAACCCAGACAAATACCTGCCTTGTGATGTACTTCATCATCACCCCACATAAAATAATAATTACGCAATTCCGTCTTACGGATAAAGGGAACGTGATTTTCAGGGATAAGAATAATCGGACAACATTCGATAAGATCTCCTTTTTTTATATCCTCCCTCGCAAATACACCTCGACCGGCATGGGGAATATGAGAATCTGAGAGATAGATCTTAGTTGACGGCAACAGTCTCATTAAAGGTGATTATAACAGAAGATTTTTCGTTATTATTGTTAAGGAAAAGTCAGCCCTCCTGAGGTGATTTTGGTCTTTGGATCTGTCTTGATGTCTTGATACTTCCATACACTGGGGACGAACTGCAGCAGGACATAATCCTCACTGAGTTTGGCTCGACTTCGTGTAGGATACTTATCGATATAGACATCCCAGCCCGGATGCTTAACATCAGTAATCATCACAACCTGTCCGTCTGCCTGGAAAGTGACAAACTCTTCCTCGCTTAACCCGATAACAACTGCTGCAGCACGGGTACTACCATCAAGGAGTGATTTACATTTCTCACTTTCCTTTTCGGTGATAAAGAAAAAAGAAATGTCTGTGGCAAAACTATAATGTAATGCGGCTGCATGGACAGCACCATCAGATTGAGAAATCGCCAGAACGCTAATCCTGTGGGTTTTAAGGAATTCCTGAACTCTCCTATCCATAGCCTGATTATAACAGAAAAATCTAAGGTTAAAGTTGGGGGGAGAATTTGAGTAAAAAAACTTACAAAAGGGATTATTTACTGCGGCGCTTGCTCGCTTTTAATTCCAGCATGACTCTTTTTGCCTCAAGTCTCTTAGCTGTTTTACGTGAATTGTGGGAACGGGATTTCTTGCGTGTTTTAAGTCCAAGTCCTGTCGCTCTTTTTGCCATAGCTGCATTATACACTATTACTGTCGTTCGTGCTCAAAGAAAGTTGTTTTATAGACCTTTTCTTTTTTATCATTAAGACTTCCTATTCAGGACTTGAGGTATATCGGAGAACTAAGACAAAGGCAGGAAGAGATTAAAAATACATTCCCGACAAAATATAGCTTTCTCATAAAACAACCCACTGGATTTCTCCAATGAGTTGTTGTCTCTCAGAACAAATTTATTCTGAAAGTTTTTTTTACTCCTGACAATCGGTATTAGAATTATTGTAACCTGTCGCTCCTGGTTCTTGTCCGACTGCGCCACCGTGGTACACCGGAGTTCCTGGTCCAAGACTTTTAACTCCGAGATTTGTATCGCCGTCAAAATATGAGAAAGAGCCATGGACTTGTCCACAAGCTGATGCTTTGGCGTAACCTGGTTGTTCCCCGTATCCTGGATTAGCTCCAAATGCTGGTACTGCCATAGCCGAAAACATAACTGCGCTGGCAACTGCTCCTGCTAAAATTCTTCTAACATTCATGTTTTTTCACCTCCTTTCATCAAAAGTTTGCTTGAGTGTTTTTTTTTGTAAGTTTGAATACGTGGTGAGGGGGAAACAAAAGGAAAAGAGGAAGCACAAGAAGAGAACATGAAAATTCTGCCTTTCTCATAACTTACCTATACTCCTGTTAGTCTGCGTTGTCAACCCTAATAGAAATGCTCCCCGCACCTGATAATAGTACACAGCCAGGATTTTGAGGCAATCATCAAGATCTTTGAGAAAGTCAGTTACACCTGCCTGCGCTCGTCGCTGAAGCTTTGGCGCGTAAGAGACCGGCGGGCATGAGCTCAGAGGTTAACAGTAACTCGCAGGAAAGTAGCAGGTATTGAAGTACTACCGTCAGTGCTCCTGTTTTGCGCTTCTGCTAATTCCAAAAGTTGACTGTGAAGATCATTCATTTTTCCGCTCTTTTGAGCGGCATCAACAGCGTTCATTGTCGGCCCGTAGAATCGTTCTAAAGAATCAATAAACTGCTCTGGGCTTTTGTCAGGCGATATGAAAGAGTACATATCCTTGACCATAGATATTTTATCTTTGGCTACTCCGGCCTGAGCAAAACGCTCGATGATCTGATCTTCCACGCCCCACATCATTGGACTGATAAAGCCCTCAGGTGGGGGAGGTGTAAACGCTGCGCTTATCTTTAAAAGCTGTGAGACAAATGAGGTCGGATCATTTGGGATCCAGTTACCCATCACGATACGACCACCCGGTTTGGTGACACGGACCATTTCCTTTGCTACGTCGAAGGGCTTGGGAGCAAACATAGCGCCAAAGATTGTGATCGTCAAATCAAATAAGTGGTCCGGGACTCCTTGCAAATTACATGCGTCTCCCTCTTGAAATGTGAGTTTGGCAAGACCCATCTCCGCCGCCCGTTTGTTCCCTGCGTCAACGAGGTTTTGGGCGATATCGATTCCGACAACCTCTGCACCCAACTGGGCCAGAGGAATCGCGGTCGTGCCATCTCCGCAGCCGAGGTCCAAAATCCGCATCTGTGGGGTTATCCCGAGAGACTTAACGAGCTCCTCTCCGGATTGACGCATAAAGACGGCAATCTCGGTAAAGTCCCCCTTCTCCCACAACGCTTTGTTTGGATTTACATTTTTATCCATAAATTAATTATATCATGAAATGAAATGGGGTAGTTATATTAAGAAGTTCTAGGACCATAGTTTTAAACCTGGCTCCACCTGATGGAACAAACGATAACCCATCTTATGAATACTTCTTTATAACTGAGAAACCTAAAATGAGTATTTTCTCCTCGTCCTTTACCTGACCATAGTATTTTTTAAAAGTATCACGCTGTACTTGCTTGGACGAATATACCTCATGTCCCGCTCTATTTATCGGTAAGTTAGAAAAAGTTGTGTAATCTTTTTCAATAATTCTCACCTTTGCAAAAACATTATCATTAGAGCTGTCTCTCACGTCTATTTCATCTCCTACTTTGAGAAAATCATATTTATCCCCAATTCGGTAAGTGAGGGTTTTAGATCCATCTAAAACCAGTGGAACTAAATTAGAAGCAAAACCAATAGAAATATCTGCTGTCATGCTTCGAATTATATCAAAGGGTCGGATGTCAAGTCGGGTACTAAAAGATTGAGGCTAAAAAGTGTTGCTCCCCGAGTCTTGAACTAATGTAAACCTCTATTTCGAGGCAATATCTTATGCTCTTCAGCGTGTCCGATATTTTGAGCAGAGAGAGCGGTTGACATGTAACAAAAACTCAACTACGCTAAATAGAGGAATAATTACTACAACTGCCTTTATGAAAAAACGTTTTAAAAAAGTTAAAAGTGATACAAACACAAACTTGAAATACCTTCTTCCTGTATTTATCATTTCCCTTCTTGTTCTTGGAGTAGCATATCGAAATCAACAAGCAACGAATGTCCTTGGAGAAGCTACGCATAACCAAACAGTGCTTGGTGAAGAATCAGAAGCTTCTGAAGAACAAGAAGAGACAGAAGAGGTAGAGGCGCCAGAGCCAACAGAAGCACCAGAGGCAGAAGAACCAACAGAGGCAGAAGAACAGGAAGCAGAAGATATTCACGATGAAATTGAAAATGAAGTGGAACAAGGAAATGTAGAAAGAGTAGAAGTTCATCCGACCTCAGAAAAAAGCGGGGAAGGAACGTTAAAGATCGAGAGAACAAATGGTCCTTCAAGTGAAAAGACAATTCCGTCTTCAACAGCTTCTCTTATCAGCGTCCAAAATAGCCAGGCCGGAACTGTTTCTATTAGCGTAAATAAAGACGGCACAGTAACGCTGCTTAATAATGGCATCAGTGTTCAGACACAGTATCCCGTGGTTATTGATCCAAAAACTCAAACTATTGCTATCCGTACTCCAAGCGGCGTAACAATTATCAATACGCTTCCCTCTCAAGCGCTAAGCGGAATAGACGCGGCAGATAAGCCAACAACTATTCAATCCGCAGTCTTAGGTGCTCAAGCCGGACAAGCATACTATGAAGTAACAGGAATACAAGACAGAAAGTTTATTGGCTTGATACCAGTTACGGCAAACGTTGAAACCAAGATAAATGCTCAAAACGGATCGATAATCACAGTTGATAAGCCGTGGTACCTGAACCTTCTTGGCTTCCTCTACACCACCTGATTATTTCAAATAACGATACTTGGTTATATTAAAAGACTTTATGGGTCAATTTGCTCTCCGCGCCTGAGGACAGCATACAGCAAAGTTTTGACGCAATATTCAAAGTCTTTTGAGAACGCTAGCTATACCTTCCTTTCCGGTCTTCGACTCTGAGGGATGAGCCTTCAGGCTCAGACTCGAATGAGCAGGCAGATCGGAGAATTGAGGCAACGTTGGAAAGAGATAAAAAAGCTTTGAGTGGAGGACTCCTGCTAAAATGCGTACACTGTGATACATTTAAAGTAATGAAAAAAATCCTACTTATTGTTTTAGTTGGGTTTGTCATATTTGTAATCTCTGCGCTGATTCGCGATCCGGAAAAGATATTGCCGATGAGAGAGATCGAAGAAATAACAAAGTCTCATGAGCAATGTCCTAACCCTTTTATTTTTCCCCTGCCTATCGATATTAATAAGGCAACTTCCGTTCTTTACCCTGGACAAATACGAGGCGGGGATTACAAGGCTCATGGCGGTTTCAGGTTTGAAAATTCTCTTCCTGGTGACATTTTAGTCACAGCTCCTATTGATGCCAGGGTTATAGCGGGGGCAAGGTATCCGGCCAATACGGGAGACATCCAGTACACCTTTGATTTTGAGCATCCCTGCGGAGTTCGTTACCGTCTCGGACATTTGCTAACTCTCTCACCCAAATTTCAGGAAATTGCCAACAAGTTTCCTATGCCAAAAGGTCTGGATTCAAGAACCACGCAAGTTTATCCACCAATTGAAATCAAACAAGGAGAGGTGATTGCTACGGCTGTGGGTTTGACAAAAGATGGCACGAGTAAAAATGGAACAAATACTTTTCTAGACTGGGGAGTATACGATTATCGACAAAAAAACGAGTCTTCAAAAGATCCTGCCTGGGCTGCCAACCATCCTCATGAAATTGAGCAGTATGCTGTTTGTTGGTTCTATTGGATTTCTCCAAAGGACAAAGCTAAAGTATTGTCTCTGCCGTCATCTGACTCCCAAAGCGGCAAAAATAGTGATTATTGTAAATAACAATTTGACTGCGCTCCGAGATTCGGGGCGAGCAAATCAATCGCCTCTTGAATTATTTTTTTCGTGCTGGATTAACAAAAAATTCCAAAATAAAAGCAGTGACAAATAATATGACACCAAGCACTAAAAGATTAGCTGTTAAGCTTGGAACAAAGTATAAGAGCAAGAAAGCAATAGCAGCCCCTGATACCATGTGAACAAGTGCGTGCGGTCTCATGCATTCTTTAAACATTGCATTCATATTTATAAAATCACCTCCTTTAAAAATAGTTTGACAAAGCTAGGCAGAAAAGTCAAATCACATATTTCGCCCCAGGGAGTAATCAACCTTGGCTCCCAGACTCCCGAAGACTAAGGATTACAATTTCAACGATTTTGAAAGCCTCTGAAGATTTAGTTCAAGTTGAGTTATTGAAGATGAGGTGGAAGGAGATTAAGAAACTACAAATTGGTGTTTAATGATTACTTCCTTTTGTTTCTTCATCAAAAATAGTTATTAGATTCTCTACCTCAGCAATCATTGATTGGACCAGGCCAGTAATTGGCTTTCCTTCAACAATTCCTGGTTCATTTAAAACTAAATTAAATCTAAACTTCATATTTGAAATCGGTTTAGCGTCAGGGGCATCAATAAATAACTCATCACCATACTTAAGTGGAAACAGTATGTCTGCGGGTTTTATAAATACGGGCATTTCAGGCATGTCAAAATTGGGAAATGAAGTCTTCATTAATTCTTGCATGTGAGCACCAATATCTACGCTTCCAAAGGAAGAACCTACTGTGACTAATAGACGATGTTTGTCGATATTGTTGAGCTCGTGAATTTCCCATAGAATATCGTTCCCTCCTTTATAAGGTTTCGCTTTATCTATTAAATTTAAGGCTGATTGAGAAATTCCCTTGGTTTTTCTTCCTTTTTCTTTTTCGTACATCGCAAGGTTTTCCAATATGGGAAAATAAAGATGGCTAGCGGATTTTGCGTCTTTAGAATTAACTATAAAAAGTTGATAGATTAAGTGGTCTAATGTACTTCGAAGATTTTGGATAATATCACCAGTTATTAACGCTATCTTATCGGGTACTTTTTCAGCTTTGGCAACATAATAAATAAGACGTTTTGTTTGAGGATCAGTTTTTGTTCCTATCGTGTATGGTTTAGAGTCAAAGAAAGCTTTTATCTCTTTTAATAGTTCTTCTTTATGTTCTTTAGCTCTTTCAGTTTTAAGTGTCCACATGATTTTAAAATTTAACTCGGGCTGTTCTAAAAGGGCTCTCAAAACAATACTACCTCTTAAAGTATTGGTTATCTTGGGTAAGAACCTGTTTTATTGATAAAGTTGGGAGTTTCCAGTCAGAAACAAATCCGATCTTACTGTCTTCATTCAAAACGCTCTTAAGGTTATCAAGCGTTGGTTTAGATGAAAAATCTAATAAGCCTCGTATATTAAAAACTAATTCATCTAATTGTCTAATGTTGCTATCAGTCCATGCAAAGCCACCTACAATTGTATAGTTTTGAGTCCGCACAGAAGACGGGTCATATTTCGCGAATCCTCCATATCTCGATACTTGTTCGAATTGATCAAATAGTTCTAATTGCTGCTTTGTCTTTTCTTCTTTGAAAATTGCGTTAAGTTCTTCAGCCAGTTTACCGATCGCTTTTAAATTATGTGTATCGGGATATTCTTTTTTCTCTTGAACTAAATACGATTTAATGTATTTTTCAACTGCTTGGTGGGAATGGTAAGCGGCGACATGCCATAAAGTATTACCACAGCATGAAAGAAGTCTAGCGGAAATATAGTCTTCATCTGCTTGGTCAGTGAAAAACCAGAAAGGTTTATCCGTTTTAATTATATTCAGTTTTTTAGACACTTTCGAGGTTATAATAAGAACATCTCACGTATACTAATTTTGTACCTGGCTCCCCCGCGAGGATTCGAACCTCGAACCTTGAAGTTAACAGCTTCCTGCTCTACCATTGAGCTACAGGGGAATGGAAACGTCTGCATATTCTAGCATCAGCCTATCTAAAAATCCATAGTCACATAGGTCAATTCTGAACATATAAATAATTGTTGCTTTAGGTGTTGAAATATGTTAAAAAATGGTATGGCAGAAAGAGAACCACACGGCATTTCTCCTGAAGATATAGCCCCAACCGAGGATACTACCACAGGAACGGCCGACGGACCTGATGTCTATGCAGCCAATAGAGAACTAGAGCGTTGGCTGTATGGTGGTGTGAACCAGGATAATGATGATAGATTACCGACAACTCCAGGCCTGCGACCTGACTGGAGAGATGATGCACACTATGTTGGAAGAGTTATTTATGCAGAAGAGCGTGATGAAGCAGGTAAAGTTGTGGGCATAACGGAGACATGGAAGTATCCAGACAGATCACAACGTGAAGAGCAGACTCCTCAACCCAAAGAATAACTTTAACAAAAACTACTTCTCTTTTCTAGCTGTTGTGCTAGACTAAAATGATGATCAGAGAAGTATTCCTAGGTAAAGCTCCATCGAGCTTTCATATCAATCCTATCGTCAAAGCTTTTATCGTCTCAGAGAGTTTCCTCTGGGCGGCCTGGAACTTCGTTGCCCCTATTTTTGCCATCTTTGCCACGACTAACATCGCAGGCGGGCAGATCCAAATTGCCGCCTCAGCTTACAGTGTTCACCTCATCGTGCGTGTCATCACCGAGCTGATCATCGCCCGTATCGCGACCAAAGGCTCTGATCGTAAGTTACTTATGTTTACGATGCTGGGAATTTCACTCATGACAATAGCCTATGTTGGCTTTGCCATGTCCTTCACGATCATGCATCTCTTTATCTTTTATGCGGTTGCAGGAATCGGCTTTGGTATCGCCTCGCCACCTAAGGGGGCACTTTTTTCTGAGCATTTGGATAAAGAGAAAGCAACTGTGGAGTGGGGACTGGCGGATGCGACGGCTTTTATCGCTATAGCCTTAGCCGCAGCACTAGGTGGATTTATCGCGGAAAGTTATGGCTTCCGGCTGTTATTCATCCTCTCAGCCATAGTTAACATAGTCTCTCTCACCCCTTATGCGTTATTAGTTTTTTATAAAAAGAAGGCTTAACCCAGATAATCTTTTAACTTATTACCTCGTGATGGATGTCGTAATTTTCTGAGAGCCTTAGCTTCAATCTGTCGGATACGCTCACGGGTAACAGCAAACATACGTCCTACTTCCTCAAGTGTCTTAGGTCTACCGTCTTTGAGACCAAATCGTTCTTCTAAGACGCGTCGTTCACGATCTGAGAGTGTCCCCAGTACCTGATCGACTTGCTCTTTGAGTAACTCACGCGAGGCAGAGTCAAAAAGTGTCGGGGCTGATGAATCAGAGATAAAATCTCCGAGCCTTGAGTCTTCCTCATCTCCAACCGGTGCCTCAAGTGAAGCAGGATTTTGGGAGATCTTGATGATCTCTAAAGCTTTCTCAGGCTCAATACCTAAGACTGCCGCTACTTCCTCAGGGGTAGGCTCACGCCCAAGCTCCTGCATGAGTTTACGCGATGCGCGGAGAAAGCGATTAATATTCTCAACCATGTGGACAGGAATACGGATCGTACGTGCCTGGTCAGCGATAGCACGCGTTACGGATTGCCTAATCCACCAGGTAGCATAGGTTGAGAATTTATAACCCCGTCTCCAGTCGTATTTTTCAACGGCACGGATGAGACCCTGGTTGCCTTCTTGGATCAGATCAAGTAAGGATAGCCCACGACCGATATATTTTTTGGCGATAGAGACAACTAAGCGCAAATTGGAGTTGATCAGCATTTGCTTGGCAGCGTCATCACTTTTTTCAACTTTTTTGGCCAGTTCGATTTCCTGATTGAAGGTAAGGAGGGGGATACGACCGATTTCTTTTAAGTACATGCGGACGGGATCAGAAACTGTCCCTTCAGTCATGATGGTGAGAGCCTCTAGCTCTTTCTCCAAATCCTCAATCGGCTTTTGCGCATCCTGCTCCTGTGAAACACTCTCAAAAACATCAATATCAAGCTTCATCAAGCGGTCATAGAGGGAGTCGAGATCTAAGATATGATCTTCAGGCTTAGCGTAAATCCCTAAGATCTCCTCCTGAGTGATATACCCACGCTTTTTTGCCGAAGTTACGACATCATCAAGGATGTTATGTGTTTTTGTCTTATTCATATTCTCCAACCAAAGAAAGCCCACGGTCCCTCCGGGCTTATTGACCTAGATAGTAGCATATTTTAGAGCAAATTGCTATCTGTTAATGGAGATTTTTGAGGTTTTTGAGAAGATCCGCGTACTCTTCTTTAAGCGTTAGTACCTCTGACTCATTGCCATCTTTTTCAAGCGAGACAATCTGCTCACTGACTGATTTTAATCTCTCGCGTAAATAAATATCCTTCAGTTGCCTGGCGACTTTATCAATTTCTTTTTGATACTGTCCATCAGTCTCAAAAGGGGGAAGGGGGAAGAGCATGCTTTTGTTATAGGTAAAATGCAGTTCTTGTGGAAGTTGCTGTGAAAAAATTGCCTGATCAAAAGCCTCATGCTCGGCAAAATACGTCATGAGGTGATCAATGAGCTTCTGATAAGCTTTTTCTTTACTCAGACTTGCGGATAATATCGCGACAGCTTTATCCAGAGCCTGCTTTGGGCTGCTTGACTGCATGATAAGTGAGAGTAAATACTCCTCAAGCATCTCCTCACGCGACTGCTTCTGGACAGTAACGGGTGGCACTTTGACATGAAGCGTTTTGACCTGCTGCAGCTTGCGATCCAGCTCTTTGACAATGCTCTCATAGCTTGTCTCAAGAACTGTACTTATTTTGCGCAGATAATGCTCTTTAATGATCTCATTTGTCATCGAAGCGACAACCGGCAGGAACGCATCCGCTATAGCTTTTTTTCCTTCAGCTGTCTCTTTATCTCCTTCCTGTAAAGCCGCATCGAAAAGATAGTCATAGACTGCCACATCTTTTTTGACTGCCTGCTTATAGCCTATTTCGTTATTTTTGATGGCCTCATCAGGATCTTTGCCTCCTTCAAGCAGGATGACCGATGCCTGTATCCCTTTACGCTCAAATAAAGGCAGACTCCTTTTGATGGCCTCCTGACCTGCCCGATCCCCGTCAAAAAGAATACTCACTTTGGGTGCATATCTGGCAATAAGTGCAATCTGCATCTCAGTGAGTGCTGTTCCTTTGACAGCGACCAGATTGCTGACTCCTGCCTGAAATGAGGTCAGGACATCAAACTCTCCCTCAACAAGTATTGCCTGACCTGCTTTTCGTATCGCGTCCTTAGTGACATTAAGACCATAAAAGCCTTCACCTTTGTGATAGATCAAGGTCTCGCGGGTATTAATATATTTTGAGGTCTTGATATCGTTATCAAGTATCCGACCGGAAAAGCCGACCACATTATCCCGGTGATCAATAAGCGGGAACATCAGCCTCCCGCGAAAAAAATCTCCTACCCCCGCCCCTCGTGAGAAGGCGAGCCCTGCCTCAAGTAAATCCTCTTTGGCATAGTTTTTTTTCTTAAGAAGATAGTCACAAAGCGCCGTCCCGACGCCGGGGGCAAAGCCCAGTTGAAATGTCTCAATCACTTTGTCATTAAGACCCCTGCCTTTAAGATAGTTGCGCGCTCGCTCACCGACTTTGTGCTTGGTCAAAATATAGTGATAATACTCAGCGGCTATTGCGTTAAGCCCATACAGCCGCTCTTTACGAGACGTAAGTCCTGCCTCAGCTTTAGTCTGCACCAATTCAATACCTGCTTTTTTAGCCAGCACCCGAAGAGCTTCCGGAAACTCGATATGCTCGTATTCCATAAGGAAGGTATAGATATCCCCGCCCTTGCCACAGCCAAAACAATGCCAGACCTGCCGTTCTGGTGAAATCATAAATGACGGGGACTTCTCATTGTGGAACGGACAAAGCGCTTTAAAATTTCGCCCGCCCTTTTTGACAGTAATATATTCTGAGAGAAGGGCAACTATATCTAATTTATCTCTGATTTGAGCTACCTGGTCCATTTTAGTTAAAAGTCGTTAGTCGAAGGTCGAATGTTTTTCAGACCACTGGCTTGCGACTTTCGACTGTTATTGTAGCACGTTCTTTCTACTCCCACTCCATGGTGGCCGGGGGCTTGGTGGTGATATCATAGACCACACGGGAAATATGGGGTACTTCATTCACAATCCGGCTTGAAATATTTTGCAAGACTTCATAGGGGAGGTGAGACCAATTTGTTGTCATTACATCCTTCGATTCAATTACCCGCACTGCAACTACCTCACTAAATGCTCTCCCATCTCCTTTGACAGCTGTTGACTCCGCCCCGGTCATAATCGCAAAAGACATATACACTTTGCGTAACCAACCAGCCTTAGTAATTTCTTCCATGACGATCTTATCCGCCATTCTCTCGGCTATCAGCCTGTCTTGTGTTATCTCTCCCCGAATACGCACTCCATAACCAGGTCCCGGAAAGACTTGCTTCCAAACAAATTCATCAGGGAGCTCTAATCTACTTCCTATAGCACGCACCTCATCCTTATAAAAAGTCCTCAGTGGTTCAAGCAGATCAAGCTTCATATTCTCTGGCAGTCCTCCGACATTGTGATGAGACTTAATCTTATCGGCATGTCTTGTCCCTTTACTCTCAATGACGTCAGAATAAATAGTGCCTTGGAGCAGGAATTTTACATTCTTGCCTGTTTTTTGCAACTTGTGCATTTCCTCCTCAAATTTCTCTATATAAAACCCTCCGATTATTTTTCTTTTCTTCTCAGGATCAGATACTCCTTCTAATCGTGATAACATTTCCTTCTCACATTCGATAATATCGACTGGCACTCCTATATGTTTGAATATGTCTCGTACCTGCTCTGTCGTTCCGATTCGCATGAGACCGTTATCTACGTAAAAAGGATAAAACTGTCTACCGATGGCTTTGGCTGTTAAGGCTGCAGCAACAGTTGAATCAACGCCACCCGATACTGCACCGATCACGACAGCATCACCGACCTTTTGTCTTATGCCCTCAATGATTTCCTCAATATTTATCTCTTTCTTCTCAATCTTTGCTTCTGTTAACCCGACAAAATTCTTAAGGATAGTATCTCCGTACTCGGTGTGTTCTACTTCAGGATGAAAAAGCAGACCATAGAGTCTATCTTTATCATTTGCTACCAAAGCATATGGGACATGGTCTGTTGAACCCAAAACCTCAAATCGAGGAGGAATAGCGATAACTTCATCGCCATGTGACATCCATACCGTAAATTCCCTAGCCAAACTCTTCGTCATTCTTAATTCTTGATTCTTAATTCTTAATTTAGCCGGACCGTATTCTTTTTTACCTGAGACGACTTGCCCACCATCAAGTAACATCATAAGCTGCATACCATAACAAATTGCGAGTAAGGGAATACCCAATTTGAAAATATCAGGATCGATAGTAGGGGAGCCGTCATCATAAACAGAGGAGGGGCCGCCTGACAAAATAATACCTGCAGGTCTATTTTTCTTAATAAATTCGAGCGCTTCTTCGGGAGGGAGAAATTTTGTCGTGACACCAAGATCACGGATGCGGCGTTCAATGAGGTTTGCCGTTTGGGAGCCGAAATCTACAACGACAATCATAGTTTATTATATACGAAATACCACCTATATGCTACAATCAACTATGGCAGACATGTTCCCACAATTTCCTCTCGCCGAACTCCACGCTCACCTCAGCGCCTCAATCCATCCCTCCATTTACTGGCAGATTGCCCACGATCAGGGATTTAAATTACCAAAGCGGGAATATCATGAGTTCAAATCATTTGTTAGGCTGTCCCCTCAGAACAAGCTCTCACTTAATGATTATTTTGATCAAGTATATGACCCAATTCTTGACCCGCTTTCGTCAGGCACACTGGCAGTTGAGAGAGCAACCTACGAAATTCTCGGAGGAGCGTACCGTTCCAATAACACTACCCTTATTGAACTGCGTAATAATCCCATGAAACATAACCATGCCGGGACTGTGGACCTTGATCATATCATCATGGCTATGCTCAGAGGTATGGAAAGAGCCTTACTTGAGTACCCCAAGCTCTCAGTCGGACTTATATTCTGTCTCGCCCGCGAATTTACCCTGGAACAAAACAGTATTATCATTGAAAAGGCTATCAAATATCACAAAAGGGGAGTGGTGGGTATTGATTTTGCCGGAAGGGCAACCTCCACATTCCATTACAAAGACTACGCAAAACTTGTAGACAAAGCCAGAAAAGCAGGCCTTCACATAACAGCTCACAGCGGGGAAGTGAGAGAAGCAAATGATATGTGGGAAGCACTTGAGTTTGTGTCACCAAAACGAATTGGGCATGGAATCTATGCTGCGTATGATAAAAAACTCATGAAGGAGTTGGTTAAACGTGGCACAGTACTTGAAGTCTGTCCGCTATCAAATATTATGACTAAAGCTGTTGAAAATGATGAGGAGCTGGCCTTTATCCTCAAAACACTGATGGAAAATAACGTGCGATTTACGATCAATACGGATTGGCCTGAGATGATTGAAAACGCGCAACTTCGTCGACAGTTTCACTATCTCCTTGAAAAAAAGATGCTGACAGTTGAAGAACTTAAACGATGCAATGAGATTGCCTTTGCGAGTAGTTTTATCCCCGGCAAAGGCCTAGAAGCTTATCTTTAAGCATTGATCACAACTTTTGGGTACATAGGAACATGACGTGCCCTTATTCTTCTTGCTCGTACTGCTCGATCATCTCCTGCTGCGTCAAGTCGCTGATAGCCAATCCTGAGCACCTCTTCTGCGTTTTTATCAAAATCTTGCCCTGCCTGACCTACATCGCTCCCATCTTCTGGTACTTGGGAATAAGCAATCACCGGATATCGCGGCCCATCTTCTATTGGGCCTAATTGCATATCTTCCTCCTCTCGTGCATCTATCGCAGCTCGTAACCTTGCTGCGCCACGAGCAATAGCTCTTCGGGCATCCTCCATTGACGCTGTTGACATACCATCCCTACGATCCTCACGTTCCTCACGATCAAGGATTCGTGGGTTGACAACAATTCTTCCTTTTCTCTCTGGCATATTTAATAATTTTCCCCCGGATTCGTGATCAAAATATCATGCGGGTGAGATTCTGTCAATGAGGCATGGGTAATCTGCATAAATTGTGCTTTCTCCCATAACTCCTCAATTGTTTTAGCGCCGACATAATACATCCCTGATTTAATACCACCCACAGATTGATCCACCAGCTCTTTAACCGTCCCTTTAACAGGTACAAGTCCTTCTACGCCTTCAGCGACTAAGACCCGATCTTTATAGCTTTTACCATGGAATTCTCCTTCAGACTTTATGGCAGCACCTTTCTGCATAGCGGCAATTGACCCCATACCCCGATACTCTTTAAACTTATAAACGTGTTTTTGGGCGTGAATTTCAAGTGTTTCACATTTTCCTCCGCAGGTAGCAATACTCTTAAAACGAGACGGAACTTCATCCGGGAGGAGTTCATGGACTTTACCGGGAGACTCCAAAGCTGAGGCAAAAAACGAACCCATCATGACAGTACTTGCTCCCGTTGCTAAAGCCTTCACCATATCGCCTGAGTATTTAATACCACCGTCAGCTATGACCGGAATACCCTGGGGCTTGGCTGCCCTGACTGTCTCAAGTAAAGCCGTCACCTGTGGCACTCCCATACCTGAGATTACTCGAGTGGTACATATAGCGCCCGGTCCCATCCCGACACGCAACCCGTCAGCTCCTGCCTCAATAAGAGCTTTGGCACCGTCAAAGGTGGCAATATTCCCGGCAATAACCTGAAGAGCAGGGAAGTGGGACTTAATATGCTTGAGAGCAGATAGAATAGGCTCAGAATAGCCGTGAGCTGAATCTATGACGATGACATCCACTTTGGCTTTAACCAAGGCCTCAACACGCTCCTCAAAGCCTTTGTTGGCGCCCACTGCCGCTCCGACAAGCAGTTTTTTAGCCTTGACTTTCGCTACCTCGGTAGCTTGATCGGGGACACTCAAATTGCGATGAATGATGCCAATTCCGCCAAATTCAGCCAAAGCTATGGCCAAGCCTGACTCTGTCACCGTATCCATCGGACTTGATACAAAAGGGGAGTCAAGACGTATTGACCGGGTGAGTGAGGCAGAGAGTGTGATCTCGCCTCGTGAAAATTCACTGTAACCGGGGAGGAGAAGGACATCATCGAAAGTAAGAGCCTGGGGGAAAATGTGTTGGTCCATAAGCAATCATACTAATAAATTCATCTGTCGTCAAGTTTGCCTGACAGCCGACAGGCTGAGTTATCCACAATTAGCAGTCTCTAGTGTCATATGCTGATTCTGTGAAAACTGCCGTTGCCCCGTGAAATAACTATATCAAACTCTATCTTTCGTACTTTTTTCATTATAGGACTCTCCTATCCTCCGGCCTCTTTTTCTTTATTTAGCGGGCTAATCGATGCAATATACGATCAGCTTTTTCAACTGATCCTGTGGTAAAAAAACGATTTTCACCTGCTTTTTGCTTAGATTTTAATTTGTGTTTTGTAAGAAGGACCTCTACCCGCCTGGCGATCGCTTCACCTGAGTCAATGAGCCTCACTTCCCTCCCTAATTCTTCCTGGATCAAATCAGCAATAAGTGGATAATGCGTACAACCAAGCACGACTACATCAATCTCGTGCTTTATAAAAGGCTTGAGAACTGAGAGTAAGACCTCACGAATTTGCCCCTCCTCCCCTCTCTCAATCAAGGGAACAAACTTATTGGTGCCCACAGTTATGACTTCGCATTTTCGGGCAAATTTCTTAATAAGCTCATGCTGATACGAGCTTTTGGCAGTTCTTTCGGTGGCCAAAACTCCGATTTTTTTGCGCTTACTGAGAGCTACTGCCGTTTTGATAGCAGGTACAACGCCTACGATTTCAATCTGTGGGTATGCTTGCCGCAGCCTGTCAATACAGCTCACCGTAATGGTATTACACGCAGCTACAATGAGCTTAACATGCTGAGTAAGCAGAAACTCAATAACCCGTGAGGCGAGATCGAAGATTTCTTCCTCTGATTTGTTGCCATAGGGGGCGTTGACAGAGTCAGCTACATAGAGCGTTTGTTCCTGGGGCAAAAATCTGGCAATCTCTCGCCACACACTCAAGCCACCCACTCCTGAATCGAGGATACCTATAGGAGATTGGGCTGTCATATACTTTAAGTAGCAGGAGTGGGGATCGAACCCACGACCTCAGCGTTATGAATGCTGTGCTCTAACCGACTGAGCTACCCTGCCGGGCTTTTTTTTGATTAAGAACTAAAGACACCGAGATGAATTTAGCCTCACAAGTATACCAGTTTGACCGTAGCTAAATCAAATGTTATAATGTACTTCACCTCTTTTCCCCTTATAAATAGTTGTGCGCCGTCGCGCTCGCATGAGGATAAGCGACAACACAACCTCTTAGGGAAAATCGTTAGGAAAAAACCGTAGGTTTTGTCCTACGTGAAGCGCGCGGGGTAGTGTAAGGTGCACGCGAGGCTCATAATCTTGCAGTCTATTTTCGATAGTAGCCCCGCAACACAGATAAAAAACAGGTCTTAAGACCTGTTTTTTTTGTTAATTTTTGCCTTACTGCTCTTCATTATCTCCAAAAAAGATATTCCACCACTGCTTCCAGGTTGGCAGGGAGATTTCCTGAGCACGCTTTCGTTCACCTAGAACTGACCCTCCTCCACCCCCAACCAAAACCATCTTCTCCCCCGGTTTGACCATAAAAAGCTTATCCCTTGCCTCTTCCTCAACGAAATCAGGCCTTTTTACCCGCGCTAATTGATCTTTGAGTTTTTCATTGTCATTTTTTTCCTTTTGCAGTTCATGCTGGGCATCACTCACTAAATGATTTTTTTGCCATAAATTAAGCGTAGAACGGATTAAATTATTGCTGATAAATACGGAAATGATGAGTATAAGCAAATAGAGTATTTTCTTCATTTAGGTTGTGTCCTCAATCTTTACGAATGTATAGATCCTCGTATTTGTCTCTTGACTACTTGCAAACCAGCTGATATTATGGGATAATCAATCCTTATGCAACCTACAAAGATCACTGATGCCCACCAAAAATTTATAGATTTCCTTAAAGGAAAGAAACATTCGAGTAGCACTATTCTAGCATACGGCAAGGATATCGAGCAGTTAGCTTCGTTTCTCGAGGAGATGAACAAGCATCACGTGGGTGATGTTACGTCTAATGATCTTCAGGCATTCCTCGCGAAAATGTCAGAAAAAGGCTATACGCCTAAGTCTCTTTCCCGCAAACTGAACTCTACACGTACGTTTTATAGGTTTTTGAAAGTTAATGAGATGATTACTGACGATCCGTCCCTTCTTGTCTCTCATCCAAGATATGAATTAGCTCCACCCCGTATCCTTAAACCGACAGAATATCGCGCACTCCGCGACGCAGCCCGCCACGACGCGCGTATGTTTGCTATCATTGAGCTCCTTCTTCAGACAGGTATTCGCATCGGCGAGCTGGCTGAGCTCCGCCTTTCAGATATCCAGGGAGAAGAATTGAGCATCCGCCCCTACGAAAAACATGCAGCCCGCATGGTCCCCCTCAATCGCCCGGCTAAAGAAGCCTTACATAACTACCTTAAAAACCGCCCGCAAGTAACAGATGACCACGTCTTTATCACCAAATCAGGTAAGCCTTTCCTTGTCCGTAACATTCGTACCGCAATCGAGCGTTATTTCCGTATCGCTGAGATTGAAAATGCCAAGGTCAATGACCTTCGTCATACCTTTGTGGCGCATCACCTCAAGCATGGAGTATCTTTAGTACTCCTTTCGAAAATTCTTGGACACAAAAGGATATCAACTACTGAAAGATACTTGGAATACGTTAAAGAACGAGCTAAAGACACCTCTACTCTCTCTGAGCTTTAATCCTTCTGTTCTCGTCTTTTCTCTAATTCTTGGAGAAGCCCTTCCATTTCTTTTCCTACTAGCTCAGGTCTTGTGGCAATAAAGAATTCTTCCAGGTCAATTTTTTGTTCAGTTTCATATTCATAAGCTTGGATAAGCATCTCAAGCCTATCTAATTGCTTGACTATGCGTGCTTCAGGGCTACTCTGTTCTCCGTATTCTCTGAAAAGGGACTCCAATTCGCTGATTTCAAGCATCTGAGCGATACCCCGCATCGCTTCTGCCTCTTTTGCTCTCTTCTCAATCACGTCACCAACAATTTTTGTGCCACGCAATGTTACGATATCACCAATTTCTGCCTCAGCTAAGTCGTGAATTAAGGCAATTTTCATTGTTTTTGTTACGTCAATATTAAGCTTTGGGGCAAGAACCATTACCAAAAGAGCCATACGGTAAGAATGTTCCGCTACACTTTCCGGATCATGGACTTTGTGATCTATCCAACCGGTACGGGGGACTCTTTTTAATTTACCGATTAGGAAGGCAAAATCAAGAGTTTTCATAAGTGGGTCTGGATGGGATCGAACCATCGACATCGGCTTTATAAGAGACGCGCTCTACCACTGAGCTACAGACCCAAAGTATAGCGATTGTAGCAGAAATAGGAGGCTAGATGAAGTCTATAACTTCGCGCGTTGGTTGATCTCTGCCTCAACGACCTGGACATTACGCCCGTATTTAAGCCGTGAAAGCTCTTTGACCAAAGCCGCCACGCGAGGGTCCTTAGCCTTTTGCTCAGCTTCGATGTCTTTTGTGGTATCAAGTGAGAACGGCGGCACAGGTTCTCCTCCGATAATTGTTCGCATATAGCAGTTAAAACGATCGATGTTGATAAGATCCGCCTCACCAAAGATGGGTTGAAATTCATGCGCCAAATAATTTGCATCAGTCACACCCACACGAAAAGAACAAATCGTACCGACGTTCCCAAAAATAGCGTTTTTGACCTCTTCCTCCATCTGTCCGACGAATTGATTGGCCACAATCAGATTGAGGCGATATTTACGAGCCTCAGACAAAATTTGGGCAAAATCAGGAGTAGCAAAGTTCTGAAACTCATCGACATAGAGGAAGAAATCCTTACGATCTTCCATCGGCATATCCTGCCTACTCATCGCAGCCACCAGGATCTTGGGGACCAGGACAAGTCCCAAAAAGCTTGAGTTCTCCTCCCCTATTTTCCCTTTTGAGAGGTTAATGAGCAGAATCTTCTTGGTGTCCATCGCCTCGCGGAAATTAAAGGCACTTTCTGATTGTCCGATAATATTTCTGATCATTTTGTTAGTTACAAAACGGCCGAATTTCGAGACGATATAATCAAGCACTTCTGATTTATGAAAATCACTTGTCTGGGCGATCTGGTCTGTCCAGTAGCGTCTGATAACCGGATCCTCCACTTTTGGCAGAAGTTCCTGTACGAAATTCTGATCGGTGAGGGCACGAACGACCTCCATGAAAGTCGCACCCGGCTGATACATACATGTCAGCATGGCGTTACGAACTGCGTGTTCAAAACGGGGTCCGATAATACCTGTTTTATTGGGATCGAAAAGCTTATACATGAGCCCGATAACTGAGGTAACGACCAAATGTCGCTGCTGCTCCGTATGTGCCTCAAGCATATTAAAACCCATCGGCTGCTCAACGTCGGCTGGGTCAAAAAGAATGACATCTTCGGCTCTCTCTGGTGGCATCAGCATCAGGATATCCTCAATAAGATCTCCGTGAGGATCAATAACGGCTAGCCCTTCACCGTTTTTGATATCCTGCATGATTGATTGCTTAAGGAATTCGGACTTACCCGTACCTGTCTTACCGATGATATACATGTGGCGTTGTCTATCTGACTTACCGATAAAGACAGGTTTACTCAGACCACGAAATGTACTCCTCCCCAGGTAAAGTCCCTCTGAGGGAATACTGGCCGGAGCCGGAGCGCGTTTGGAATTAACCCAGTGAATACCCGGTGTTTGTACAGCTTTGTTAGGAAAATGAAAAATCGTTGCCAATTCATCACTTGACAGCACTGACGTCTGTCCGCGAAGCGGAAAGTAGCGATAAATAAAATCTGTGACAAAAAGCCCCTTAAACCAGTGTCTGTTTTTATGAAAGATGTTGGAACCTACGTACTGTCCGAACGCATTAATCATGTTTGAAAGATGCGCTTCGGCTGCTTCTTTGGAGGATGAGGAGACGACAATTCGCACTACTGCGTTAAACCCGGGCTTACTCAACTTACTCTCAATTGCCTCAATCTCCTTGGCATCTGAGGAATACTTGGCAGTCTCAGGATTTGCCTCGGTTTTTTTGGTTTTGGAGAGAAAATCGCGTCCGATCTTCTTCCACTTACTGCTTGCCGGCTGAATGAGGATTTGAATAGCAGCCCCTTCCCCTTCACTCATTTTGGCAAGAATTGAGGTAATTGACCCCATCCCGTCAACTGCTAAATCTTTAAAAACCCTGATCGGCTTGTAATCACTGTATTTGAGTGATAATGAAGCAAAGGCTACCTTGCCTGTCTCTGAAAAAATATTGTATTCTCCGGCCAAAATAGCATTTTCTTTTTGCTTGGCCGTGGGGTCGCTGACATAGACTATTTCAGCATCCGGATAGGCTCCGTTGATTTGCTTTTCAACAAAGTCGCGCAGATACGCCGGAGTATTGACATAAAAACGAATATCTCCGGGCATCCCGACAACTTCAAAGGAAATGTGCGGCTGGCCTTTAAAAAAGTCCAGTTTTTTATGCTTTCGGACTGAAGCCAACGCGGCAAAAAGCTGCTCGGCAGCATCGATTTTGATCTCATTGTCCCGTGGAAGTGAGACCTGAAGCAACACAGAGTTGAGAGACTCTTTCTCACGATTTTTGTTCCGCAACCAGATAAGAAAGATATACCCGAATCCGATACTGAATAAAACGAAAAAAACCGTTCCGAAAACGACTTCAAAAATTACTTGTATGATTGATGTTGTTGATCCTATATCCATAAAAAGTATTAGGCCGGTATGAGCTGTAATTTCTTTAATAAAAATTCTGTCAACACCGCCAGCCAGTGTCGTGACTCGGCTAATGGTGCCTGCTTCTCAATTTGCTTTGCCTGAGCCGGTGAATACGGAAGTGTGATAGTTTTTGCCGCCGGAGCGACCACTGCCGGAACAGCCTCCTTAGCAGGCTCTATCCCGACTGCCTGATGTTCAGGTGTTATTTGCGGCTGTTCAGCATTATGGACAATCTCTACTCCGGCCTCAGCTACCTCCTGGGGCAGTTGGACTGCCACTTCAGTCGGCTTGACATACTCAGTCACCAATGCCTGGCTGATCGGTGCTGCTTCTTTATGCGGCCCGCTTACAGGATAAGCCTGCTTCGGAGACGGAGATACAACCTGAGGAGTAGCGACTGCCTGGGTTTGCGGAGTCATCATATTCGGGTCAAGCGTTAAGGGTTCACTGGAGACAGGTATGACGGGAGCCGGAGCAACTGGTGGCGGCTGCACTGGAGGTGACTGAGCTGGCGGCTGGGCAGGAGTAGGATTCATATATTCATCTTAGCACGAATTCACAAATCAAACAATCAAATTAGCCTCAAGTATTTTAGTTTTTCTTTGACCTTCAAGTAGGTACATAATTGGTCTATCCTATCAGCATTTTTTTGATTCACCGCAATCAGGACACGTAGCAATACCCATTCCAACAATTATCTTAAAATTACACGCTGTTTTTCTCTTTTCTTTTTGCCCCGTCTCTTTATCTACCTCAGTGACTGTCTTTTTCCCGGGGCAATGAAAGTGGGGCTTGGTATTGGAGCACTTACACAACGTAGGATCATCCTCAGGTCGATTCCCTCCATAAAAACCCATACCATAAGCATTCACTGCATCACCGAAGCCAAAGCCGGCGAGCTCTCCTCCTAATATGCCACAGGGCAGTGACGACATTTGCATTGGCAAGCTGGCAAAAAAGGCAATCTCAGACTCGCCCGGGGAGTAAACACCCGAATCAACTCCATCATAAACAATAGCCTTTGATTCACCGGCTTCGAAATCAGCGTGATTGATAATAGCCACGAATGCATCCAATAAGTCCTGATAAGTTGCTGTCGGGTCATTAAGTAACATTCTGTAATAATCACGAAAGCCTCTATTGTGTCCGTCAGTGATCTGACGTAGTTCAGCCTCTGTCTTGACCACGTGTTCTTTATGAAGATACTGATGTATCTCATCGGGGTCGGAAATTACTGATTCGCCCGGGACAAACGTCACGACATTTCTTAAAAAATACTCCGGTTCTGGAATCTTTTCCTGATGATAGCGGGCATCAAACTTGGCTAATTTTTGAGCTGATTCAGCCCTGCTGTTGGCTGAGCTGTAGCGTCGCCACTCAATATACATTCCCCGATCTTCGGTATATCGCTTGGTGGCTGTATCATAAAAGTTGTGTTCGTGCTGCGGCCCGGTTGGAGAAACAGATAAAACGGTAGTTCCAATTGGCGTCTCAGGATTCATCAGCCTCTCCTCGGTTGCCAAAAATCCGGCAACAACAGCCATCTCACGCTGAGGCTCCTCACTGCCGTTTTGGATGCGGTACCGGGCACCGCGCTTGACCATCTCGCGTATCGGTTCATCCCCGGTATCTGAATAAATCCCGTCTGTCTCAAGGCGGGTAGTATACCGGCTGAGCTCTGCGTGATATTTTTCTCCCAGGAGCGTAGTCAGATTAAATTCTGTCTCTGCATTAAGATTATCGCGCACTTCTTCATAAGCGCTTCTATTTACCCATTTGTATTGATTAAGCGCATCATAGGCTGCCACATCAAACTCGACTGCATATGCCAATCTTCCTTTACGCGTCATTTTTTCTTCCAAAAATTCTTCGCGAGCTCGTTTTATTGCTTCGTTAAGGAAATGTATGCCGCTGGCATAATCTAGCTCATCATCAACTGCCTCCTGAGCCAAAACATCCCCACGATAAACTGTCACAATCGGTAGCGAGACCGCATCGTTAAAACCAAAAGAGCTCTCATTACTTATCAAGTCAGTTTCTATTGCGGCCGGATCAACGGCTGTATCTTGACTGAAAAATTGTTGTGGACTGTGTCCTCTTCGTTCCATAAAAAAACTCCTCGTTCCGAGAAGTATGCAAAAAATACCTTCTGCTCGGAAGTTATAACGGGGATCTGACTTTACAGTTGCGGCACAGTGCTTGAATCACACAAGCTTCACCCGATTTACCCTCCATAGCTTTAGCGAAGGAGGGCAAATATTAACCTTGTTGTTTCCAAATTGTTTCTTTTTTCTTTTCTTTATGATTGACAAAACGTGCCATAGTAAAAAGCAAGTCAGACAAACGGTTAATGTATTTCACCACGTGCTTGTCGATATCCTCATGTTGCATCAAAGCTACCAACCTTCGCTCTGTTCGCCGACAGACAGTCCGTGCTTGGTGTAAACTTGCTCCCACTCGCCCACCACCCGGCAAAATGAAATTATGCAATTCAGGCATCTTGATAGTCATCTGATCAATGTGTTCTTCAAACTCCACTACCCTACTTCCTAAACGCTTAATCGGAGTCGCCTTGGGGTTGGCTAGATAAGATCCAATATCAAAAAGATCATGTTGGATCTCCTCGAGTTCACGAGCTAATTTTTTATGCTTTGTTTCTATGTTGGACACAACTACTCCCAGCAAACTATTTAGCTCATCAATAGTTCCATAGGTGTCTACTCGATCATCAGCCTTGAGGACTCGTATTCCACCAAATAGTGATGTCTGACCGCGATCTCCGGTACGCGTGTAAATAGGCATTATCGTCTGTGAGCCAATAAAGGCTTTCCCTTTCGGGCAAGATATTCCAGGAATTCAAAAAGCAAGATAAAGGTCGTTGTATAGAGTAAATCCCCCATGATCGTATTGCGGAAAAAAGGAGTGGCCATGACAAAGCACTCCATCAAGCCCTGGAGAGTTTTAGGATACATATGGCCGACAAGCCATACCCCAAAGTTGGTGATAACAAAAAACTGCACTGAGGCAATGAACGTAACCAGTAAGATCCGGCCCGCTGTTTTTTGGCGACGCGCCCACAGCCCCAGAAGCCCTGAGATAAAAAAACTGACATAGACAAAAAGCAACGTGTCATGAAAGCCTAAAAAAAGGTCTGAAACAAGCATAATAAGAAGGGGTAAAACAAGAGCATATTTCTTGTCCAGATACATTCCTCCAAACAGTGCTATAGCCGTAATCGGAGCTACATTTGGCATGTGCGGAACAAGCCGCATCACTACACCAAAGAGAATAATTGCTAGTGGGAAAATAATTTTATTTCGCATTAGTACGTCTGAATCTTCCATTCAATAAAATCTTTATCTGTAGTTTTAAAATCAGCGGGGCCAACTTGTGCCATCTGTCCATTGATAAAGAAAGACCAATATTCCTTCTTGGAATTGTCCGCCTTACGTCCGTTAATCGAAATTACGAGTCCTGAACGATCCTGCTCAATGGTTGTCAGATTCTTAAGTACCGTTAATGCATCCCTGCCAGTCTTCCCCTGATAAGCAAAGTAATCTCTTTCAGACGCTTTCTGACTGTATTGTGAAATCGCTTGATCAATTTGAGTACTTTGATTTTTATGCAGCGATGCAGCAATCATTACACCCAAAATAATAACAAAGAGAAAACCACTCAAAAGTGATAACTTGAGTCGTCGTGCCGGAGTTAATATATTTATAGTATCTGCTTTTTTGCTCATAAAAAAATCCCTCTGCTTAGAACGTGATTGTAAATTTTACGTTCCCAAGAAGGATACTACTAATGACATAAGTAGGTTTCCTGTCCCGACGAATTTCATTCGTGCGGGATTCCGATGGGACCTACCATCGGAACTCGGGTTTTATTTAAAGAAATATTCGTTTTCTGTCTTTACAGTAGCGGCACTGAGAGGGATTCACACCCTACTTACCAAAATATTTCTATGTAACGAAAATATATCTGAATATTCCGTCAAAGTCAATCAACTTATTCGTATCTATTCGGACTAATTATTCGCATATATTCGTGATTAGCATTCGCTGTAGCCACAGCCATAGCATTTCTTGCACCCTTCCTCATAGGCAAAGCTTGCAGTTCCGCACTCAGGACAGATATCAAAAAGGTTGGTAGTGTTACTCGCTTCCATCACCTCAACCGGCACTGCAGCTGCGGCAAAGCCCAGTTGCTCCCCGGCTGATTCTATAGGTTGATCAACTTTGGTCAGGAATGATGCTTGTCCGTTACTTGCATGGCCATTGCCATTACTTGTTCCATTGCCATTTGTCAAAGCTTCCACAGCCGGAGTCTCAGGAGTTACGGTATCAGCAGCCACAGGAACAACCGGCCTGTCTTCGACTTTACCATTAACCCTGAAGTTGGCATGTCGTGCCAGAACTTTTGCTACTGCATCAGGCAGAGAACGGACCCTGTTCTCACCAAAACCTACTGAGCGTGCTCCGCCAATCCCTGTCAACTCTGAGACGATTTCTCGCAGACGTTCACGCTGCGGAACAGGACTATGAATACGCAGAACAAATGAGATCATACGGCCTAAAGCATCAGCCATAGCCATCACATCAGAACCTGTTTTCCCATTATTAATAAAGACTTCAAAAGGCTGGGTGTTCTCATCGTGGTTGATGGTCACATACATTCTCCCACTCGGACTATCTGCTTTGTACGTAGTACCGGATAGAACCATCGGACGAGGGACACGAGGCGTAACCGGGACGACAGGCTTAACTTCCTGGACTTCTTCTTTTTTCTCAGGCAGACGCTCAAGTACTCCCATGCGTGACCCATCGCGCATATAGGTAACTCCCTTAAGCCCCATGTCATAGGCCATCATATAAAGCTCCTTCACGTCCTCAACGGTATGGGTACTTGGAGCATTAACGGTCTTTGAGATTGAGGAGTCAATATAATCTTGTGCTACGGCCTGTACTTTGACATGCTCGGTTGGCGTCAGGTCATTAGCCGAGACAAAATAGTCAGGCCTCTCTTCACCAATATGCTCTTTACGCCATTCATCAAAAAGCGGATGATACATGATCTCTTCTCCGCCCCTCCATTTGCGTCTAAAAGTGAACTCATAGACAGGCTCAACCCCTGAGGAAACACCTGAAACAAGTGAGGTAGTCCCTGTCGGTGCAATAGTCAGTAAGACGGCATTACGGATACCCTGCTCAGCAATTTTTTTACGGATATCCTTAGGCAACTGCTTCACAAAGTGAGCGTCTAAATATTTGTCCTTGTCAAAGTGTGGGAAAGCACCTTTTTCTTTTGCCAGGTCAGAGGATGCATCATAGGCATTATCACGCAGTGTCTTGAAGATTTTTTCAATTACTGGCAATGACTTGTCAGAACCATATGGCAACTTCATCTTAATGAGAGCGTCCCCAAGTCCCATGATGCCAAGTCCTGTACGACGGATATCTTTGGCACATTCTTCATTTTGTTTGAAGAAGTAATATGTCTGATCGATAACATTATCCAGCATACGCATTGCAACACGAACGTCTTTGCCGAATGACTCGAAATCAAATTTCTCCTTATCTACGTAGGCTGCTAAATTCATAGCGCCTAAGTTACAGACTGCCCAGGCCCCAAGCGGCTGTTCACCGCAAGGATTGGTCGCGATCAGACGCTCGAAATAATACGTATTACTTCTTTTGTTTGAACGCTCCATGAAGTGAAGCCCCGGCTCAGCCGACTGCCAGGCAGCAGTACAGATAAGATCCCACAATTCACGGGCTTTCACTGTCTTATAAACAACAACCTTTTTACCCAGGGCTTTCCATTGGTCAATTTCACCATTCCACTTCTCATCATACTCAGGATCTGAGATATCAGGATAAATAAGATCCCAGTCAGCATTAGCCTTGACTGCCTCCATGAAGGCATCTGAAATACAGACAGAAAGGTTCGCACCATTAATTTTTGTCAGATCCTGCTTAACCGTAATAAATTCCTCCACATCCGGATGCCAATCCCAAAGCATCAGCATGGTCGCACCACGACGACTGCCTCCCTGCTGGACGATATCATGGGTCGCAACTGAGAAGAGTGTTGCCCAATTCACAGGCCCAGAAGATGTACCGTTCACTTTCTTAACTCGTGCACCCTTAGGTCTGAGGGATGAAAGATTGAGGCCTACTCCACCTGAACGCGCCTGGATCTCAACGAGTTGACCAAGGGACTCCAAAATTCCATGACGTGAATCTTTGGGGCTGGGGATAACAAAGCAATTGAAATACGTTACCTGATACTCAGTGCCTGCTCCTGAGAGGATACGGCCGGCCGGGACGAATTTAAAACCCTCCATCGCATTATAAAATTCTTTAGCCCACTTTTTCTGATCAGCTTTTTTCTCATTAGCAGCAATTCCCCGGGCAACTCTTTTCCACATCTCTTCAGGTGTGTGCTCAAGCAACTCGCCGTCTTTACCCTTTAAGGCGTAGCGGTCTAAAAATACTTTTTGTCTGATTCCGTCTAAATTTACCGGCATAATGTTAAATTAAAATATTAAAAATAAAAACTCAAAATAAAGGTACCTTATTTTTGCACTTTCAATTTTACTTTTTTATTTTATAAGCTTCTTTACTTCCTTTTCAAAATCCTCAACATCCACAAAGCGTCGAAAAACACTTGAGAAGCGGATATAGGCTATCTTGTTGATCTTCTTTAAATGCTCGGCGACCAACTGGCCTATGCGATCACTGGTGACCTCCACCGTATCTCCACCCCGAAGTTCCTGAATAACTTCCGTGATAATCCTATCAATTGTCTCAACTGAAATAGTGGTCTTCTCACACGCGCGGATCAAGCCTGCCTTTAACTTATCACGATTAAACTGCTCCCGCCTGCCGTCTCTTTTAATGACATGCAAATTGACCGTCTCAATCCTCTCGTAGGTTGTAAATCTTCGTTGACATGCGTGGCAGGCCCGCCTCCTCCTGATCGCATCCAAATCCTCGCTGTCCCGCGTCTCTACAACCTCTGATTCCTGACTTCCGCAATAGGGACAATGCATACTCTTTTCCTCGTGAAAATTTATTTCTAGATTTAGTGTCCTACAAAACTATATGGCCCTACCAGTACCTCTGTCAATAGAAAGAAATGCATAAAACAGTATCAACGGCAAATCTGCGGGAAATCTCAGCTTCAGCTCTGTGAAAACTCTTACAATTATTATCCCTTTGCTTTTTTAATACTTTGCTGGTAGGTTTTTAAACGCTCCAAAATTTGTTGCAGCTTACCTGCCTGAGTAGGGACAGTTCTTCTCAAGTTAGTTACTACTTCTATGTGCTTATTGACTGCTTTGTCTAAATCCTGTACTAGAGATGTCACATTACGACCCTGCTGCTGCATAATTATCGCCCCGGCCACCGCGTCGTGGAAATAATTCTCACCTTTGGAGATGGTGTCTACTGCCAGAGATGCTTTATTTTTATCCCGATCTATCAAAAAAAGCCCGGCCCCCAACCTCTTATCTGCCTGCAGCAAGTTAAACTCTGCCTTTTTAAATGGATCATTGATGAGGAAAAAGACTATCCGGTCACGCAGCATTTTTAAGGGATAGAGCGGATTGTCAGGAAGTATACCGGGGTAGGCCAAAGGATAATTTATAGGGGAAGGGACAAGGCCGGCTGCCTGTGTGCCTGAATCCTGAGCAAAGACAACAACAGGAACGCTCAAAAATAAAAGGAGTATGACTGAAAAAAACAGTCTCATAGCGTCATGGCAATCATAGTGAAAGTCAATGCGTATTGCAAGAGTGTTTATTCGGGGATATTGAGTGCTTCAAGGGCAATCCCTAAGACTGAATCCTGATTGTGGTTAAAGGTATTAATGACTAAGTCATAGTATTTCTTATCCCAGTAGACCCATTCCTGATCATTGTCAGCATAGAGACGACGAAACTTCTGCAGGTGCTGTCTCTCTCTTTCTCTCACCTCATATTTGGCATCCTCAACTGAGGCGCCGTCACGATTGACCAAACGATCGATACGTACCGCCGGCACATCCTCCCCATGCTCCTCGCAGACTAGTAAAATTTTGTAGACCTTTTCAATCCCCTGTGCGTCAAAGCCTGCTAAGTGACTTTGGATAATATGATGTTTCTCCTCACGCAGCATTTTTTTGATCCGTTCCTCATACTCGAGATCAAAATGATCAGGACGTTCTTCAGTCTGAGTAATTGTTACTCCCAGCTCTTCATTAATTTTACGGAATAGCTTGCCACCATCAAGTACAGGCCATTCCAACTTCTCAGATAACTTCTTGGCAAGCGTTGAAGCACCACTTCCGATGCGACCTGAAATGGTAATATTATTAATTGTTGGAAGTTCTATCATAAACAATGAGATCTGAGTATAGCAGATTATGAAGCCAAAAGTCGGACTTCTTCAATAAGACGATTGGCATAACCGTACTCGTTGTCATACCATACGACTACTTTTGCTAAGGTCCCTCCTACTACTTGTGTTAATGAGAGGTCGACAATACTTGAATGCGGATTACCGATAATATCACTGGAGACCAGCGGTTCATCGGTCACGGTTAAAATTCCCCGATATATGGGGTCCGCAGCTGCCTGACGCAATAGTGTATTGATTTCCTCGGAACTTGTGGCTTTAGATAAGAGAAAAGTAAAATCTGACAGTGATCCGACAGGAACAGGAACACGAAGGGATAAGCCTTTGAATTTCCCTTCAAGCTCAGGTACTGCTTTTGCAGCCGCATCTGTGGCGCCGGTTGATGTCGGGATGATATTAAGTCCGGCTGCTCGTGCCCGCCTGTAGTCTTTATGCCCTCCATCCTGGAGACGCTGATCTGAGGTATAGCCGTGAACAGTAGTCATCATGGCTTTTTCGATACCGAAATGCTCCTGCATTATTTTGGCAACAGGGGCGATACAGTTAGTCGTGCAGGAGGCGTTACTGATCACTTTCTGTCCTTTATAGGTCTCGGGATTAACCCCAAGTACTATCGTATCTACCCCATCTCCTTTACTCGGAGCGGAGAGCACCACGGCTTTTGCTCCGGCTGTGAGATGCTTTTCAAGTGCGTCCTTCGTACGAAACTGCCCTGTCGACTCGATAACAACATCGACATTGAGATCCTTCCATGGTAGGAGCAGGGGGTCTTTTTGTGAATAGACAGGGATCGCTTGGTCGTTGATAACCAGTTGCCCTAAAAGTTCTTCCGGATCACTGTCCTGTCGCGCCTGTGTATGTAGCGCCAGCAGTAAGGGTCCATAGACTGAGTCATATTGGAGAAGGTATTTCCAGCCGACAAGGTCAGTTGAGGAACCGGCATTGATCGCCACCACCTCAATTGTGTCACTGTGGCTCTGCAAGATAGCTCTATGTGCGACCCGACCGATTCTTCCATAGCCATTAATCGCAACCCGTATCATACTTCTAGTATAAACAGAGGCATAAAAATTACAAGTCTCTTCCTTCTCTAGTTGACGTGAATAAATGATTATGCGTATGATGATCTTAGCTCGATTTTTCGGGATAGTTATTTGTGAGAACATTGCTTTCGTCCAAAAAACGTATACTCTCTTTTGTTATTCTCCTGCTTTTAGTAGTCGGTGTACCCGTCGGCGTCTATCTCTCACAACAACAGCAAGATGTCAGGCAACGCGCTGCAACAGCAGCCGACCTGATTGTTGATTCCTTTCAATTAACCGATGCGGGCGGAAATGTGAGGACTACTTTTAATATAGGGGAGGACATTTATGTACGGGTCAAACTTAAAAATCAAGGCGGAGTTAAAGGAACCTCCAATGATGGCTCAACTTTGACCAAAATCTATGCCAACAGGTCAGTGCCTATTACTTTTGATACCACCAGTACCCCAACTCTGCAGATGAAAAACGGCGAGTTCGGAGCCGGAGCAGCGTTTACCTATACCTCTATCTATGGCTCATCCACTCAGACGCGCTTTAGTAACAGTACCTACTCCTGGCGACGCAGCGCGGCCGGGACATTCACGGCTCGTATTATGATCAATGCCAATAAATTCGTCACAGAATCAAATTACCTGAATAATGAAATCGATATCAAATACACTATCGCTGATAAACCAGCCTGGACTCTTGGCAAAAGCTTTACCTCAGCCCCGCCGGACTATGACTCTTCTTTATGTACAGCTCCCACATCTGAGCTTGTTTCAGGACTCAGAGGCTGCGTGATGGACCAGCCAGTCAACGGGAAAAACTACGGCAAGATCACCAATACCGGCTCGACAACACGAACTGTCGGCATGGCCTCTTACAAGGCATATATTCCCTATCCTACCATTTACCCGGATAACTGTCCGGCAACAGATATCGCCTGCGTAGATGAATATAACTGGATTTGGACTCAGACCATTTACTCGGCATTCACTGATACCATCGCTCCGGGACAAACAAAATATTTTGAGGTGAATGTTCCGGGATGTGCCTGGCAGACTGATGTTTTTGAAGGAAGTTTTATCTATCCGTCCTTCACCCCAACAACTCGCTTCTATTCAGGTTCACATCGTTACTTAGACGGATATTATCATATTATTTCAGTGTGTACTCCGGTCATCCCCACGCCCACTCCTACCCCAACAGATGTTCCGTCAGCTACCCCCACAGCAACGGAGACACCTGTCCCGACAGACACACCAACACCGACCATAATCCCAACAGATACTCCGTCAGCTACCCCCACCCCAACCACCCCGGTACCCTGTGTCACACCTGGAGTTGTTCAAAATGTCAAAATTAATTGCCCTAACTGTAATACGTAATTATGAAGATAAATAAACGAGTCATTATAGGAATTACTCTCGCGCTCCTTCTTCTGGCAGGCGTAGGCATAACGCTTTTCCTGTCTCAACAACAGCAGGATATCCGCCAAAGAGCGGCTGAACCCACACCACCAGCTTGCGTAGCCAATCAATCAACCTGCGCCTGGGATCCTGTGGTAGCCGCAACGTCTTATCATTACAAGATCATCGATGTCAGCACAAATGTAGTCATTTCTGAAGGCGATGTCCAGTCTCCAACTACACAAATAACCTTTACCAGTGAGGCAAATAAGACCTACCGCTGTATCGTCACGGCCGGCAATACCTGCGGTGTCGGTCCGGCTGGACAGGCTCAGGCTACCTGTAGCGTCTTACCGACTAATACCCCCACACCAACCCCTACCATTCCTGGCGTACCGACGCATACCCCCACACCAACCCTGACGCCGACACCAATTCCCACCGCAACACCTATACCAACGGCTACACCTACCCTGACACCGACACCGACTTTTCCACCCCTGACACCGACACCGACAGCCTGTCCTGTCCCGGGGCAAGTGACGAATGTTCATATAACGTGTCCCAACTGCGGAGGCTAAACTATGAGAATAAGAAAGTCATTAGTCATAGGCATCATCGTCGCACTCTTTCTGATAGGCGGGCTTGTCCTTGGACTATATCTTAATCAACAACAGCAGGATATCCGCCAAAGAGCGGCTGAACCCACACCAACACCAGCTTGCGTCGCGAATCTTTCCTCGTGTGAATGGGATGCCCTCCCCGGAGCTACCTCGTACCATTACAAAGTAGTCGAAGTCGACTCAAATAATATAGTGGCGGAAAGCGATGTTGATAGTGGCACGACAAAAATTACCTTCACGAGTGAAACCAATAAAACCTATCAATGTTCAGTCTCGGCCATCAATACCTGCGGGACAGGAGCTCCTGGTACAGCTACTGCCACCTGTACTCCTAATACTACGCCCATACCAACGCCAACCGACACACCTATCCCTACGCCTACCTCAAACCTGCCCACACCAACTGATACCCCCATACCGACTCCTGCTCCGTCAAGCACACCAACGAATACGCCAACGCCAACCACTATACCTGTCCCGACAAATACCCCAACACCGGTTATCGCGACCAATACACCTAATCCTACGAGTACTCCAACCGATACTCCGACACCGACCAACACACCAATACCAGGGGTAGCGACCGACACACCGACACCGACATTGGCTAGCCCAGGAAGTGCGATGCAGACCTTCACAATTATCGGCGGTATCCTCCTGACAATCCTTGGGGCTCTCATCCTCTTTGCGCTCTAATAGCTTAACCTCATATCCCTCTCCTGCCAGGAGAGGGAACGCCCGCAGGGCAGGGTGAGGTCAGATACGCAGATAAAAGTCTAAAGTCTAACTAAGTTCTCTTCTGGAGGGATTATTAATCGGTAAATTCCTGAACGAACATTTTGCCGTATATCCCCGCATCCATCACCCCGACACCTACCTGATGATAGTCAGGGGATAAGATATTGGCTCTGTGTCCCGGGCTATTCATCAACCCCTGGTGTGCTAGAGGAGTACTTGGAGCAAGCGCTAAGTTTTCCCCCGCGTGAATATACTGGATATCAGCACTTGTCATACGATCAAAGGGAGATTGCCCTTCAGGATTATAGTGTGAAAAATAACCACGCCTAAGCATATCTGTGGCATAGTACCTGGACAGAATAAGTAGCTTGGCGGTAGGGCGTACAGGCTGGAGTCCATGGAGCTGCCTCTCTCTATTAATAAGTTCTACCATCTCAGCCTCTGCCTCCTCATCAGGTACTGGCTCCGGCACGGTAAAATGGAGGCTGACCGGCTCATCACTCTCGGGCTTCACGGTCATGACATTGAGGCTATCCTGTACAGCTCCGCCAAAAACATCATTGAGTGTTGTCTGTAGGCTGGCAGTGTGGGCTACCAAACTACTCCCCAGACGTGAATCTGAGACGAGTTGCTTGAGGCTCGGCGAGGTCGGTAAGGCAATAATGACAGTCAGGATAAATGACAGGAGAATATAGGCTGAAGCAAGTCCCGGAAGAATGCCTAAAGGATGATTGAGTTTAGTTAAAACCTTCGGAAGCTGATGAGTTTGAGTAAGAGTACTTACTCTGCGAAAAAATTGTCGGGAAAGGAAGCTGACAACGACCTCGCTGATAAGTGCCACCAGAAAAAATCCGATTGCATTGGCAAAACCTTGCGGAAGTGAAAAAAGCTGAACGAGTAATTGCCCGACGCTTGAAAAAAAGACAAGTCCGATGATAAACGCGAAAATAAAACTGCCGAAATCTAAAAGTGCCAAAATAAATCCCAGGAGATATCCCTCATAACTGTAAAAAATAATAACCCCAAGCATGATCAGGTCAAGTGAATTTACGCCGAATTGTCTGATTGACAGCAAGGACAAAAGTTGCGAGACAACATCGCTGAGTGAGAAAACAGCTTGCATAGACTGACTTATTATAGCAAGAGAAAATCCGTCCGCCAGATGTAATTTGTCAGCTCTCAAAGCTGAGTGCTATCATTAGAGAGATGAAAAAAATAACTATCCGGAAAATACTGCCTCAAAAAAGATACCGCCTTCTCTTTCTCTTTTTACCTCTCTTCATCTTCGTTGGCCTCTTCTATTTTTTTATTCTCCGTGATCTTCCCTCACCAACCCGACTGAGTAGTGCTACTCTTCCCCAATCGACTAAGATCTATGACCGTAATCACCAGCTTCTCTATACCATTTATGCCGATAAAAATCAGTCTTTCACCCCCCTTGATCGTATCCCTCTTGATCTCCAGCACGCCACAATTGCTATTGAGGATAAGGATTTCTACCACCATGGTCCGGTTGACCTCCGCGGGATTATGCGGGCTGCCTATGCCACAGTCTTTAAAAAAGACCTTCAGGGGGGCTCAACCCTCACCCAGCAACTGGTCAAAACAAGCCTCCTGACACCTGAACGGACCGTGCAGCGCAAAGTAAAAGAAGTACTTGAATCATTTGCCACAGAAATTATTTATCCCAAAAACAAAATTCTGGAGATGTATCTTAACCAGGTCCCTTATGGTGGAACAGCATATGGTGTTGAGGCAGCCTCTCAAACATATTTCGGTAAAACAGTCCAACAACTTGATCTTGCCCAATCAGCTCTCCTGGCAGGGCTTCCCGAATCACCTACGACCTACTCTCCATTCGGCTCACATCCTGAACTGGCAAAAGAGCGTCAAGTAGAAATCCTTAAAGCGATGTATGACCAGAAATATATTACGAAGACACAGTTTGAGAAGGCTAAAAAAGAACCGCTGAGTTATAGGAAGTTAAGTAATCCTATCCTGGCTCCGCACTTTGTCTTGTATGTTAAAGACCTCCTGCAAAAAAAATACGGCTCAAAAACAGTTGAGCAAGGCGGTCTGACTGTCATTACCAGTCTTGATTTGACAACGCAAAACTTCGCCCAAGCGACAGTGGCTTCCGAAGTAGCCAAATTAAAATCCTACCGCGTCGGCAATGCGGCTGCGCTTATCACCCGCCCCGGGACAGGCGAGATCCTGGCCATGGTTGGAAGTAAGGATTACTTTGACGAGACATCTGATGGAAATGTCAACGTCACACTTGCCCATCGTCAACCTGGCTCATCAATAAAGCCGATTAATTATGCTGTGGGGCTATTAAAGGGCTACACTGCCGCGACACCATTTATCGATCAGGCGATTTGTTTCCCAAACCCCAACCACGCACCGGCCTTCTGTCCGAAAAACTATGACGGAAAATATCGCGGAGTCATACAAATGCGCTTTGCTTTAGCTAATTCGATTAATACCTCAGCTGTACAAATGCTCAAGCTGAATACCATTGAGGCGATGATCGCCACAGCTTCAGCCATGGGAATAACCGGCTATGAAAAAGATCCGTCCCGCTATGGCCTTTCTCTAACGTTAGGGGGAGGTGAGGTGACGATGCTTGAAATGGCAACTGCTTACGGGGTTTTTGCCAACAGCGGCTATCGTATCGATCTGCACCCGATTCTCAAAGTAACGGACAGCCATAATCGCGTTCTTGAACAATATACTCCCCCTGAAAGCCCTATCTTTGGTAAGCGGGTCCTGCCAAGCGGAGTTGCCTATATTATTTCAAATATTCTCTCAGATAACGGAGCCCGGTCAATGGAATTCGGGCCTAACTCAGCACTTCGAGTAGGCAAAAGCCTTCCGGTATCGGTCAAGACAGGTACCACCAATGACCTCCGGGATAACTGGACAATTGGCTATACGCCTTCTTTTATCGTTGCCACCTGGGTCGGCAATAACGACAATACACCGATGAGTAATATCGCATCAGGCATAACCGGAGCTGCCCCAATTTGGAATACGTTGATGACCTACCTGATCGGCGACAAGCCTGTGGAACAACCTCTCCGCCCGACATCAATTATCGGCAAGACGGTTTGTTCAACGTCGGGACTCCTTCCTCCAGCCGAGGGAACGAGTGGCGCCTGCCCGACTCGCTTTGAATACTTTATTAAAGGCACCGAACCTAAAAAAACAGACCCCGGTCTTCAGAAAGTTTTTATCGACAAAGGAACCAATGATCTGGCCAAAGAAGGACAAACCGATAATGTCGAACAGCGTGACGAGTTAATCGTTACTGATCCTCTCAATAATCGCTACTGTGTAACATGTGCGCATCCTACACCTAGCCCGACACCTTGACAATTTAGTCATAGCTAAGTACGATGGAAGATGCTTATGAAAACCTTAGCCTCTATCAGCTCTCTTCTCGCATTATTCCTCTTTTTGACCCCGGTTGCCTCAGCCCAAATAAATCCGGGAGCGATCTCCGGCACTCCCACACGAACCGTACTCAAACAGGAACTCCTTACAAATCGCCAAGCCACGCGGGAGGAGTTCAAGCAAAAGCTTGCTGCTCTTAAAGATGAACGTAAGCAAGCTATAGTTGAAAAAATTGATACAGCCATGCAGCAAATTAACTCGCGCCGTACTGCGCAAATGACTGCGGCATTAGAACGCTTGTCTGAGATCCTTGATCGCATAGCAGACAAAGCAGGTGACGACCCATCAGTAGCAACTGCCATCACCAATGCCCAGACTGCTATCACTACAGCCAAACAAGCGGTTGAGACACAGCAAACAAAAGATTATATTATTACTATTACCGGCGAGACGACTTTGGGTCAGACGGTCAAAACAGCCATCAAAAGTCTCCGAACTGATCTTGAGGCGACCCATGCCACGGTAAAAACTGCTCAGCAAGCAGTTATCCAGGTAGCAAAACTAGTCATGCAGTTACAAAAAACAACGCCAACAGTAACACCGAATTAATCTATGGAACCGACAAACTCACCATTACCGCAACAGCAACCGGCACAAGCTGCCATCCCTCAACCATCAACTAGTGCTCCTGCAGCCACTCCTCCACCCCTGAATGCACAGGCAAATAAAAAATCTCTGATACTTATAATTGGGATTATTATTTTGGTTATTATTTTAGTTGTATTAAGCCTCCTGCTGCTCATGCGTAACAGTAGTTATTCCTCATTACCTACCACGCAAACCTCTCAAGTTGTTACTCCATCTGTGACCGCCCAGCTCACGCCAACTAAGACGCCGTCACTTGCCAATGATGAAGAAACCGCAACCCAACTTGATACAGGTAATCCCGGTGAAGACTTCTCCCAGCTTGAGCAGGATGCAGCCGGTCTCTAATACTTCCCCTTTTCACGCTCAGGTGCATTTAGTATAATCGCAACTAGCTTGCCCCCACACGTTTTGTATGGATTTCACTGAGATAATCAGTGATTTGTCGTGGCAAAAAACTATGCGGCTTATTTTTTACGGACTCAGTTGGGTTGCACTCTTTTTTATCACCATCGGTGATCTTGTTTTTGCGCTTATTAATCTCTGCATCGCAGTTCTTCTCACATGCCTCCGGGGTATGCAAAAAGCGACTCTTCTCCTGTATCGTGCAATACGAAGGGAAATCTATAACATCAGACAACTCAGTTCACGTCTTAAAAAGCCAAAGCTGTCTACCAGACAAATCTCCCCAAAATACGCCCGTAAGACGAAGAACTCTTCCCGGTTTGGTCTCTCACTTGGGACAAAGCTGCGTTATTTTTTGGTAGGCTTTCTCTTTTCCTTCCTTTTTATCTTTCTCCCCCTGGTTTTTTTCCTTTTCCTCCAGGACCTTCCGCATCCAAGGGAACTGGTTACCCGTCAGATTACCCAAACCAGCAAAATCTACGACCGTAAAGGGATTCTCCTCTATGAAATCTATGCCTCACAAAACCGAACACTTGTTCCGCTCTCAGATATCCCAAAAAGTCTTCGTGAAGCAACAATTGCAATTGAGGACAAAAACTTTTACCGTCATCCGGGCTTTGATATCTCCTCCATTATACGTGCGCTGAAGGAAGACCATTCTGCTGGTAAAATTATCCAGGGCGGCTCAACTATTACCCAACAGCTCATCAAATCCTCTATGCTGACTCCCGAACAAAGCGTGAGCCGCAAATTTAAAGAAATAGTTCTGGCATTCTGGTCGGAACGTATGTATACCAAAGACCAGATCTTAGAAATGTATTTTAACCAAGTTCCCTACGGCGGCACGGCGTGGGGAGTCGAAGCTGCATCGGAGGTTTATTTTAATAAAAATGTTCGCGATCTTAATCTCTCAGAGAGTGCTTTTTTGGCAGGCCTGACTTCATCTCCTACCACCTATTCACCTTTTGGAGATCAACCTACCCTTTGGAAGAAAAGACAAAAAGATGTTCTCTCCCGCATGGTCTCATTAGGGTATATAACAAAAAAACAGGCCAATGACGCGTCTATAGAGCAACTGCGTTTTGCAAAGACGCAATCCGCTTTTAACGCACCTCACTTTGTTAACTATATTCGGGACTTCTTAGTCAAAAAATACGGCTTGGCAATGGTTGAAAAAGGCGGACTCCAGGTAATAACCAGCCTTGATCTGTCTCTGCAAAATAAAGTGCAAGCCATAGTGAAAGATGAGGTTCTAAGGGACGCGTACCTCAATCTTTCAAACGGAGCAGCAGTCGTGACAAACCCCAAAAATGGCGATATCTTAGTGATGGTCGGCAGTAAGGACTTTAATGATCCGAGCGGAGGGAACGTCAATGTCACGACTGCGCGTCGCCAGCCGGGCTCCTCCATCAAACCCGTTACCTACAGTGCGGCCCTCTCAAATGGCTTCACGGCAGCATCAATCATTGATGACTCACCCGTTAGCTTCCCGACAGGCAGTGGTACCTACAGCCCGGTCAACTATGATGGCCGCTTTCACGGTAAACTCCCGCTGAGACTTGCTTTAGCAAATTCACTCAATATCCCGGCTGTTAAAGTCCTCCAGCAAATAGGCATACCGACTATGGTCCATTTCGCGCGTGAAATGGGTGTTGGGAGCTGGGATCCAAAGGGAGAATACGGCCTTTCATTAACACTCGGGGCAGCTGAAGTGACGATGCTTGACATGGCAACAGTTAACGGAACCTTGGCTAATGAAGGTAATCGGGTCGATCTGAATCCTATTCTTAAAATCACCAACTCTAAAGGCGAAACCTTAGAAGAGAAAAGTCAAAATTCAGGCCAGCCTGTTCTTCAACCGGGGGTAGCATATATTATCTCCGATATCTTAAGCGATAATAATGCTCGTTCAATGGAATTCGGCCCTAACTCACCACTTAGCATCCAGGGACATACGGTCTCAGTCAAAACAGGTACCACAGATAACAAACGGGATAACTGGACTAATGGCTATACGCCTGACTACGTGGTGAGTGTATGGGTAGGAAATAACGATAACACGCCGATGAGTCAGAGCCTGGCATCGGGCATCACGGGCGCGGCCCCTATCTGGAACAAAATCATGACCATGCTTCTAAGTAACAAGCCTGATACTAAGCAACTAAAGCCCGACAGTGTTGTCGCTATCCCCTGTAACGGCAGGACTGAGTATTTTATTAAAGGAACAGAGACCAATGCGATGTGCCGCTTTTCCTTGACCATCACGCCGACACAGACGCGGCGCTAGAGAGAAGTCCGTGATATGCTTTTTCCGGGGCAGGGCTGGAGAAAAGATAGCTGGTTGAGACAAATCGCCTTGCCCCGGCTGCCAGACCCTGCTTGATTGTCTGACTATTCACTCCTCCATCTATCTCAATTGGGAACAGCTCCAAATCCGATAACGTCTTAACTTTATCCAAGTACTCAGGCATAAAGGATTGCCCTGAAAAGCCGGCATTGATCGTCATTATTAACATTGTATCTATATCCTGGTAACTGACCTTTATCTGCTCCAGACTTGTCTTGCCGTCAACTGCCAACCCTGCCTCTCCCAACTCCTCAGCCTTAGCAATAAATGACGTCTGGTCACTCATCTTCTCAATATGACCGATGAAGCGACGAAAGCCCGCTTTTGCCCATGCCTCCAAATAACTTTCCGGCTCCTCAACCATCATGTGCAGTTCAAACAGCATATCTTTGGTATAGCGCGCGTAGGGGCTGGGGTCAAGAAAGGTGGTATTCGGAGCAAACTTACCGTCAATAATATCCACATGAACTGACTGAGCAAAAGGTTTTATAATCTCGAGTTTTTTCTCAATAGCACTCCAGTCCTGTTCTAAAATTCCGGGGAGTATTTCATGCATGCGTCTCAAGCTCCTTTATCTTGGCAATCCGGCGAACAAAACGCTCTTCAGGAATAAATGCCGTAGTAAGAAATGCTTTTACCATCTCCAAAGCCAGTGTATCATCAACAAAATCTGAGGGGAGGGCAAGCACATTAATATCATCGTCATGCCTGGCGGCTATAACTTCTTTAACCGAATGCCCGACACTTGAACGGACGCCCGTTACCTTATTGGCAGCAATACACATCCCCGCACCACTTCCACAAATGAGAACTCCACGGGCAGTAGTATCTGTGCTTACTTTCTGTGCAACTACTTTTGCAAAATCTACAAAATCATCAGTCGGTTGATGCTCAAAAGCACCCATATCAATTACGTCAACATCTCCTAATCCCTGCTTAAGTTTTTCTTTGAGGGCAAAACCCCTATGGTCAGCTCCAATATATACTTTCATATACTAAATTCGAATACCAAAGCACGAAATCCGAAATAATTTTTGATATTTGTAATTTGCATTTTAAATTTGTTTCGAGTTTCGATATTAGAACTTAGGATTTTTCATTTCTAATTCCTCTTTTCTCAATAATCCCGGCTGTGCTCCGATTTGTCCGATAACTGAGGCAGCATTATGTGCCCCCCAGAGCATACAGGTTGAGACCGGTTGCCCCTGCATAAAGGCTGCCAGAAAGCCTGTTGCATAGGCATCTCCTGCTCCTGTCCGCTCCACAACCGGACAGGTAATGATGGGTTGATGGTGTATCTTCCCTTGCTCGTCAATAGCATAGCCTCCGCGCGCGCCATCCGTCAAGCTGACAATTTTCGCACCCGTTGCTTGTAAATCAGCGAGGAGGGAGGGGATATCTTCTTTGCGACCCACAATCTTCTCGGCTTCTTCACGATTGACAAAAAGAATTGTCGTTAACGGAAAAATAAAGTCAAAGGTTTTGACCCCATCTAAGAATTGTGTTGTACCCGGATTAAAAGCCAAGACTACCTCACGGCGCATTTGAAGATAAGCGGCGACTTTTTTATAGACATGTTGCCAGGTATGCCCAAGTGAGGTAAGATACAGCGCTTTGGCCTCAATCTCGTTCAAGTTAAAATTATGCTGCCTATCACGATGCTCCACAAAAAGAGTACGCTCACCCTGGAAATTAAGCGCAATACTAAAAGACGACTGACCCTCCCCTCTTAGTAAAAAATCAGTCTCCACATCTTCTTTTTTTAGACCGTTTAAAATCTTCTCTGAAAATTCGTCCCTGGCAATTTCTGCAATAATTGCCGTCTTAAACCCGGCGCGGCTTAACCCCACAGCCACATTACAGGCATTACCTCCAAGGAAAAAATCACAGGATTCAAGCGGGATCTTCTGCCCATAGTCAACACACAATCGCTTATGGACATTGTCTAACGAAACAGCTGAATTGGAGCCGGCAAGGATAAGAAAAGCGTCAATAGTCGCGTTGCCTATGGTTACTGCGTCTAGTGTCATAGTGAGGTGCTACTCTGCACCTACTATAACTATAGCATCTGCTTCTGAGCTCTCGGCAAGTGTTTGAACTGTCGGATCAACCGTATAGGAAGCTGACAAATCTTTTTTAAGCTGTGTAGCATAGGAGAGCTTACTTTTCTTAATCTGAATAACTGTTTTTTGATAGTCGAAGGTATCGGCGTTACCGGTTGAGGAGATACTATACCCCGCTGCCTTAAGAAGTGAGGCAACTTTCCCCGCTTCCCCCTTAGTACCTGACCCGTTCAACACTTGAATCGTCAGCGTCTTACTAACTGCAGTTGTCGGGGAGACAGTAGGACTCACTTTAGCTGTAGGTGATACTTTAACAGTTGGGGTGGGTGTGGACTTACCTGACGGGCTGGCCGTAGGTGTTGCGGTTGGAATAACAATTGTCGGAGTGGGGGTAGGCGTCGGCTCGACTTTCGACTTTGCTTTTTTACTTGAAAGAAAATAATTCCCGGCAACAATTGCCAGACCGATCAGAACGACAAAAAGCAAAACATAAATAAAAGCTCTTTTTTTAGCAGATGCAGGCGGCTTGGTATAACTACTGAAGTTTGAGAATTGCTTGTCCATATACGCTAAAAGTCCCCTGAGTGTAGCATACTTTCTTCTTTTTGCAAGTAAAAGTGGCGATAGTGACAGCATTTGCTATAATGAATGGATGCCCAAAATCCTTCGGAGTATTTTGTTCTTGTGTGTTCTTATCCTTTTGGTAGTCGGTCTTCCTCTTCCTGTCACTTATTCAGATGAACTAGACGACCTTAATAAACAAATCGGTGATCTCACCACAGCCCTTAATCAATCGATCGCTGCCACCAAACCCCTCGAGTCACAACTGACCGCGATCCAGACACAAATAACTGGCATTAAAAACCGCGTCACGACAATTGAGTCAGATATGGCCGTTAAGAAAAAAAATATCGAGGATGGCTATAAAAACTTAGGCGATAAAGAGGAAATGCTCAATAAAACGATTCGGGATTACTATATTAAAAGTTACTATAATAACCCGCTCCAACTCTTCTTCTCCGCCGGATCTGCTTCAGAGATAACGCAGCTACTTGCCTACCAACGGGCTAAAACAAACCAAGACAAATCAGTGATCACTAATATTGCTCTCACCATTACTGACTTAGAACAAAGAAAAGCTGTACTTGAGAATGAGCAAAAAAGGCTGGTCAGTATTAAAGCGACACTGGACGAACAGTCAGGTAAGTTAGATACGGTTATTAAAGGCGCCAAAACATACCAGGCCGAAGTATCTGGCAAAATTGCAGAACTTTCAGCTAAGCAACAGGAGATTGTTAACTCACGTAGCGGAGGCTTTACTGTCTCAATTGGCGACAGTGATCTGGCGGATGACTATAACGCATCAATTAAAGGCTTCCGTGAGGCAGCACCAAGTGGCTATTTCGCCGCCTTCGCCTTTGGCGCCTATACGCATAGAAAAGGTCTCAGTCAGTACGGAGCACGGGGAAGGGCTTCTCAAGGACAGAGTACAAATCAGATTCTTCATGCCTATTACGGCAAAGATCCTGTCAGTAAGGATACCGGAGGGGATATTCAGGTAGATGGACTTGGAAGTATGAATTTTGAAGACAGATATCTCATGGGAATTGCTGAAATGCCGTCTACCTGGCCTACGGAAGCGTTAAAAGCTCAGGCAATTGCAGCTCGAACATATGCCTATAGATACAAAGTCCAGGGAACCTCCATTTGTACTAATGAGGGATGTCAGGTCTTCTCAAGCTCAAAAGCGGATAATCCACCTGATGCCTGGAAACAAGCAGTACAAGCTACACGTGGGCAAGTAATTGAAGACGTCGTCACCTACTTTTCCTCTACAACCGGTGGCTATCTTACCACCTCCGGCTGGGATACAACTGATGGCTCAGGAGGAACTAACTTTACCGATAAAGCCTACGAAAAAATCGGGGGGTCTCCATGGCTTTATAAAGCGTGGTATACACAAGGATATAGTACGAGTTCAGATAAATGCGGGAGAACAAATCCATGGCTAAGTCCCCAAGAAATGGCTGACATTGTCAATGCCGCCATAGCATTAAGAACCGGTGGTGTCGACACATCAAGAATTACACCAATTAGCTCCTGCTGGGGAGGTAATCCGTATAGTATGGATGAGTTAAAAAATCTGGTCTCAGGTAACGGAGGACTGAGTAGCGCCACCAGTGTCTCGGTTTCGCAGGGTAATGGCTCCACAACTAACGTAACAATTAACGGGGTGAGTATGTCAGGAGATGATTTTAAGCGAGCATTTAACTTACGCGCACCGGGTCGCTTGTCAATCCCCCAAAGCGGATTCGCCTTTTTTAATATCGAGCATAAATAGCTTCAGTTGCTCAGATGAGGTATAATACGGAAGATCAGAATTCAAAAATCAAATATCAAAAAACTACCCATATTTTGACTTTTACATTTTTACTTTTGATCTTCTTATATGCCTGATCTCTATATATCAGATTCCACACCAGAGGTAGATTCGACAACTCACCCCCTTAAGAGAGCTACGCCGGGTCAAGTTGAACTCAAAACGACAGAGCCTCACATCCTCACCTGTTTCCATGAAATGCCTGAAGGAGTTGCCTTTGAAAACCAAAGAGAAGATGAAAAAATTCTTCTTTTCCTCCGCCGGCATTACACAACCAATCTGGAATGGCAAACAGGAACGATCCTCTTGGCTATCTTACCCCTGGCTCTCTTAGCCGCACTCCCCTTCCTTAACTTCTCACTTCCGATTCCGCTTCGCTTTATCATTATCGGCACTATTTTTTATTATCTGATCGTCTTTGGCTTTGCCTTCGTCAACTTCGTTATCTGGTTTTATAATGTGGGGCTCGTTACTAACCTCCGGGTTATTGATGTTGATGTCAACAGCATCAGTACCAAAGATGTGGCTGCAACAACTATACGGGAAATCACAGATATCTCCTACAAACAAAGCGGTTTTAAACAAAACCTCTTTGACTTCGGAGATGTGTTCATGGAGACAGAAGCACTCAAGCCCAACTTCGAATTCCTTAAAGTTCCTCATCCGGCTCGGATAACAAGCCTCATCAGTAAGCTCATGCCAGGAGGTACAGCATGAATATCTCAAACTTCCCTCTGATTGACTTCAATCTAGTAATAAAAGTTATCATACTTTTTTTTATAGGTATATACTCGATCTTTGTCTTAGTTATTTACAATAATATTCGCTCTTTGACCAAGCTTTTAGTAATCAAACGCACCTTAGGTTCTCCGCTTATTAGCTTTATCTCAATTCTTTTCCTTTTAAGCACGATTTCCCTTTTTGTTGCAGCACTTGTTATACTATAAGAGATGCCAGCTACCAATCTCAGTTTTGCCAAAGTAGTTGCCACGCCCACAGCTACCTCATGGTCTCAGGCCTATAATGCCGGCAGTCTCTTTATTGCTCTCTCACTTGTCACCTCAAATGAAGAACTACAAGAAAACCTACCGACTATAGGCAAGCAAATCCTCAGTAACGTTGAGGCTGAATTCTTCGGTCTGGAGGACAAAACCTTTGAATCCATAACAACTGCTGTCAACCAGGCAATCCGTGACATACCTGAGGGCATTGAGCTTTCACTTTGCCTTGCCTACATTAAAGATGATACGCTTTATGCTTTTGTCGTCGGGACAGGACGCATTACGCTCAAGCGTGGTGAGAAAATCGGCACAATTGTCAGCCACCTCCAGGACAAAACAACCCGTACCGTCCAGAGCGCATCAGGCTACCTCCAGACAGATGACCTTGTAATGCTACAAACGACACAATTTGTGGAAAGTGTCCCGCAAAAAACTCTCGCCCAGGCTTTTGAATACACGCTTCCCAGTGATATAGCCGAGACTATCTCGCCACTTGTCCATGGCGAAGAGGAAGGTGGATCGGCAGCAATTATCTTAGTCTTTAACGGCATCTCCCGGGCTGTGAGTGAAGACCTGCTTGAGGAGACAGCAAGTCCGCATCCATCCGAGCCGCCAATTATTCACCAGCCGCCCATCCTTGAACAGAACATTGAAGAGAAAACTCAATCGCCATTATCATATGAGGAAGGAACTGACACAGGTGATAGGCCATCACTCAAAGCACGCCTTCCCAAGATCACTCTTCCCCATCTTCAGATCCCCCGTCAGAAAAAGCTGGTCGGAGGCCTGGCAATTCTCCTGCTTGGGTTGCTAATCGTCAGTATTATCTTTATCCAGCGCCAGCAGGCAACAAGTAAGGAGAAAGCTCTTTTTCAGGAAATCTATACCAGCGCCAAAAAAGATTTTGATGAGGGTGAGGGCCTTTTAAGTCTTAACAAATCGCTGGCCCGTGATGACTACAAGTCAGCCAAAGATACTCTCGTTAAGTCACATGGGCAATTTAAGCCAGACTCAAAAGAGGAGCAACAGCTAACCGACCTTGAGAGCCAAGTAGACGAAAGGCTTGAGCAAACAGAAGGGTCAAGTAGCGTTACTGCCAAAGAAATAAGTGGTACGGATGCGCCTCTACTCCAGACACTCAGTAAGGATAGTACTCTTCGCAGCGCAACTGAGGATGAGGACAATATCTATACAATATCAAGTAAAACTATTGCCAGTATAACCAAATCAGGCAGCAAGAAAGAAGATGTAGTCAAAAATGACTCTGACTGGTCTGATCCCAAATCCCTGGGAGTCTTTTCAGGCAATCTTTACGTCCTTGATCCTAAAGAAGGACTTCTCAAATTCGTACCGACCAGTACGGGCGAATACGCTTCATCCACTTATTTTAAAGGTGATACTCCTGATCTTAAAGATGCAGTCAGTATGGCAATTGACGGCTCGATCTATATCCTCTTTTCAGACGGCTCGATCAAGAAATATACAAAGGGGACTGAGGAGTCATTTTCAGTCAGCGGGCTAACTGATGACTTCACCTCTCCCCTTGCTATCTTCACGAGTAGTGACATTGATAATCTCTATGTTTTGGATCCTAGCAAAAACCGTATCGTGAAGCTAGATAAATCAGGCACATTTGTCGCACAGTACCAAGCATCGATCCTCAAAGATACCAAAGCCTTCACGATCAGTACTGATGAGAAATCAGCTTTCGTCCTCGCAGGTGGCAAAATCTACGAGCTTGGCCTTTAGGCGCCTCGATTTACAATCCCGCCTCAATCCTCTATCATATCAACGAGCTACTTCCACTGAACTTGTGGTGAGCAAAGCCGAACCATGAAAATCGTTAATAAGCGTGCGCATTTTGACTATGAACTCCTCGAGACTTTTGAAGCCGGAATTAACCTGCAAGGCCAGGAGGTCAAGGCCGTGCGTGAAGGCCATGCCGACCTCACCGGTAGCTATGCCCGGATAATCGGAAGTGAGGCTTATTTGATCAATGCCAAAATCTTCCCTTATGAATACGCACGCACTCAGGATTATGATCAAAATCGAACAAGAAAATTACTCCTTCACAAGCAGCAAATCATCAGTCTTAAGCACAAAACGCACGGTGCCAGCTTGACAATCGTGCCTGTTTCGATGTATACTACACGTAATCTCATTAAGGTTGAACTGGCTATCGGTAAGTCACGCAAAGAATTTGATAAGCGTGAACAGAAGAAGCGTAAAGACCTTAAAAGAGAAATGGCCGCACATTTAAAATCCCGCTAATAAGTCACTCACTTGAGGCTCTTAGGCTTAGTACCTGAGACTCTCAAGGGGATGATTTGATTCGACGAGATTAGTTCTTTAAAAACTGCAAGCCGACGCGTTAGATAGTCGTAAAACTCTGATAAAAAACAAATGCTAAGGATTCATTCCGAAGCGTTGGACAACGAGTCGCAAGACGAGTTGACCAGCTTGTATCTGGCTCTATGCCAGTGAACGCACAATTTGCGTTTGCTGCTTAAGGTCTAGCAGGCTATTCATGGAAGCTTTTCTCAACGGGCGACCATGGGTATCTTAACAGTTGAGTTAAGGACTATGTATGGTTACGCGTAGCACCGGATTTATAAACCTAGGCTTTCTTATACCTGTTGACCGGCCACGGGAAAGCGACATTTAATGATCAACTACGCTTGTAGATGTTTCTAAATTACATTTTCGGACTCCGGATCACACCCGGACATCTCCACATATAAAAAACCACCAGCAATGGTGGTTTTTTTTGTTTAAGAGAACGAGTTAATTGTGTTACTATATTCTAAGTGAAGAGCTCGAAAACTAAAACAAACCCCAAATCACTTTTATCAACGATCCCTCCCCTGCAACTCTCTCTCCTTCTGCTCGGTCTTGGCATCATTTTTTATAATCTCTACCTCTGTGCGACAGCAGTACTCCATGGTGACGTAGGATTTAATACCGATTTGGCGCGAGATTTCTTACTTCTTGAAGATGTCGTCAAAAATCATAGTATGCCACTTATCGGTCCCCGCTCAGGCGGTATCCCAGGGGTTTTCCACGGCCCTCTCTGGCTGTATCTTAATCTTCCTGCTTTTGTGCTAGGCAAGGGTGATCCTGTCATAGTCGGCTGGTTTTGGGTATTCCTTGTCGCGCTTTTAACTGCCTTTGTTGGCTTTGTTGGATACAAACTTTACGGAAAAACTGTTGGCGTATTAAGCGCAATCCTTATGTCGGCTGTCTCGGTCGGGACGACATCGAGCCTCTTTAATCCTTTTGGCGCAGTTTTAGTCTTCCCCCTCTATTTTTATTTTCTCTATCACTACCTGACGCAGAGAAAAATATGGTCTTTGCTACTAACTCTTTTTTGTGGCGGATTACTTATCCAGTTCCAGGTCGCCTTCGGCATGCCGATCCTGCTGTTAAGTACACTGCTCATTTTTTACACAATTTTTAAACAGAAATTATTTACCCATTCTACAGCCTTTCTTGTACTTTTACTGCCTCTCTCTACCTATATTGTCTTTGACCTCAGACATAATTTCCTGGAGACCAAAGCGCTTTTGACCTACATGGCAGGGAAAAGCGGGGCTGTCGATAACTTTACCCCCCATGCGATGCTCATGAATCGGATTGAAGGCTTCATCAACACTCTAGCCACGATTCCTTCTCCCGACCGCATTTTGACAATCCTTATTTTGGCGTTCTTTGCCTTTCTTTTGTATAAAGCCATTAAGAATAAAACGACGACACAAGGTAAAAGTACCCTCCTTTTCTTCTATCTCTTTTTTGGTTACTGGATATTCGCTTTCATCTTTAAAGGTGTTATCTGGAACTACTATACCTGGCCTTTTCTTCCACTCACTGTCCTGATGATCGCCGGTGGTTGGAAAGTCCTCCCGAAATATATTTTTGTCATCGGATACGCATTCGTCTTTCTCGCAACCTGGAAGCAAGCACATGTCTATAAAGACATGTTGGTCAACAACTATATTGCTAAAGACTCTGGTTCGTGGCGCTTTAACTACGATCTTGCCCAATCAGTATTCGCGCAAAAAGACGCCTCTTTCGGCTACTATATTTTCTCCCCTGACCAATTTGGCTATAGCCCCCGCTACGCTATGAATTACTTAGCTACAAAAAATCCGGACGTACAAGTCTTCCCCTACCAAAAACAGCCGATTACCTATCTTTTGATCTCACCTCCCGGTGGTAAAAATAATTCAATTGGTGGTGAGTGGTGGAAAGTACATAGAGTTAATATCACTAAAAAACCTGAGAAAACAATTTCTTTTATAAATGGTTTTAAAATCGAAAAATATTTATTGTCTGAGAAAGAAAAAACCATACCCGCAGATCCCAACCTGATCGACTCACTCATCTTCCGCTAGATAATTTGCTACAATAAATCCCTTATGACCCCTCACATCCTCTCTGAATTAGTTTTTGCTCCTAACCAAACCCCAGGAAAAGAAGATACTATCATCCTGCCGTTACTGAAAAGTCAAGGCATCGTGCATGCAATATCCATTGGCCCTGCCTCACAAAATATGTCTGAGTTTCACTTAGATACTACCCGAGAGGAGATCACGAGCCGTCAGGAAAAATTCCTGGCCAAAAACAATTTAGCTCCACTCTCTCAATCTTTTATAAGTATCAAACCTACGAACACCCTGCCTCACATTGTTGATATTGCCTCTCCTTTGTCAACTGGTCCGACGATTATTGAGGCGGAAGGTCTCTTTACAACACTTCCTGATACTCCCCTTATCCATAGACCGGCCGACTGCCCAACGGCTATTATCAAAGCCGTGACCGGTTCAGCTGAACGAGTACTGGGAATTGTCCATTTAGGCAGACCTCAGATCAACGATCGCGTACTCGAGGCTGCTCTTGAACATCTTTTTAAGCATTACCAGGTAAAACCTGAAAACATTTATATAGGCATTGCACCCAGTATCGGCCCGAAGTATTATTTTATAAAAGCCAGAGATCAGCTGGAGAAAAACTTTCTGGACCTAGCCTACTGGGGGAAATTCGCAACTGATGATGAGCTGGACGGCGAAAAAATCATCAAGGTGGATGTTTTGGGTAAAATACTGAGTATCCTTAAAAATCAGGGAATCCCTGGAAGTAACATTGAGGCTTATGGACACGCGGAGGCTGTGGATACCTATACGTTAGCCGCCAAAAATCCGCCTGAGGCTTTTTCCTATCGATATAGTACTGTAACCAACCAGCCTAAACGTAACGGACGAATTCTAGTCGCCGCCCAATTACCCCTAAAATAACCTCTTCCCTTTATTCCTCTCCTTGAAGGAGAGGACCTTCCGATGTTATCGGAAGAGGTGAGGTCAAAATCACGTCCCGTGTGCTAAAGCCAAACCCCAGACACTCTTTACACCTGCTTTTTTAAGAGTTTTGGCTGCTTCATTGAGGGTCGCACCCGAGGTGAGGACATCATCGACCAGCAAAACAGTTTTCGCATCAACAGTACCCCTTAACTGAAATACCCCTTTGATATTTTCCCGTCGTTCTTTCTGAGTTTTGCCAACCTGAGAAGTAGTCGGCTTCACTCGGGTGAGTATGTCTTTAACGGGTACGCCTAACCTCTTACCTAAATCGACAGCTAATATCTCTGCCTGATTGTATCCGCGATTCCGCTCGCGCTGACTGTGAAGCGGGACCGGGACAAGCACAGCCTTATCCAAAGCAATCCTAAAGAAAGCCTCTTGCTGAATAAGTCCTTCATAAAAAAGATCTGCTACGATATGACGCAGATCGGTAAGATACGGCTCGAACTTAAATTGATAGATTAATCTCTTGGCCACACCTTTATAAACAAGGCTGGCAAATACTCCATCGATATCATATCGACCACGACAGATAGGGTGTGTAATACCACTTACCGCCTGCCGGCCGCAGACCGCGCAGATGAGGGTCACATGCATATCTAACCTGGCAAAACAGTCAGAACAGAGATAGCTCCCGAACTGCCTGCAACTAATACATTTCTTGGGAAAAATAAAGCTCAGTAAGTCCACTCCTCAAGTCTAACAAAAACTTGATTTATTGAAAGATTCTGTTCTATGCTAGAAAGAGCATGGAGGATCTGCCCAAGCTTACCAATCAATTGGAGTTCCTCTTCTTAAAAAGAATTATTGAAGGTTTTAGGGAAAGAACAATTGATTTCCCGACAGCTCAGGACTTAGCAAAAAAATTTCTTGAGATGGAACCTTTCGCATCATTTGAAGACGCCAAACAAAAGATTGGCAACTTTGTACGAATGCGGGAGCAGTTCGGTCACTTAGCAGAATTTATTGATGCATTCCATACTGAACAACAAAAAAGCGTGCTTATTGAGAAAATGCGAGTCCACTTAAAGAAAGGAGAGATCGATCAAGCTATCCAAATAGCTCAAGACAAATAATATGGCAGCTGGAGATACAGAATCAGGCGTAAAAAACCAAGGAGCAGAAGCTGGAAAGTTAGAAGGTAGTGGAACTAATAGCTCTACTAAAAACCCTTTTGACGTTGCAGCCGACACGCTCGGTGGTATGGGCAGTGCTCATAAAGCAGTCAGTGAACTGGCCAATGCTTCGGATTTAGGATCTGTTGGACAATCTAATTCTGACTTAGACCCCCGAAGTGCAAGTATCCTCGCCGGCCCTCGAGAGACTACAGCTGATAGAGATATCATAGCCGAAGATGCTGCTCTCAATGGCTCTTCCCAAGCAGCCGTTGAAGCTACCCAGAGGCAACGACTATCTGTAAAGGATAGTCAGCCACTAGCTCAAAAACGAGAGACTCTCCCTGGACCTCAATATACTCTCTCAGCAGAAGAACAAGCTGCGCTTGATAATATCCATACGCCATTAACTGATGCTCCTCACCAACCAAGCATGCTAAGAACAGCTATTAACAATCGTACGAATAGCCCTGTTCAACCCGGACCTACCTTTACTATGACTTCCCAACAGCAGGCTGAGCTTGACAATATCCCTCCCGGTCCTCTGGATACGCGTACTGTCCCCCGCCAACCAAGCCTCGCCGAATCTGGAATCAATAAGGTTAGAGGACTTTTCAGGCGGAGAGGGGAAGATCAATCAACAGCTACTGACACGACGACAGTCCCGGCAGCAACAACTGAGACCCCGACAACAGCCACAGTCCTGACAGGCGCTGAGACTACGACGGACAATGCTCCTATTGCTCCCTCCGGTGAAACCGCAGATGTGAATCCAGTCGCTTCCCCACTCAACACTCCAGTAGAAGGAGGAGTCCCTGTGCAAGGCGTTCGAAAACATCGCCGTTTGGGGCAGTTTGGAAATCCTGCTGCAGAGACAACTACACCCCCTCCGGAAGCTGCACCGAATAATGAGTCTACAGTAGTTCCTCCAACAGAAACCCCAGCACCAAGAGACGCGGCATCTACAGAAGACACTGAAGCTGTAAAAGAAACATCTGCACCAACTACGACGCCAGACGCAGGAACTGTTCCAGTGACAGAAGCGCCTCCGGTAGTAGCAGCAGAAGATGGTGCAACCGCAGAACCATCCACTAACGATAATGAGGCAGGTAATGCTACTACTTCAGATACTAGCCCGAGTCCTGCTACAACTCAACCGCAGTTAGTTGAAGATCTGGATCAAGGAATAAGCTTAGATTCCAATACTATTCAAACCGCTCCGGCTGGAGGACCGACTCCTGCTCCTGAAGCAGCTTCTGTCGTGGCTCCCGCTGACTCAGAACCTGGAACAGTCACTGCCGCTAAAAGTGCTCTTGGAGAAATACGAGGATCTCGAAGACTAACGCAACGAGAAAGACGTGGTCAGGCTGCCCGACCTCAAACTACACCTCTAGTCGACCGTGGAACTCCAGAGGCACGCCAGGCCCACGCTGAGGCAGTCGCGCGTAACGATGTGACTCCCACGCTTCAAGATAGAGTAAAAGCTGGTGAGATAACCCAATTACAGGCAGATCAACTCTTAGCAGAAAATAGAACCAATTATCCATTGAACGCTCAACGTCTCGTCACGCTACAAAATAGTACTGACCAGGATGTCTTATCTAGGCAGGAGTATGATCCCAGCCTCAAGAGACCAGTTGCCACAATTGAGGAAGCTCGTCAGCTCCGCCAACGTGAAATCGATGACCTAAAAAATAAAACCAGAGCTGAATTTAGACCCCCTGGATCACCTGAGGCTCGCGCCGCGCAACCAGTAGATGAAGCCCAACGACAAGAAGCACGACAGAGACTTGATAAAGAAATTGCTGATTTAACGGAGGCATCCAAGCAAGGTCCTCTTAGCGCTGAACAAACATCCCGACTCACTACTGCTCTGGGCGAACGCAGCGCGCTTGGACAAAGCCCTGAGGCCAGACGACAAAGAGTGCTCGAGGAATTAAAGGCAGGACAACCTATGACCGAAGAACGAAAAGCAGTTCTCATGGGTAAAGAGGATGAAGATATCCCGGATGTTGAGACAAGGACACCTGTAGAGATTGCTGCCGCAAGAAAAGCCGAGCTTCAAGGATTAGAAGATCAAGCTTATGAGCAAATGAGCAAAGGCGAAGATGCAACAGAGACTATGATTGATTATCAGAAAAAGATGGCTGAGCAACAAGGATTTACCTACTCCGATGCTCAAGAAAAATACGATCGTAATCTCATGCAAGGGATTTTTAATGGTGTAGCGGTTGAAGGACAAGAAATAGGGCGCATGAAAGCTATTCGGGAGAAATTCACTGAGCTTGGCAAACAAATGATGCTTATCAAGCAGCTCAAACGACTTGTTGAGGAGAGAAATAAAAATGAAGACGCTTTGAAAACAGCAGTTAATAAAGCCGAGGGAGAATGGGTAAGAGAGAGCGAAGACAATGTCGCAGAAAAGCAACGCAAATATAATCTTTGGCAATATACCTCACAACGACTAGCCCAATACCAAACTTCAACTGAAGAGGTCAAAAAACAAGGAAGAGAAGCACGCGAAAAAAGCTTACAACTCCGTGGCTGGATACATCGCAAGCTCGGAACCCATGGTGTCCTATATAATATGGCCTTCGGAGCAAGAACCCTTGGTGTCATTGCTGCAAATAATGCAACAGACATCTTTGAGGCCACTGCTGGCAACTTCGCCTAATATCTAAACTGCGGAGGAGACAGGATTTGAACCTGCGCGAGCCCTTTTAAAAGCTCAGAGGGATAGCAACCCTCCGCAATGGACCAAGCTATGCGACTCCTCCTAAATTGTTAAATTAATTAAAAATAGCGGATAGTCCCTTTAGTGGACGACTCCTCCAAGAGTGGTTAATTATACCATCTAGAACATACCTAAGCCATACTTGCTCTGAGTACTTATCAATATTCCCTTGTGATCTTGATCAACTCTGATCCTTAGCTTTCTTGCTATACTGAGCTAGTGAATCTAAAAACAATCTATACTAACTTTCTCATCCCGCTATTGGTATTGCTGGGGATTATTATCTATGGAGCACTCTCGCTCCTCCATCTTCAACTCCCCGCGATCGTCGTTATTTTGATCGCGATTACTATCGGCAGTTATTCACTTTTCCTTGAAACCATATCCAGCCTTTTAAAAAAGCAGTTCGCGCTTGACTATATTGCCATATTAGCCGTCATTGTCTCAGTCATCACCGGTGAGTATTTAGTAGCCTCAATTATTGCCCTTATGATCTCAAGCGGTGTCACCCTTGAAGCATACGGAGCCAAACAAGCCAAAAAATCCCTGACGAGCCTCATAGACCGAATCCCCCAAGACGTGATACTCTGGCAAAATAATACCCCTGGGGAGAAAGTTAAGCTCAGTAAAGTAACAGTTGGTCAGGAAATCTTTATTCGTAAAGGTGAAGTTATCCCCCTTGACGGAGAACTCGTCTCGGAGAGAGGCAATACTGATGAATCCTCACTCACAGGTGAGCCTTATTTTATCGAAAAAGTCAAAGGTGATCTGATCAGAAGTGGCACGATCAATATCGGCGAACCCATCATTATTAAAGTAACGAAAGCTGAAGCTGATTCAACGTATCACAAAATTATCAAGATGGTCCAGGATGCACAAGTTGAGAAAGCACCCCTGGTACGCCTGGCCGATAGGTATAGTACTTTTTTTACGATCATAACGACGATTATTGCCACTTTCGCCTACTTTCACTTAGGCGGCCTGCATGGAGCACTCGCAGTCCTCGTCATTGCCACACCCTGTCCGCTTATTATCGCAACGCCTATCGCTCTTTTGGGAGGAGTTAATGCCGCGGCCAAAAAGCGAATTATTATCAAAAAGCTGGCAGTCCTTGAGAGTCTGCAACGCGTCAATACTATTGTTTTTGATAAAACCGGAACGATTACTCTGGGACAACCCCAACTGACAACAATTACTATCAAGGACAAAAATTATACTCAGCAAAAGATTTTAGCTATAGCCCTCGCCATTGAACGCAACTCCCTTCATCCCTTAGCTAAAGCAATTATCCAAAGAGCAACTGAGCAAAAAGTCCCCCTCCTTCATGTCCGGGATGTCAAAGAAGAACTGGGTAAAGGGATACGGGGTAAGATCGAAAATACTATTTATCATATTCAAAAACTCAATGAGAGTGAGGCCCAGGGCATGCAGGTCGAGCTTCGAGCAGGGAGTAAGCAGGTGGCTGTTCTCACCTTCACAGACGTTTTAAAAAGCGACTCCAGGCCGATCATATCCCGACTGAAAAAACTTGGCTATCAACTTTATATCTTCACCGGAGATAAAAAAACTGCCGCTGAGGCAATCACCAAGCAGTTAGGGACGAGTGTACATGTACAAGCCGAGATGAAGCCTGAGGATAAGCAGCAGGGTATTCAGGATCTGAGAAAAGAAAAAAGAGTTATTGCTATGATCGGAGACGGGATTAATGACGCTCCGGCACTGGCCTTAGCTGATGTGGGCATGGTCTTTAGTGACGAGGAGCAAACAGCCGCATCTGAAGCGGCGGATATTGTCCTGCTTGGAGGTAATTTCGCGCTAGCTTCAGAGACATTTACGATCGCTAAGAGAACTATCCGTATCGCGCTACAAAGTATCTTGTGGGGAATTGGTATAAGTATAGTCGGGATGATCCTTGCTGCCTTTGGCCTCATCCCCCCACTCCTGGGTGCCGGACTTCAGGAAGCAATTGATGTAGCCGTGATCCTCAACGCGCTTCGCGCCAGTCAAGGCTAGATGCGGAGGAGGTGGGATTTGAACCCACGTGGGCTTACGCCCGCGCGCTTTCCAAGCGCGTGGAATGGACCACTATCCGACTCCTCCTTGATTGTTAAATAAATTCAAAATGGTGGATAGTCCCTTTAGTGGACGACTCCTCCTTAATTATTAAATTAATATCTCAAAATACTTTTGTGACTCAATAAAAGCTTCTTTTTCATCTTTATAGGTAATAACCTTTACCACATCGGGGGCGGGAATCCATTCTACTTTCTCCGTCTCAAAATCATGCTTCGTGATATCCCCGCCTCTATATTTCATTAAGAAAAAATAGACTGTTTTTTTGCGCTTTTCTCCTTCAAACGTATAAAAATAGGTGATGGGCTTCAGCTCTTTAAGAATTACTGCTTCAGCGCCTGTTTCTTCTTTTACCTCTCTAACTGCCGCTTGCTCCTTTGTCTCACCTTTAATCTTATCCCCGATATGACCTTTGGGAAAGCCTAAGTGATTATAACGTGAGTGCTGACAGATCAGCACAGAAATTTTATTGCCTTCTTTTTTTACGACGATACCGCCGGCTGAGAATTCTAATTTCATAAATCTTGCTAAAGCCGCGTTTGACACGGTGCCTCCGGCGGGAATCGGACCCACAGCTGAGGCTCCGGAAGCCCCTGTTTTATCCATTAGACTACGGAGGCCCTTGGCGGAAGGGGCGAGATTTCCTACAAGAGGACTAACTACTCCGTAGTGTCGCTTCTCATCTCGCCCAAATTGCAGCTTATGCTGAATCTTCCGACATTGCGGAAGGGGCGAGATTCGAACTCGCGGTGATGTGACTCACGCCGCTTTTCGAAAGCGGTGCCGTAAACCGCTTGGCTACCCTTCCTCAAGTACTCTCGAGAAGATTCGAACTTCCGACCTCAACGTCCGCAACGTTGCGCTCTATCCAGCTGAGCTACGAGAGCAAAAAGAGTATGCGTATTGTACCTAATATACGAATCTGAAGCAAATAAAACTTACTTCGTTGATGAATTAGAAGACCGATCTAGAGGGAAGTTTTTTTCCATCCAATGTGCGGATTTGTCCATGAAAGTCGGCTTTACATACTCTCTATATGGCAGGAACTGGATAAGAACATCTCTGATTTGTTCGGGATGGAGCTCACCAAGCACCAATATCAGCTCGCCTGGGTACCACATCTTCGTTCCGATCACGACAACATCTACTCCGCCTTGTTTTTTTAGATAAAAGTCATAGAGTTCCTGCCACAGAAAAAAATGATCCTCGACCTGAATTCCTTCAGATGTTACTTTATATTGGAAGTCATGCGGAGCAACCGTATTTAAGGCATAGGTTAAAAAAACAAGTGAAAGAACTAAAACCATCAGAATATATTGGGAAAAGAGGAAAAGAATTACCTCAACCAACAGCATAATAATAAGAATGTTAAAAAAATATTCTTTATTACGTTTCTGAAAAGGTCTCCCCGGAGCTGACCATGAAATCAGTGTTTTGAGAGCATACTGTGACGTATTGCCTGCGTGTGCCGGAAGTAGTTCTTCATGCGGAGCGGGTAAAAGCAGTTCTTCGTTGTGATCCATAGTTATACTCTAACCGAGTAAACGATAATGGTCAAGCTGAAAATGTTGTTGGAGCACCTCTGATCTGGTATACTTTGAGCCTAAGGAAGCTCCTTAGAAGTAACTACTGGATTTAAGAAATAATAGAGGTGAGGTCGTACTCAAGAGTACTCCCTCTCCTCGCTTTGCTCGGAGAGGTCGCATAGTGGTCTAGTGCGGATGTCTTGAAAACATCTGAGGGTTCACGCCCTCCGCGAGTTCGAATCTCGCTCTCTCCGCCACGTAATAAATTTCGCTAGAAATTTAAACGTGGCTGGAACGTTGAAATTTGTTAAAATTTCTTATGTTCCGCCTAACTTGACAGAAAACCTCAAATCACGCACACTAAGACTATGTCTCTGCCCCGACGCTTTAGTTATTATATTGTTCGTTTTTTCCTTCTAGTACTTGTCGTTACTGGCCTCACTATTCAGTCCACCTCCCTTAGTCATGCCCAATCAGATGCTTACAGCCCCGCCCCCCCTACTACACCCTTAGCGACTGACGACCACACCCGGGCACAGTCCCTACTCATTGATATCAGCTCAGCAATTATTTGCCAGTTAGTCGGAATTGATCCTGTAGATCCGCAAAAAGGCTGTGTCGTCCTCGATCCGATCAATCACAAACTCACCTACGCCCCTCAACAAAACGGACTCCCGCAAATCGGCGGGATACTCGGGACGACGAGTACGATGATCGGCTCACTTTACACTAAGCCTGCTTCGACTAGCGAATCAGTCAGATATCTGGCTCAGAACTTTGGGATAGGACAGCACATCTATGCCCAAGATAATCCTGACAATCAAGGCTTTAAAGGTCTGTCATCACTCCAGTCTACCTGGCTGATCATGCGTAACCTCGCCTACCTTCTGCTGACTATTCTTTTTGTCGTTATCGGCTTTGCCATCATGATACGAGTGCATATCGATCCGCGCACTGTCATGAGCATCCAAAATCAAATTCCAAAAATCGTCGTGGCGGTCATCATGATCACTTTTTCCTACGCTATAGTCGGCTTCCTCATCGACACGATGTGGTTTTTTAGCTATGTCGTTATTAATACTTTTACGACAGATAAAACTGCTCCTAGTGATCTTAAAAATGATCTTATCCTTTATGAATATCGAGATGGCATAAGCGCTGGGAATGTAGGAGATGTGAAAGCCAAAGAGGATGCTATCTTAACACAATACAAAGGTGCCGACTTGGGTCGTTTCACTGCAGCATCTCAGGCAACTCTTAAGGATGTCGATGACTATGAAACTGGATGTAACAATATACCTGAATGTAAGAATAAACTTGACATTACCAAAATAGCAATCTGTAAAAATATCCCCAACTGTAGTGGATCGCTCAGGGAGATCTTTTTGGCAATCTCTGACAATTCTCTCGCCCAATTAGTTGACAGTCAAAAGGTAGCGGATGAAGCTATCGCAGATCATCTTTATGCAGACTTTGTTAAGTATTCTACTTCTGGTGTATCGCTATCCTCAATCATTGATCAGTATAGCGACAATAACTCTTTGCGCCAGCAACTTACACTACACTTAAATAGTAATCCCCTAGTCTTCCTAAATGGGGCTCTGTCCTGGGGGGGAGGTATCACAGACCACGATGGTATCGTAGGGCTATCAACGAGTGTAGCAAGTACGCTTGGGGATGTTATTGCCCGTACGATAACAGGAGCATTAGGACTTGATACATCTGACTGCCCTGGTTTTACTCTCAGATTCTGGAATTATGCTAACTGCGCAAAGAATATTCTACAGTCTACTATCAAATGGGTAGCAACTGTCTTTACAATCCTCATAATCCTCGCCGCGATATTTATTGCACTTTTGAAGGTCTGGTTTAACCTCTTAAGAGCGCTGGTATATGTCGTTATCTACACAGTTATTGGTCCGCTGATGATAGTGATCGGCCTTTTCCCGGGCAGTCCATATAGCTTTTCGAGGTGGATACGAGCACTGCTGGCACATCTGATGGTCTTCCCGGCAACTATCTTTGTCTTCGTTCTGGCACGGATTATGGCCAGCAATACTGCTTCTAATAACCCCCAGGGGACAAGCTTTCTCCCTCCACTTATAGTCAATACCAATACCTTTGATAACTTCGGGTTATTGGTTGCTTTTGGCCTCATCCTCATCACTCCTGAGGTGCTCAACTGGGTACGTGCAGCCTTTAATGCCAAGCCGGGCCCTGTCGGTGGCGTTATCGCTGGCGGATTTTTGGCCGGCAAACAACTAGCCAGCGGGCCTACCCGTTGGGGGCTTGGGCGTGCCTTTAGACCTCAAGGCCCGAATCAAAGTATCGGTTTTGCTCGTAAATTCTTAATCGGTGGAGTTAATGATGGCGGGGGATTTAGAAGGAGAATTATTAAACCAATTGTTGGATCATTTAGTCCGAATGAGGTCAAACCAGTAGCAGGCCATTAACTAACTACTTAGCTACCGTTGCAACCTGCTTGATAGTCTCACCAATTGTCTTGCCTATCATTCCCCCAACCAGACCCGCTCCTTGCGCAGCATATTCTCCGGTATACATCCTCAGATAGCTCGACTTAGCCAAACCTAGAATCTCTTTCCACTCATGATGATCGAAAAACTCCGCAAAGATCTTCATATCATAATCCTGTTCACCTTTTTGACCAAATTCTAATGCTTGATGGTGGAAGAAAGCTTGAATCAACTCTATCTGCTCAACCGGCCATTTCACATACCCACTATTAAATTGACGATGGGCAAATATTTCCTTAGCAACCAAATAGGCAAAAGCCGAACGCCCCATTTGCCTTCCCCAAGCATTCTTCGTAATATCACGATGATGCATTTTATGCCCCAGCTCTATCATTTCATCGCCGAACATATGATGGCGCATCGACTGATTGGTCTTGACACGCTCCATGACTAGCTTCCCCTCATCATCAAAAACAGGCTTCCCTTTAGCATCATAGACAGTTCTATTTTCCCAGCCTTCAATAACCGTGGTGTCAAAATTAAAGCGGGGCTGATCAAAAGCGTATCTGAGGTCATGCCAAAGACCATCCATGATCTGCAAAGCTGCTTCATGATTGAAGACCGGTCTTCCTGCTCTATCAATTGAGACAATTGAGTTCATCTTGGTCTCCATCTTCTCAAGAATAAATTGAAAGACTTTAAAGGCATTGTTAATATGATTGGCCGAGAACTGTCTCATCGCCTCACCATCAAAATCAAAAGTCTTCAGCCTGGTATTGTTACGATTGGATTCTTCCAAAACGCTAATCAGAGACTTCTTGTTCTCATCTTTCCGCTCGTCCCCATCAATACGTACCAACAACCCATCAAGCAGTGTTGCCCCCAAACGCTTAAATCCAGGAAAATTGTACATATTGCCAGCCCCACTTCTTCCTCGCCCCTGACGACCTCTGTAATCTTGGAAATTGATAAGCTTAGACCAGGCATCAAAGCCAATACCACTGGTATCATTACGTGCTGCTATCCCTGTCCAGTCTCGCATCGTATAGGCCCACTCTCCGGCGTATTCTGTGTCCTGAACACCTAGCCCCTCTTTTCTTCCAATAGCTGAGGAAACAGCATGATTGACTAAGCTAATAATCCGCTGCTCCTTATTGACATCATCAAAGATATTTAAGTCTTTATGTTTGATTGCCCAAACTTTGTCCATCACAACTGTAGCGAAATCACGTGGGCTACTCTCATATTTAGCTATATCCTCAGGCTTCATATCCAACTGTGTTGTCATAAATGCATCGAACTTATCTCTCTTATGCTTAAAGACTAGCTCTAGATCCGTGAGATCTTTCTCACTCTCGCCACGTGTCAGATCACTTGCAAGAGCGCCTAAAGCCTCTTTAAAGTCAAGCTCAATTTTGCCTTTGGCTGTTAAGAGTTGATCTACAATTGAATGATAGAAATACTTCGTCCCATCCTCTCCCAAGGTAGAATAGAAATTGTTATTTTCTATTTTGGTGATATCACCTTGACTTAGATCATAAATAGGCTTACCATCCTTGCCTTTCTGAGGCTTACCATCTCTACCTCTTTTGACTTTATTCTCAGCTACTAACTCCCACAGGTGATAGTAAGCCAAGACTCCTCTCTGTATCGCCTTACCAACACTCCCCTGTTCTTCTTTTTTACCTACAGCATCAAATTCACTTTTATCAACTTTAGCAAGGCTGAAGATATTTAAGAAACGATTGCGATCTTTGGTGAAATGATTTTTGGTATAGAGCGAGGCGATTTTGTTAAAAAGAGGCTCTTCCTGCCCACGTACTGCTCGATACTCAGCATTATTACTATGCGAGACACCAAAAAGCCATGACTCATAGAGAAGGTTCATCTTAAAATTCTCATACTGCTGATCATCAACACTTTCCTGACGCATAGAAAGGTTGCCCTTTTCTTCTGAACCTTCAATTACCATTTTTCTCTTCTGGAAGTAGGTTGGTGTCAAAAACATTTCATTAAGACTAATTTGACGGAAAAAAGTTGGAACTGCGATATTGGTAAAGGTGTTGATCGGATCATCTGGCTCATTTTCATGGAGGGTTAAAATCCTTTGACGAATCCAGGCAACGAGATTCTGCAGCTGGATCTCGCCCCGCTCATTCATGATCTCAAATTCCCCGCCCGCAGAGAACTTGCCTCCCTGGGACTCAGCGATGAGTTCGACTAATTCCTCAAGCGAGCGGATTTGTACCCCTCTACTACCACGCCTCTTTGTATCAACCGTCTCAGCCTCAAAGAAGAAATTTTTGATATTTAAGCCTGCTTTCGGATCATCAGCCAGAATACGTTGCGTCTGCGCCCTAACTTTTTCGAGGGTATCAAGATCGCTTTCTCCAAGATTGGCTATTTTTTGCAACGTTGTCCGTGTTTGATCTTTAAGCTGGAGCTTACTACCGGGCGCCTGACTACTATCATTGATCTCTCGCACATAGTTACGCAGCCTCTCAAACAGATTACGGGCTACTTTCAGGTCATCCGTTTTGAGAATCTGCTCCTTTATCCTCTCCATTCTGCTGGGGATAGTGAGGGATTCCTGGATTTGGTCGATAGCCAAATCCACCTGCTCATCAGTAATTTCCTCTCGGCGAAAGCCTTGCTTCACAAGGAACTCAATTGCTGCCTCTCGATCACTGAACCGTTTGTTTTGCGCTTGGAACTCCCGCTCAAGCGAATCTGCCGTACTTGGGTCCTCTGACCAACTTTTTCGCTGGTTGAACCGATCCCCCATAACTTCAAAATATGTCCTATCTTTGTTGGGATTGGCCATCTCCTGCCTCAGTAGAGTGTCCATGCTGGCTTGCCAACGGGCAATTTCGGCCTGTTGTTGCTCCTCGGTCATATCCCGAGTAATTTGTGGGCCGTCATCCTCAGGGCGGTGCAGTTGCTCTTTTCTATTGCTTTTTGTTCTTTTCCCTTCTTGGACTCGTTGTGGATCCCGATCAGTATTTTGACGTGCCTCGCGCTCACGCTGGGTTGCGGAGTCCTGTCTGCCTGCCGAGCGCATTGAGGCATCAGGGAGCTTCCCATCTCGAATCGAATCCCCTAGCATCTGCCGCTCGGTAGGATCATTTGGCATCTTCCCGCCATATAACTGACTCCAGGCAGCTTTTGCCTCAAGCTGTTCTCTCGTCTTAACCGGGATATCCATGACGTTAGCTATAGTTAAAGGAGTCTCGATTGGATCCCAGGGCTGATTCTCTTGGTCTTTGGTGTTTTCTGAGGCCATAAACAATTCTCCATCTTTAGCATACGTGGTAGCAGCCTCCGAAGTCAAACGTTCATTCATGGGGACAGTCTACCTGTATTCCCCTTTTTTCACTTGATAACAACCTTTTAGATACCTTACAAGGCAAATCGCGGAACCTTACAGAATATTACGCAGAACTACGCTGATAAGTCGAGGTTTAAATCCGAAATACGAATATCGAAACTCGAAACAAATTCAAAATATAAATTCTCAAAACTAATAGTTATTCAGATTTTCTAATAATCGCACCGAAAATATTCATCAATTCTGTTGCCTCAGCTATTAACCTTATTCTTTCCTTTTCAAGTAGAGGATCGTCTTTTGTATCTACCAGACGTAGCCAAAACCTGCTCTCCTTTGCTTCTTTTCTACAAATCTTTGTTCTCATTAGAAAGTCCTTTTTGCTAAATGCTTCATTTGCCTCGATATAATTAGCGCCTACCGAGCCAGAAGAACGGATGAGTTGTGAGCCATCTTCGATGTTACCTACTGTTTTGGGGAGCTTTTTAACAAACGATCTCGTGTCTTTCGCAAACACAAATGTTCGTTCTTCTAAATCATAAAGTTTTGTAATTTGTTCTTGGGTCATTAGGATTTATTTCGGATTTCGTGCTTTGATATTCGAATTTTAACTTCAAGGCATAAATTTTATTCCTCTTCCTTTTATAGTTAACAAATGCCTTGAATTATTGGGATCTTCTTCAATCTTATGCCTGAGACGAAAAATCAGCTGGTCGACAGCCTGCTCAGTCACACCAAGTGTAGTCTTTGCCTCCTGCCAAACTTCACTGATCACCGTCTCACGATCCACGATCTCCTGTGGGTGCTGGAGCAAATAGCGAAGGAGACGAAACTCAGCCTTGGTCAGGCTGTCTGAGAGGACTAGATCACCTTTTTTGATAATATTTGCCGCCTCGTCATAAACTATTTTGGCTTCATTTTCCTGAAAAAGCTTGTCCGCAAGCGCTTTGGCGAAAAGCGGAATCGTAATCCGGTCCCCCTCCAAAAGACCCACCTTTTGTAAATAACTCTCCCCCTGGTGGTCATGGATCTCACCCTTACTTAAATCGACTTGATCACCTGGAGTCAGACTCTTCCAGATGCTCATGAGCGCTCCATGGACAGTCTTTTGCGAAAGTAAAAATGCCTCAATATCAGCCGGTATCGTACCTTCAGCTAGCATCGCCTCAGCTGCGACTTTGAGGAGTCGAATATGGCCGGCAGTCAGTCTTAGGACCTCTTTTTTTTGCTCAACAGACAATGTCTTGGCAGTTAATTTCTCCAGATAGGATAGCCTGAAGGAGCTACTTGGCTCATCAAGAAGCGGAAGATAGATCACATGTCCGCTGATAAAGTCGCTGAAATCTGCCACTAAGGAGGGCTCTACTGTCTCCTCAAGGGGACGGTCGAGTGAAAAGACCACTGAAAAACGATATTTGGCCCGATCCCGAAGGCTGCGGAGAAGCGTAAAAAACTCCATGGATACCTGAGGGATATACTCATCAAAACGATCAAACAATAATACCAGCGTCAATTTCCTCTCAACCGCCAGATACTCGATAGCATTTTTGAGGCCCTGACTGATCACCAACTCATCATTATAATTCAAAGCCTCTTTGAATAACGTATCTACATGTTCATACTCCTCAGGCATTTCCCGCTCGCGCAGTGAATTACTCAGGCACAGGAAGAGGAATTTGACAACTTCTGGGTATGGGCGAGTCTTGACCTCTGAAAAATTGACCATGACGAAATGAATACTTCCGTGATACTTGGGAAAATGCCGAAGACGAATCTCACGATTGTATGCCAAAAGCCCGAGTATGGTACTCCGCCCGACTCCGGGCAATCCGACTACCTGAGAGGAGACCCCTTCGCGGATATACCCGACAATTTTTTCGAGCTCCTGATCCCGCGCCTCTACTGGATAAAGAGACTCAAAGTATTTCGATTCCATACTACTATTGTAATATACTTTCATCACCAAACCTAGAAATTGCAAACAATCCTCTAACCTCGTATGATAATTACAAGTATGAAAAAATCCCTGCTAAGTTTTTCCTATTCCCTCATCTTTTTAGTAGGCATAATCATTCCTTATCCACTGGTGGTCTTTACTGCTGAAGCAGTTGGAGGCATGCAGGGCAACCTCTCAGTCGACCAGACGGTAACCTACCCCAACCCTATCAACATCTCGCTAGGTAATATTCCAAAGTCGGAGGCATACGTAATTAATCTTCTTGGCCCTAACATGACCTGCGAGACCACCGCACCTATAATTATTGCACAAGAAACAGTTGGTATAGCAGACGATGGAACATGTATTATGGATCCCGACAAAACATCGCAGCATTTCACCAATACCTCTTGTTCAAATAATACATTTTCAGGGCAGGTAAGTACTCAAGAGATTGGGGATAATATAAATGATGGAAGTAATACCTTACACGTCTGCGTGTACAAAATACCTTCGGAAGGCACTGACACGCCTGCCGCAGACAAATTTACGGTGGTCACCAAAGGGAGTGGCGGCTCAACTGATCATAAAATGATCGATGCTTTTAATACGAATGGGAGGACGAATGCGGTAGATAACCCTGCCCAACCAGGAGAAGACATCGGCATCCATCTTACTGGCGCATCGAGTAAAGAATATCTGGTTTTAACTGCTCTTGGTGAACCTGCAATCGCTACAGCCAAATGCGACACGGATGCATGTGGTAGCGTAATATTTACTCTTCCAAAGGATTTTAGTAAGGGGACAACCTCTATTGTGCTTTATGGAGACAATGACCAATATCTTGAGCCAATTACTATCTGGATTAACCAAGCTAAGAGTCTTCCTACGCCAACTCCTCTTCCCCCACCTCCTCCTTGCGCTCAAACACTTAACACCAACGAAGGTTGTACTTCTATCTGGAGTGCGATAGGACCTCTTAATACAGACTCCTTTAGCTTTATCGGGCAGCTTTTTGCAATCCTCCTGAGTATCTCAGGCGGGATAGCCCTCCTTCTCATCATCCGCAGCGGCTATCAACTCATGACCTCTCAAGGCAATCCTGAGAAAGTCAAAGAGGCCAGGGAACGCCTCACCTCTGTCTTTGTCGGCCTCTTGTTTTTGGTTCTCTCAATCATTATTCTGGAAGTAATAGGAGTTGATCTCCTCAACCTCCCGGGACTGACTAAGTAGGCAAGTGTGTAGTTATTAGTGTGTAGAAACCACAAAGATGAGTGAGATTCATAATTATAAGGATCTTATTGTATGGCAAAAATCTATATTGCTTGTAAAGGCTATCTACCAAATCACATCAAGGTTTCCCAATCATGAAATGTATAGTCTAGTCTCGCAAATGCGACGGGCTGCAGTATCTATACCCTCAAATATTGCCGAAGGATATGGCCGAAAATCATCTAGGGAGTTCGCGCAATTTTACGCGATAGCATATGGGTCAGCTTTAGAGCTAGAGACACAGCTGATCATTTGTCACGAGCTTACCTATATATCTAAAGAACAGTTTGAAAAGATAACTCCATTACTTGAGGAAGTACTGCGCATGCTCAATTCACTGGTCCGAAAAATGCGCCTACTACACACTGAGCACTAATTCCTATACACTATGCTTATGCAGCACTTACTCGCTCTCGCAATTGATAACCAGAAAATAGCTGTTCCCGAGGGGATACCTACAGGTGGACTACCTATATTTATTATTATTGCAGAACGTGCAGTTCAGGTAGCCCTATTCTTTATCTTCGTTTTAGCACTCATCTTTATTATCATCTCTGGCATCAAGTGGATTACAGCCGGCGGTGACAAGACCAAAGTTCAATCAGCGCGTGGGACACTCACCTATGCAATAGTCGGTCTAGTATTAGCCCTTTTATCTTTCCTTATTATTGGCTTCGTCGGCCAGCTGATCACAGGAGGCTCTCTTAATTTCCCGATGCTCGTAAATCCTCCGGACTGTTCATCACCTAATACTAGTCCTTGTTAATAATACCTCAGCCATATTCTTACAATTCCAGCTTGAAAATGGGTCTTGACAAGTAAAAATAGATATGACTAAATAGATAGAGAGTTACTAAATACATTTATGAAATCTGCCCAAAAATTAATCGCTACTGTATCCGCAACCTCTCTTTATCTTTCAGTAGCCACTCTCGCTTTTGCAGACAGTACTGTAAAATTATGCCCTGCTGGGGCTGGATTTGATAGTCTCTGTAAAACGAGTTCAGCAGACCCTCAAACTCTGCTCAGTAGAATCCTCAATCTTTTACTTCTTCTCGGTGCAGCTGCAGCGTTAATTTTCCTCATTATTGGTGGATTTAAATGGATTACAGCTGGTGGTGATAAGACGAAGGTTGAGGCTGCTCGCAACACTATTGTTGGTGCAATTATCGGACTCGTAGTCGTCTTCTTATCATTCTTTGTCATCAACTTTGTCTTTAAACTCCTTACCGGGAATGACATTGGATCATTTACCTTGCCCTCACTCCTTCAATAGCTTCTTCTCTATTGTGCTTGCTTACTTTCTTTGCTAACGTAAATATATGAACTGGTCATGTGCAGCAGATGCTTTTGATTCAACTGGTAAAAAAATCGGTGTTATACCACAACTTAAGTGTATTGGGCCTTTTCTACAAGTAATCATCCACTGGGCGTTTTATTTTGTCGGAATAGTAGCTCTAGCGTTGATTCTTTACGCGGCTATCAGACTTATCGTCTCACGCGGTGATACCAAACAAGTCCAGGAAGCCCGCCAAATCCTGACCTATGCTCTCATCGGCCTCATCATTGTCCTGACATCAATAGTGCTTTTCTATTTCATCACCAATATCATCGGCATCAAATGTATCCAGAATTTCGGCTTTGACACCTGCCCCGCACCAACTTCTTAACCTCTAAATTAAATCTTCTATTGGGGTTGGTCCATTACTTTACCGATATTTATCTGCTGCGTCGGCTCCCGCACTTAGCTTATCTCCGGCATAGCTAAGAGCATCTCCGCCTTTATCACCTGCATAACTCACTGCTGCTCCGGCCTTATCGAGAGCATCACCCACAAAAGGTGCTGCCTTATCAGCTGCTACTCCTCCTATATGTGCTGCGTAGCCAGCACCTGTTGCAATTTTTGCCCCTGCGGCAGTTGCCACACCAAATCCACCCAGAGCATCGACAGCTAACAACCCTCCCAGTCCGAAAATCAGCATGAGGATTTGCACGATACGATTGTGGGGTAAGGCACGTAGCTTACGCATGAACTCACCACCCAGTAAGCCCTTCTTTTTTAATTCCTCATACGTCCCATCGTATTTAGCTCTGTTCTCAAGCGCGGTCGTAATAACATCCTCGCTGCCTGGCATATCTACAATACGCCGCGCCTCCCCCTCAGAGATCTTCCCGGTCTGGAGTCTTCTGGTCAAAAGACGCTCTATGACCTCTGACTCAGCCCGCTTTTTGAAGTCAGGGTATGATGCCAACTTGGCATCAATCTCAGCATCACTCATCCCGCCTTCCCTCAAAGTCGCACGAACAATAGCGTTAGGCCCTTGATTGATAAAGAGCTTGTAGTCACTATTGATGGTGTCTTTGTTGAACTCATTACGCTTACCTTTCTTATTCCAGCGATCCTGCAGGCCTTTAACCAGAGCATCATCCCCGTGCTCTGTGATGATCGTGTCCCGTGTCTGTTCATAGTTACCTATCTCACCCTTCAAGTATTCCCGCACAGCCTCCGTCGTAACATTGTTCAGCTTCGACACAAAAGATTTTTCACCCCTGGCAAGATCTTCCTCTGCCTCATTTTTACTGGCAAGAGTCAGATAATACGTATTTTGAGCCTGATCCCTCTCAATTTGCTTCTTGGCTAGACTCCGCTCAAGCTCTCTAACGCTTGTCTCAAGAGCTGCTCGACGATCCTCAATCTCTTTTCTACGCGCAATCTTATGCTCTATTTCTTTCTTCCTATCCTTAGCGTCGTCAATCTCCCCCTCTTTCGTACCTATCAATGGACTAATCCTAGCTACCTCAGCTGCATTCTTAGCCCTATCTGCTGTCGCGTACTGCCTATTCAGATCGGCCAACTCACGCATCTTTTTTCGCACATCGTCGTCATGTGAAACAAGATCTGCTTCCAATGATGCCATACTTGGCATGGCATCATACTCTCTCCCCATTGACCCAGAACCTTTATCTGTGAACTCCTTTTTGAATTCCTCTTTTTTTGCCTCCAAATCAGCCTCTGTCCACTCAACCTCTTTCGCCTTAGTATCGTGATCAAGCTTAGCACTACTCACTCGATCAATAAGCTCTTGTGGGAGAGCTTTCCCCTCCTGGGTACTCTCGACGACCTCCTGCAGCTTTGCCTGCACATGCTTGGCAAAAGCAGGATCTGAGAGCATACGATCCATCATTTTTTCCTTGGCCTGATCACTCATGCCAGACATGGCTTTCTTGGCATCCGGCCAGATCACCTCTACTGCTGCTAAGGTTTTTTTTCTGTAGGCCTCGATGAATTGGTCAGGGAATACAGGCGTCTCCCTACCGGTAACCGGATCTTTTGCTTTGTAGACAGGCGTTACCCGATCACGCCTGGTGAGGACATTGGCATAGTTATTTTTGAGGAATTCCTGGACGAACTCAGCTGCTTTGCTTGCATCCTTAAAACGCGTCTCTTCGACTGAGCCTGAAATACGCTCTTTTTTTCTGCCAACTATAGCACCTGAAGAATCTTTGACATCCACCCACTTCCCTCCAATTGTTTTTTCAATAGCTCCGGCTACCTGGGATGAGGAAACAGGCTTGATCTCAAGATCTGCTACGATGTGTGATGGCTGTTCTTGGGCCTCCCGCCGTCGGCGCAGATCCTGTGCCATACGCTCGCTTGGACTATGAACCCGACCCGAACCAGAAAACGCCGCCCGTGCCACGGTCTCTTTACCCTGTTCACCATAGAGTTGATCTGTTGTGCTAGCCATATTATTGTGCATGGGGAGTCAACCCCTGAGCCATTTTAAGAGCTCCATCTATATCGCCTGACTTGACTTTATCTATGACACCATGGGTGAATTCACCCTTGTGTGCCTCAATTGCGCGACCCATCTCCATATTACCAAGCGATGCAAAAATCGGCCACTTTTGCGCAAGCTCTGCAAGGAATTCAACTAACTGAACGTGGGTTTGGACTGCTTCAATTTTTTCTCTCACAAAACCGGCAATGACAGGCGTTTGATCTGTCTTGAGAGTATTTGCCTCAAGCGCCGCGCTCATAATGCTCAAAATCTGCCCCTGAACCTGTTCTTTATATTCAGGCGTAATCTGGTCCATGCTCTCATTGTGCCCTGATTTGTCAATAAAAGTCAAGTTAAAAAGACTTCCTTCTGAATCTAAAGGAGCGCGACTTTTCACGGAAATCTTATCCAGTAAGAGGGTGCTTTGACCTACTTTGACGCCCTTGAAAGCACATTTTTCACGTTATACCATGTAAGTACTAGAGTGTCTTCTTCACTGCCCACCCCTATAGATTCTCATTAAGGCAGTGGTTAAGACTATCTCTTAGTTCTCAGTTGAAAACTCAGTGAAAATTGAGAACTAATTAACTATGGACAACCATCCTATACCACAAGATGTTACCGGATTTCAGTTCAAGCTGATCGGGAACATGACCGTCAAACAATTTGCCTTCCTGGCAACAGGCAGTATCATCGCGGTTATTTTTTACTACGCGCCTATTTTTGTCCTTGTCAAAATACTGACTATCCCTTTCTTTATCGGTATGGGAGCCGCTCTGGCTTTTTTGCCGATTGAAGGCCGCCCCATGGACCTGATGATTGCCAATTTCTTTAAGGATCTCTTCGCACCCACGCAGTATCTCTACCAGCAGGCGGGCGGTCATTTAGCTATCTCACTTATTAGTGTCCAAAAGCTTCCCGCTCATCCGGAAAAAGACAGGAAAGGAAGCGTGACTGCCCTTGAGGAGACAAGACAAGTTCAGCTCAAGCAAATGCTCTCCCAACTCACCCGCTCAACACATAGCAAATTAGATGATAAGGAAGATTTCTTTATGACTGCGCTTTTTGACCCCAATGCCAAACCGGGCCTGCTGACGCTGAGTGAAGATACCGGCCCTATCGGACATACTCTCTCAAGCGATGAGGCTATGCGTATAAAAATGATGCACTCGCCCCTAGATGCGGAACATGAATTAGAAGCAGAAGCTGAGGCAATCAAACGTGAACTCAGTGAGGCAATGCAGCAAGAACAACAGCTAGAGCAGGCGCATAAACCTGTCGTCCAAACACATACCCACGTGACTGATCTTGAAAAACAACTCAGTGATGTCATGGCTCAAAAGCAACAACTCGAACAGGAGCTCTTAAAACTTAAAGAGCAAACTACCAAACCACAGCAGCCAACACCTCAAGCTGTGCCTGATCAACCTCTTGCCTCATCACAAAACGTCAGAATTGTTCCGACTGATAAAGCAAGTAGCCTCGGACTCCCCTCTATCCCGGATGTCCCCAATGTGGTCCTGGGAATTGTGAGAGACGCCCGGGGTAATGTGTTGCCAAATATACTCGTTGAGCTCAAAGATAAAGACGACAACCCGGTTCGCGCTTTTAAAACCAACGGGCTTGGTCACTTTGCCTCCGCTACTAAACTCGCCAATGGCGCCTACACCATGAGTTTTGAAGACCCTAAGGGGATTCATCAGTTTGAGACTGTCCTGGTTGAAGCCAAGGGGGAGATTATGCTCCCGATTGAAGTCATCTCGCATGACGCGCGGGAAGCATTACGAAAGGAGCTGTTCGCGTGAAAAATTCAGCTCACAAAGGTCAGGCGTCTACCCAAAAATTCACTGAGATCATTGATATTATTGATAACGTCGTTCTGCTTGAGGGCGGAAATGCCTGTTTGGTCATTGAAATTACAGCCAGCAACTTCGCACTGCTCTCAAAAAAAGAACAGGACGCTAAGATTTATGCTTACGCGGCACTTCTTAACTCCCTGACCTTCCCTATTCAGATTATTATCCGCAATAAGCGCATTGATATCTCCTCCTATATAAAAGAGCTTGAAGAGGAGGAAAGGGAGACCAAAAACGAGCTCCTCGCCCAACATATCAGGCTTTACCGTGAATTCGTGCGGGAAATGGTCAAAGTCAATGTCGTTTTGAATAAGACCTTCTATGTGGCGATCCCTTATACTGCCCTTGAAGCGGGATTAAGCGGCGTCAAACAATCAATCAGCAAAGACCTCCACCAAAAAGACGCGTTCTTCCAGTCAGCCCAAAAGTCACTTCTCGGTAAAGCTGACTCGGTCAATCAACAGCTCCTCAAGCTGGCGATCTCCTCAAAAATACTGGGCAAAGAAGAACTCATTAAACTGTTTTATGATGTCTTTAATGACGGTCCGATCCAGGGATCGCAAGCTGATTCCGATATTAATACACCGTTAGTCAAGCCTGCTTAATATGAGTTTATTTAAGAAAAAGACAACACCCATAGCACCTGCTACCCCCCAGACCGCGCCTACAGCAGTAGGCGCGGGCATTGCCAAGCTTGAAAAAGGCATGCTCTCCCTTGTCGATCTGATCGCGCCATCCAGCGTTGAGGTCGATTTCCGTTATATCAGGGTCGGCGAGAAATTCTATTCAACTCTTTTTGTTGTCGGCTACCCCCGCTATGTCTCTCCCAGCTGGCTTGAGCCGATCATTGATTATGACCATACACTGGATATCTCAATGTTTTGTTATCCGACTCAGTCAGGAGATGTCTTAACTGACATCAGACGAAAAATATCCGAGATGGAGGCAACCCTTGCCAGTGATGCTGAGAATGGCAAACCGGCAGATCCTAAAGTAGAGGCAGCACTTGAGGATGCGATGGGGCTGCAGGAAGAATTAGCCAAAGGTGTGGAGCGATTCTTCCAGTTCAGCTTCTATATTACTCTCTCAGCCGACAATCTTAATGAGCTTGAAGAAGGAACCAAACAGTTACGAACAACTCTCGCCTCACTTCTCCTGACTGCCAAGACAGCCACACTGCAGATGGAAGAAGGCTTTAAAGCAACAGTGCCTTTTGCCTCAGACAGGCTATATATAACCCGCAATATGGATACCACATCCCTTGCCTCTACATTCCCTTTCACCTCTGCGATCCTGACACAGAATAAGGGGGTTATGTATGGCATCAACCAGCAAAACGGTTCACTCATCATTTTTGACAGATTTTCACTTGAGAATGCCAACGAGGTGGTACTTGGTAAATCCGGTTCAGGAAAATCATATTTGATCAAGCTTGAAATCATGCGTCAATTTATGCTCGGGACAGAGGTCATTGTGGTAGACCCTGAAGGTGAATACAGCAAACTGGCTGAACAGTTAGGTGGGGAAGTCTTAGAATTCTCATCTAACTCTCCTGTTAAAATAAATCCCTTCGACCTTTCAGATCTCTATGAGGCAGGGGAGAATGAGCTTGGCCTGAAGATTCTTTCCCTTCATGCGCTAATGAAATTAATTACAGGACCACTGGATGCAGAGCATGACGCGATCTTAGATCGAGCGCTAGTGGAAACGTATAGACAAAAAGGGATCACCACTGATCCTGCGACCCAAAAGAATACACCCCCCCTCCTTGAGGACTTGTACAAGACACTTTTAGGGGCTGAGACCACCCCGGCTAAAGAAATGGCTTTTCAGCTGGAGAAATTCATTAAAGGAAGCGCGTCTGGCATCTTTAATCAACCGTCTAACTTTGATATTACCAATCCTTTAACTATTTTCTCGATCAAAAACCTCGAGGACGAACTGCGGCCGATCGCCATGCATATTATCCTTGACTTCGTCTGGACGAGAGTGAAGAAATCACTGAAGAAACGGGTTCTTGTTCTGGATGAAGCATGGTATATGATGAAATACGAAGACTCAGCCTCATTTGTTTATTCTATTGCCAAAAGGGCACGAAAATACTATCTTGGACTCACAACTGCGACACAGGACGTCGAAGACTTCCTCAAAACAGACTACGGCAAGGCCGTACTTACCAACTCCTCAATTCAGGTCCTCCTCAAGCAAGGCACAGCTGAGGTAGATATGGTCGGCGAGACATTTTATCTTTCAGAGGGTGAACGGGAGCTGCTACTCTCGGCTGATATCGGAGAAGGGCTATTCTTTGCCGGACAAAATCATGTAGCCATGAAAGCCTTAGGCGCACCCTTTGAGCACGAGATTATTACCTCAAATCCTGAAGAGGTACTTAAAAACAGAGCTGACGATGCAGCCCAGATGGCCGCAAATCCTGAAGAACTACAAAGACAAACTAATGTTACTACAGAAGCTGCCTCTCCAGCTCCCCAACCTGTGCCAGATAATACTTCACCGGATATAGCTACTCCTGTCGCGCCTGAATCAGCAGCGCCTCCGGTGCTACCTCCTGTAACACCTCAGTCACCAAAAGAACAACAAATTCCTTAAATAGGATACTACTATGGCGACAAGCTACACCACCAAGCTATCCTCAGACGAGATGTTTGAAGAGCTACGAAACAACCCGGGCTTTGCCTATGAAGTCTCACAGACATGGAGCTTGGTTAAAAACCTTCTTAAGAAAAGAAAAGAGTTCAACGGGGTTAACTTAAAAAAAATCACCGAGCCACAATGGCAGGAGATCTATGCGTCAATCACAAAAGACGAGAAGGACAGACGCTTATTCAACCCGATCATCACCAACCGTAACCGGCCGGCAATCGACGATTCTGAAATCTGGCTCTATGGCCCTATCTCTGAGGATGCCAAGATTCAACAAATAGTCCTTGACTATACCAGTAAAATCAACCAAACAAGCCCGACAGCGGAGGAGCACACTATCTCTCATAGCGCTCAACCAGAAACTCCTGCCCAACCAGTTTTTGCAGAGCAAGCAAAAAAAGAACTCGAAGCATCCCAGCATCCTACTCAACCTGCTCCAATTGCGCCAGAAGACATCAAAGCTAAAGCAGCTCAGCTTGAACAGCATGCAAAGACAGCACAAAACATGCAGGAAATACAAGCCAACGCCACCAATACTCCTTCTCAAGGAGATAATCGCCCTGCACTCGCAGGTAACTCCAACAGCAAGTTCGCTGCTTTCGATCAGAAAGCGCAAGATATTAAGTCTACTACCTCTCATATAACACCTCTAAGACCTATGCCCCTCCCAGCCACACTAGGCTATGAGATCGAAGAGGAAAGCAATAATGAAGAAGACGAGGAAGAAGACAGACGACGCAGACGATTACGCGAAGACCGTCGGCCAAGCGAGAGGACGACTCAAGGAGAAGCGCCTGAGACACCACGGGCACCTTCTGAACCATCACCTGCAGGCGAAAGGCCGATGCGCCCCTCTCCCCAACGAGTAGGCGGGCGACTAGGTAGTAGGCTGCTCCCACGCATACCCAGACTTGGGGGTGGAGGTAGTGGAGTAAGAGGAGCTGCCCAAGGAGCACGCGGTGCAGCACAAGCAGCAAGAGGTATTGCCACCTTAGCCCGAGCCGCGCCTCTGTTAGCTAATCCTTATGTTTTGGCAGCTATGGGGATAGCTGCGATTATTTTACTCGTCGTCGTTCTGCTCGTTAAGCCAGGCGAGGGTGGAGACGCGAACATCAAACTTGAGACTGCTCAAACGACAGTAGATAGCCCACCACCGGATTGCCAAGGTGATGCGCAAGCCCAAGAGTGTGCTAATCAAGTAGATGCTCCTTCTTCTCCTAGCGGACCTGTCCTGGGCAGCTTAGGAACCGTCATTGCTCAATCAGGACAATCAGTTCTTGGGATAAAAGATACACCACGAGTACTTGGACTGAATGGATATAGCCCTGAGCAGCTCAAGAAACTGATAGCCGAACTGACAAAACACATTATTACTTACCAGATCCACGTGTCCTACGATGGACAGGCAGACGATATCCGCGTCACCTACCCCATCATCCCCTCAGAGGCTGCCTTTGTCAGTGCGACAGGGCTCTGTCATCTAACAAAAGACGGACAAGGTAGAGTAACTCTCGTTGAGTGGTCAGTTAAAGAAAACCAGAACACCTCCCAAGCCGAGTTTACTAAATGTACCCTGGGGACAACGCCAACCCCTACCCTTACTCCGACTCCGACTCCGACTCCGACTCCGGAAAAGGGCGTAAGGGGAACCTCTACACAAAAAATTGTCTTTTCAACCTACACACAGGCTCCTTACTATCTTCCCTCACCAGGGACATCGGATACCCAGTATTCAACTACTACAATACATTATCTTAATGACTTAGGGGCACGCGTCGCGAGGCATCAAGCCTATCTTATCGGCAAAACAAGAGGGGCTAGGTATGTCGATCCTTTTCTTTCTGTTATTTGGACCGGCGCCATAGAGGGTATTGGTGATAATCCCTATTTTTGGAACTGTCAGGACAGAAGCCATGACATCAATGCCGGCTGCGCAGGCGGCTTTTACTCAGGGGGTTGGCAGGTTGGTTACGGTATGCAAGTATCTCAAGCAGTAGGACATCTGGGCGAGGACTTTGATGAAGCTTATGGCGCCAACACTTCAAATAATGCTCAAAAAACACAACAGGTAGGACAGGGAGTAATTGCCGCTTCTAATGGACTTATTCGAAATCCATCAGTCTTTCCAAGCAAATCTGTTCGGCAATTAGCCTCAGAGGTAAGCCAGGGCAATGCCACTGCCCAACAAGCAATTGCTATTCTCCTCATGGATAAAGAGCTGGGAGCGATCGCAATGGCTCGGGAAGTAGCCGGTGATATAGCTGCTAAAGACAACTGGGCATCAACCATGAGGAGTTGGGGGAGTTATTATGGAGATAATATGCAGAATTTCTCAAATCGCGCCAAAGCAATAGCCGACCGATACACAGGCAGCTCATCGTCTGACCCGAATCCGCCCGGTATTTCTACGGGGAAGGCGTCTTTTTCTCCCATAACCTTTCAAATTAAAATCCTCCCGATTAAGAAAGACTTCGCTTTCACCAGTCAACCGGCAAGCGCGGACGTCATCGGAGGAGTTGGTGGAGATAATACAATAGGCGGAAACACCTCCGATGACTCTAGCTCTGACACATCCGGCACCATAAACATCGGCTCAAATCCTCCTCCGAACACCTCAAACTGTAGTGGTGCTTATGTTTTGAATGGAGGCCAGCATGACGGCAATAATTTTGGCGACCCGGACTGTGAACTGGCTCAGTCTCAACGTATATCCTATGACTTTAATGGGAGGCATTGGAGTAATGTGCCCAAGGCTATGGTTGATCTTCTTAAGCAACTCGACCCGGCGGGAGTTGGCTATTGGATCGGCATCTCTGCCTGTGAGGCGCCAGGTTTTGACCCCAACAACGTTTCCGTTGCGGTGAATGGAAGCGCTTACGGACTCTTCCAAATGGGCTCACGCTTTGTCAATGGACAAGAATCGCCTTTTGGTGAAGGGGTTGGGTTAAATGGACAATATGACAGGGGCGATGTCAACTGGAAAACACAGGTGAGTAACGCCGTGAACTATCACTTAAAAAACCTGGGCGGTGGCTGGGGGTACTGGGAATGTGCAAAAATTGTTTGGGGGCTCTAAGCTAAACCTATGTCAAATCATAAAAAATTACTCTATATCATAATCTCGACAATAATCATTGTCCTTTATGTTGTGCTCTCGATCGTCCTTTTTATATCTAATCAACGAACTGTCCCTAAGCAGATTACTACTATATTTACTACTCCCACCCCCATAATTGAGCGCCGGCCGAGTCTCTCCCGAGTTCCCCTCCTTAAAAAAATTGAGACACAAGCAAGTCAGGCAAAACCGCTGACAGCATCCGAAAGCGCAATTCGAAATACGCTTATAAACAAGGCCGATAAGTTTGGATACGTTTATAGCGAAAAAGATTTTAGTATCGTTTACATTAACGATTATGACGCTTTTCAGATACGCCTTAACTCAGTCGACCTCACGACTGCCAAACAACATGCTCTTTCTTGGCTGGGGACACAGGGATTTAGTCATAACGGGATTTGCAAGCTGCCTGTTTTTTTCTATGCTAAGACACAGACAGGCATAGCAATCAGCCTTGATCCGAGCTATTGTCAGTAAAGTATCTATGAACAAAATATTCCTATCGTTTCCCAGCAAAGCTTCAACTCTATTCTTTTTGATAAGTTCTATCTGCCTTTTCCCTGCCTTTACTACTCATATTCATGCTGCCACAAGTAATACTTGTACTACAGCAGTTGGGACGGTCGCCCCCGGACAACCAACCCCAGGCTGTAACGCTCCATCAAGTACAAACCCCGGACCAAGTGGTGGAGGCGGACCGGCAGGCCCGTGTCAACAAGCCCCAGTACCCCCCGGAGACATACGGGGTGCTATCTTAAGTAGATGGGGCATCACCTTAAACCTTCCCCAAAATCAGTTGCAGTGGGCATGGAAAGAATTTTACTCAATAGACTGTACTGGCTTCCTGCAGGATCTAAGAGGTACCCTCGTAAACAGCTGGAGCAACGGTTATGCACAACAATTTTCTTGTCCTGGAGGTAGTGGGGAATATGGACCTACAGATGTTATGTTCAGTAACCAATGGGTTGGGGAGTTTATGGGAGCAATTCTTGTTCATGAGTTGACCCATGTCTGGCAATTTTGTAGCCAGCGGGGGGAAGCAAACCTTCTTCAGATCCCGGCTGCTTATAGTGGGGAACGTGGTCTAACAAAATACTCGCGACGTGAATGCCCGAACTTTGCGCCAGGCTTTGATCGCATTTATCATGAGGATCAGGCAGACACTATTGCACTCTACTTAAATCCAAATGTCGGTGAACTCACCTGTGGAAATGGGGCTCCAAATCCATTCTTAGGCGGTAGACATCCACTTCATAGGGGCGTTGCTCAGAGAGGACTCGGAAGATGATAAACCAAGCACAAATGAAATTAAAACTTGTCGGTATAGGTATTTTGATACTTATCGCCATTAGTATTATTGGAATCGCGCTTTTTAACACATTTGCACCGTCACAGTCCACTACTCCTAACTCCGATGCAACACCAACACCCGTACGGACCTCGCCCACTCCGAGCGCCCCTCAAACCTACCAATTTACCCCGCTTCAAATAAGCTCAATTGGACAAACAACAGATGAACAGATCACTCAACAAAATATCATTCTTTCCAAAAGGACTGTCGGGGATACTACCATCTACTCAATCCGTTCGAAAGAACCGGGAAAGACAGACGAGATACGCACAATAGACGGCGTTGTGATCTTTGAGAAGACATCCACTAAGACGAACGCCGCTCCCCTGCCTAAACTCACGAGTATAGAAAGCCAATACGGAGAGCCCGAGGAAACGCTTGATAAAGTCGGCGAGGGATTCTATATGTCAGCGTACCTCTATCCTGAGAGAGGATTTGCAATCTATGCAAATAAATATACAGGAAGCGTCTATGAGATACAGCGCTTCCTCCCTATGACACTGGCTGAATATAAAAAACAATATGGCCAGACTCTCTCCCCTGCTCCCGCAATGCCAAAGGAATTCCAAGATTTATAGTCTCTACTCCTGAACCCGAATAGGCATGATGAGGTGAAGATATGATGCGTCGTCTTTTATTTTAAAGACTCCTGGGTTTAGTGGCCCGGTCATCTCAAATGTAAGCTCTGGGTTTGGGAGGTTGGATAAAACATCAAGGAGGTAGCGGGCATTAAAGGCTATGTCATTTTCCTCACCGGTGAGACTTGCCTCGACCTCAACTTCGTTATCACCGACTGAGGGTGTCTGAGACGAAACAATAAGCTTATCTTTCTTAAGAGATAATTTAATGATGTTAGCCGCTTCACGGGCAAAAATTGAACAGATCTTCACAGCTTTTAAAAGCTCTTCACGTTGAAAAAGAATCCGTGAATTATGATCTGAGGGAATAATCCTTTCATAATTAGGGAACTCCGCCTCGATCAGACGACCGATAAGGAGTGTCTGACCTTGCTCAAACATGATCTGGTTGCTTTGTTTGGCGATGTGGATAGATATCTCCTCTCCCTCTTCTTTCATCGCCAGAACCTCTCTGATGACACGTGCGGGTACTATTACTGTCTGCTCGTCCCCACCGGGATTGGAGTCAAGAGTCGTGTGATGTTTTAGTGACAAACGGTAACCATCGGTTCCCACAAGCAAGAATCCCGTCGGCTCTTTTTTCATCAAAATACCTGACAATGCAGGTCTGGCAGTATCGGTACTTGATGAGAAGACAACTGTACTTGCATCATTTCTAATATCGCTAAACTTAACCTTTGCCAGAGTCTCACCTTTTTCTTCATATAATTTAGGGAATTCTGTGGCAGGGGATGTTTGAAAAGAACTCTTGGTTCTTTTACTTTGAACTATAAACGAATTATCATTTGTGCTCAGGGTGATTTTTTCCGCCGGCAGTGAATTTATTAACTCAGTGAAAGTCTTAGCCGGGATTGTTATTGCTCCTTCTTCTTCAACCGTGGCTGGAATATGACATTGAATACCTACTTCAAGATCAGTTGTGCTGAGTCGTATTCCTGAACTTTCCGTTTCTATCAAAACATTTAATAATATCGGTAGGTCAGATCGTGTAGAAATAGCGTGATTAAGGTAGCCTATTTTTTTCTGGAGATTTTCGGAGAGTAACGTTATCTTCATAATATATCTATTTGTCGTTGTAGTAGTGTATAGGGAAAAGTGGGAAAAATCAATGAGATTTCACCCCATAATAACTACTTAAAAAACGAAAAAACTTTCCTTTACAGGCTAACAGTGGCAGGTTTTTAAATAGTTGAGGTTCTATAATACTTGATTTCATTTTTTTAATTAGGCACTACCCCCTGTGGGTAAGATGTGTATAAAATTTGGGATAAGGTAGGGATTACTTACCGACTTCTACTTTCCCCCAACTTTTACCCATGCAGTGTCTTAGTTATCCCCATGATATCGTCACTGATTCTAGCTTTGTTTTCCACAAGGCCTTCAATCTTATCCACACCATGCATAATGGTTGTATGGTCTCTGCCCCCAAGAAGATTGCCGATTTCCATAAACGTCATTCCCAGCTCAGTTTTTAAAAGATACATGACGATTTGTCGGGCTTTAACAAGTGAGGCATCACGTTTTGGTCCCCGTAGCTGGGTGGGCTTAACAGCATAGAACTCACAAACATTTTTGATAATATCATCAGCGTGAATAGTCGAAGTTCTTTCCTCCTTCATCATACCGAGTGCTTTGTGGGTCAATTCCAGCGATATCTCACTGCCTGATGTTGTGGCCTGGGTGATAACACGCAGGAGGAGCCCCTCCAGACTACGGGTATCCTGTACCTTCTCAGCCAGAAGTGTTGCGATATCTAGCGGAAGCGTATAGCCGAACTTCTCAGCTTTCATTCTGAGAATTGCTGTCTTAAGCTCAATATCCGGAGACTCGATATCAACCGTCAGTCCTCCGGCAAAGCGGGATGAAAGCCTCTTTTCCAGTTTTTTGATCTCATGTGGTGGCCTATCTGAGGAGAGGCAGATCTGAGCGTGGTTATCGATCAGGATATTAAAGGTATGGAAAAGCTCCTCCTGTACTTTTTCTTTGCCTTCAATAAATTGGATATCGTCAATAAGCAGGAGGATCGCTGAGCGAAAACGCCTTTTCATTTGAGCTGTTGAGTTAGTGCGGATTGCTTCAACCACCTCATTGGTGAATTCCTCACTGGTTATATAAATAATTTTTTTATCAGGCGCCTGCTGATAGACAGAATTGGCAATGGCATGCATGAGATGGGTCTTCCCCACCCCGACCGGGCCATAGATAAATAGTGGATTGTAGTAGTTGCCTAAATGTTTGGCAACGGTTGAGGCTGCGGTAAACGCCAGCTGATTACTGCCAGAGACTGCAAAGGTGGCAAAAGTATACTCTGAGCGGACGCGGGGGAGATGACCGACAGCCAGAGGTTGAGCCTTCGGGGATGCAGGCTGCTCCCCTTTATCCTCACTGATTGTTTGGGCGAAGAGCGGACTTTCTTTGCCCTTTTCAGTTTCCGGACGTATGACTGTTTTGGTAATAAAAAGGATATCATTGTCAAGGTGTGACTTTTGGTCAAGAAGTGATTTTATCTCAGCCCCGAACCGTTTTTGCAGCATGTCACAAATCATTGTTGAAGGAGCTGCAATGGTTGCGATATTGTCTTCAAGTGAGATAAGAGCCGTATGTCTAAAAAGAGTAAGGAAGTTGGCAGTTGATACCTTTTTTTTAATTTCAGTAAGCACCTCATCCCAGAGGGTTGTCAGTTGATCAGTCATAGTTATTGTATGTGGTGGCTCCAGCAGGAAAAGTAAGACCGGCGGCAGTATCAGTCAGTCTACTAATGTGGATAACTTATGTCAAGATGGTTTTTTGGCTGAGGCTATCAGGCTTTGCAAGAGACCGGAAATCTGATATACTACTCTTTATGGAAAAGTTTGTAACCCTCAAAAAAGTAAAACGCCAACGCAAACACGGATTTATGTCGAAGATGGCAACTCATGGCGGACGAAAAGTTGTTGCACGTCGTCGCGCAACAGGCAGAAAGCATTTAACTATCTAAGTCATGCTCCCTAAGCTAAACAGGCTTCCCCATTCCAGGCGTATTGCCGGTGGTAGTAGTTTTCCCAGCCCGTTTTTCCTGGTCAAATATACCTCAAATGGATTAGGGTATCCCAGGTTTGGGATAATTATCTCCAAGAAGGTTGACAAGCGGGCTACGATTCGTAATCGTATCCGTCGCCTTCTCCATCAATTTATACAGGAACATATGCATGAGTTCTCAGTAAATAAAGATTATCTTTTTATTATTCATCAGCCATTTCCAGAACTCAGTGAGGATATAAAAAACAGTCTCGTGAGCCTTATTAAGCAAAGTTCGCTATGAAAATCGTAGGAGTACTTCTTATCAGATTTTATAAAATAATTATTTCACCTCTGCTTCATCAACTGGTCGGAGTGAAGTCAGCCTGTCGATATGAGGAGACATGTTCAGTTTATACAGAGAGAATGATCAGGCAGTATGGTATACTATACGGATCTCAATTGGCGATAAAGAGAATTTTACGTTGTCAGCCTTTTGCGAAATAAACTTATGGGAGATATTTTTACAATCCTTTTAGTCCAACCGATTATCAATGTTTTGGTCGGAGTTTACCAGCTCCTCCTTATTCTTCATATCCCCTCCCCGCTTGGATTTGCGATTATTATTTTAACAATTATTATTCGTTTGGCACTTTTCCCCTTGATGGCAGCACAGCTCCGTTCAGCCGGTAAGATGCAAAGAGTCTCTCCTCATTTATCCCGCCTGCGGGAACAGCATAAAGGCAATCCACAGAGACTTCAATCAGAGACTATGCTTCTTTATAAAGAGCATGGTATTAACCCGGCGGCAGGGTGTATCCCCCTTATTATTCAGTTACCGGTTATTTGGGGGCTTTATTCTGTTCTTCAGGATGTTGTCAAGCAAACCTCAGTTCAGGAAATTAATAAACTGCTTTATACAGACGCGTTAAAACTGCACACGATTTGGGACAGTCATTTTTTCGGTATTCCTTTAGGTAAGACTCCCGGGGAGCTTATCGGTGTTGTCGGCGTTGGGATATTAATCCTGCCTATTTTGACCGGTGTTTCTCAGTTTATCCAATCAAAAATGATGTTACCACCTCCGTCTAGCGAGCCGGCAGCTAAGAAAAAAGGCGGTACATCAGACTTTGCAACTGCCTTTCAGACACAGTCTCTTTATATCTTCCCCCTGATGATTGCCTTTTTCTCATACAGTTTTCCGGCAGGCCTGTCTTTCTACTGGATTACCTTCACGTTTTTTGGTATCATACAGCAGTATTTAATGCAGCAAGAGAACAAGACTGTTGTAGCTATACCGGCAGTGGTTGAAAAGGCCCCAAAGCCGACAGGTAAAAAACGAAAGAAATAATATGCCAGAACTTACTCAAAAAGAACAAACAATCTTACAGGAAGTGACTGAAGAGTTACTCTCCCGTCTTGAGGTATCAGGGACACCAGTAATTGAGCCCCATGATGATAGTGCTGATATAGTTGTTGAGACTGAGGAGAGTGGGCTTATCATCGGCTATCACGGCGAGATACTAGAAGCACTTCAGCTGATGGTTTCTCTTATGGCCTCCAAAAAAATCGGGCGCTTTATCAGGGTTTCAGTTGAGGTTGGCGATTATAAGAAAAATCGCACCGAATATCTTGAGAGGCTTGCTCAACAGACTAAAGATCGCGTCTTGGATGAGAATCGAGCGCACACACTTTCAGAGCTTAAATCATGGGAGCGACGTATTGTTCATCTGGCGCTACAAGATGATGATGAAGTCACCTCAGAGTCAATGGGGGAAGGAAGAGATCGCGTCTTGGTTGTTAAGCCTCGCGAATAAGCCCGCGCTTAGCCTTTTTTTCCTCATCCTCTTATGTATTCCAGTACAACTTGGTAAGCATTTTTGGCCGGACTTTGCGTTTGTTAACGGTCTTCGCATCGACTATCTCTCCCCCACGTTTTATCTGACAGATTTTTTGATTATATTGGCTTTTATTGAGACTCTCCCTCGGGTATTCCGCAGTCTTTTTTCTTTTCGGGGGATGGTGGTTTTACTTATTGTTATTTTTTTAATCTCTCGTGCTTTAAGTTCTCCCTCTCCGTCTAACAGTTTGTTCGGTGTAGCGCGTTTTGTGGAAATAGTTTTTCTCAGTCTTTATATCAGCTGGTTTATCGGTCAGAAGAAGCTCCAAACGACTATACGTACTGTTGTTGGCCTGAGTGTCATCCTTGTCTCCTGGCTTACTGTCTGGCAGTCTGTAGTCCAAAGCTCAGTTGGCGGGATATGGTATTTTATGGGAGAACGAACCTTTACCAGTGTCACGCCGGGGATTGCAAACGCATCTCTTCAGGGGAGTCTTATTCTCAGGCCTTATGCAGCCTTCCCTCACCCGAATGTCCTGGCCGGTTTTTTGGTCATCATGCTGGCTTACTTATTATTTCCCCCCTCCCTCTCCAGACCTCAAAATCGGTTAAGACGTTATCTGCCTAGCGTAGCAATTCTCCTCGGGATTGTATCGCTTATTCTTACCTTAAGCCGCACTGCAACAGTTGTGATGGGGCTGATTCTTTTTGTCTGGTTACTGAAAGCTACCATTAAGACGCGGTTACAAAAAAGCCTGCTTGTAGCCAGCATGGTTCTCTTAGCGATTCTTGTCTTTCAAACAGGGCTTATTAACCGTTTTACCAGCCTAAGCTTCATTGATGAAGCAGTCAGTATTCGTGAGTTTTTATTAACGCAGACTATAACTATGATTAGCCACAACTTTTGGGTTGGTGTTGGTATGCAGAATTTTCTTCCTGTTCTCGGTCAACAGCTTGTTCCAGCTCCCCCGGCTTTCTTCCAGCCGGTTCATTCATTTTATCTGCTTCTTTTGAGTGAGACAGGCGGAATCGGCCTGGGTATTTTTTTTGTTTTTCTTAGTGTTTCTTTACTCCGTATCTCCCGGTCAAATCCATCGACTCGACTTGGTAAATTAATAGTATTGGGTGTGTTTTTATTACTCGGAACAACCGATCATTACCTTTATACCCTTCACCAGGGGCAGTTGCTGACAGCTTTTGTTTTCGGAGTGATCTTCGCGGATGACCCGTTGCCTGGTGGAAACAGAGCTTTGTCCTCACGTGAAGCGAAAAATCTCAGAACAGGCAAACAAGTTGAGAATTCAAGAAAAATTGCAGGTTCTCATGCTGTGAAAATTCCTCGAATGCGCAGGTTAAGTTAAACCTAAATGAGAGGCAAAGATGATGTACAATAGAATAACTGCCTATGTCCAGTCTTTCATCCTCCCCTATTCTTATTGTTGATAAAAAAGGAGTTATCGGTCAGGCCTTAGCGCGTGAGCTTGAGGCAGGTCATATTGTCATCTTTGTCAGCAGTCAGCATCTTGCCGGGAAAAATATTATTTCAGTTCCTTTTAATAAAAAGATCCCCAGAATTCCCGATAATTCATTTTCAAAGATTTTTGTTATTTATTCCGGAGAGCGTGAGATAGAGGAGTCATTACCGGCTTTCGCGGCAAAGGCGAGTCAGACAAGGGCTGACCTGCTCCTGATTACCTCGATTTTTCATTACCGCGACAAACTCCCGGGCTATCTTTTTAGTTTGTATGCGCGAGCCTGTCTGCTTGTGGTTGGCGATTTGTTTACGGAGACAGTCGGGGAGGCGTCTACGCCTGTTACTTCCCTACTCATGCAGGTAAAACATGAAGGCCGTCTGCAGCTAACTAACAGCGGATTAGATATTCTTTTTCCTATAGCTCTTATAGATGTTGTCCAGGCAACTATTATGGTCGCCTTTACCCAGGGTGAAAATGGAACTGTCTATGCCGTATTCCCCGCCCACCCCGTCACGCAGCTGTCTTTTGCCAGACTACTGCAAAAACACCACCCTCTTTTAGGTATTGATTTCAGCAAACAAAAACAACAAGCTTCTCTTTATCATCTTCCCTCCTCAGCACAACCTGTCTTGACAGACTATCCTTTAGAAAGAAGGCTAACAGAGTTTCCGCTAGACTTTAACCCGAAAATACCTGCTAAGGCAAGTAAACGGACACGGCCCGGAAAACAGCGAAAAAGTGTTAAAAATAAAATCGCATTTACCTTTGCCTGTCTCTTTTTTGTTCTCACACTCCCCTTGCTTCTGACCCTGGGAGGAAGTATGGTCGGCGGTGTCTTCTTAAAGGCAGCTGAACAACAAGTTGATCGCGGGCAACTTGAGTCAGCGCTTGCATCAGTTAGAGCTGCGAGTTCATCTTTCTTGCTTGCTGATCAGGCAGCCTCATTGCTTGGCTCTATGGGTAGTAGGGTTGGTTTGGGGCGTGAAACAGAGTATATTCAGCGACTTGTGCATACAGGCCATGAAATATCCGAGGCAGGGGCGCAACTCCTCAGTAGTGGCGTGGCTTTTCAGACATTGTTAGGGTCATCACAGGAGCCCACCAAGCAAGCATATCTTGATGCAGTGAATAATCTTAAGGAGGGTCTCAGCTCACTGCAGGCTATTCAAGCAGAAGATTCACTGCCGCAAAATTACAAAAAACAACTCGATTCTCTCCAGGCTCCTATTAGTCTCCTTGCTAACACACTTGATGCTACACCAGTTCTTTTGGGGTTTGACGGAGAAAGACACTACCTGGTGCTTTTTCAAAATAACTTTGAGTTACGACCCGGAGGGGGTTTTATCGGGTCATATGGGTTACTGACCATACAAAATGGGAGGGTGAAGGATATGTCAATCCATAATGTGTATGATGCCGACGGTAAGCTGACGGCTGATATTGCTCCTCCCTTCCCTCTCCAGCGGTTTATGGGAGCCTCACACTGGTTCTTGCGTGACAGCAATTTCGATCCTGATTTCCCGACCAGTGCCTCACAAGCTGCTTCATTCTTAAAACTTGAAACGGGCCAGAATGTCGATGGGGTTATCGGTATTGATGTCAGCTTTCTGTCTAACCTTCTAGGTGCTACCGGGCCGATTACACTCCCGGATTATCAACAGAGGCTTACTAAAGACAACTTTTATCTCCTGACTCAATCACATGCGGAAGACAACTCCTTCCCCGGTTCAACCCAAAAGCAGGATTTCCTTCGTTCTGCCGAGCAGGCTCTTCTTTCTCATTTACAAAACCGTCAATTCTCCCACCAAAAGATGGTAAGCGTTCTTGCTGATGCATTAGCTCAAAAGCACCTGCTTTTTGCTTTTCCGGATCCGACCATGCAAAAGCTTTTTAGCGTGAATAATCTTTCAGGAGATATCACAGAGAAGCGACTTGTTCAAAGTGGTACTGTGTTGGATAGTCTGCAGGCAAGTGAGGCAAATATTGGTCAAAACAAAAGTAACTTTTATCTGAAGCGCTCAGTTGAGCAACAAGCTACAATTGACGGGGAGGGGCAGGTAATGGATGTCGTTACTTATAAGTATACCAACACCAGCACTAAGGCAAGCAAATTTGGCGGAGATTATAAAGCATATCTGAGGGTCCTTGTTCCTCAAGACACAACCTTAACCGGAGTTATGGTAGATCATCAGGAGCAGAGAATAACCGCGATGGCAACTGATCCGAGGGTTTACCGGGCCCGGGGATTTAAAACTCCTGTCGGGCTTGAGGTCGAGCAGGAAAGTGAGAAGGGGAGGACGGTCTTTGGTTTATTAGTGACTGTCCCGATGGGGCAAACACGGACAGTCTCCCTCAGTTATACCCTTAATGCTAAGGCAGCAATTGATAAGCAGGAATGGAGTTATGGTCTCTTAGTTGCTAAGCAACCGGGGACACTTTCGGATCCTTACCGGCTAAATCTGACTTATCCTGTTGATAGTAAGTTGCTCAGATCAAGTTCTCCTGTCAATGATTTGGGAGGGAAACTAGTTTTTGAGTCAACACTAGCGACTGACCAGGAGTTACAACTATCCTTTGTTGAACGTTAAGCAAATTGGAATAAACAAAGGATAGTAGCTCATAAATTATCCTGCTATTCATGGTATAATTCTTCGATATGGATTTTCTAGCTCTAGGGTTAATCATTGGCGGACTTGGCCTTTTTGAGGTGATCACGAGTATTGACAACGCCATTATCAATGCTGAGGTTCTGTCGGGCATGAGTAAGAAAGCTCGTAAGTGGTTCCTCCTGTGGGGTTTCCTTTTTGCAGTTCTTGTCGTCCGTGGCCTGTTGCCCTTTCTTATTATTTGGTTTGCTAATCCAGGGATAGGTCCCATCGGCATTCTCACCGCTGCTTTCTCAAATGATCCCCGTATTGCTGAGGCGATTGAATCTTCTTCCCCATTGCTGTTGTTGGGTGGGGGAGTGTTCCTTGTTTTTCTATTCTTTAATTGGTTGTTTCTTGAACCAAAACATTTCGGACTCAAAGGTGAACGCTTTTTTCAGGCACAAGGGGCGTGGTTCTTTGCTATTGTATCAATTCTTCTTACAGCGATTGTCTGGTTTGCCCTTCAAAAGAATCCTCTTCTCGCCTTCTCGGCTGTTCTTGGTTCAACAGCGTTTTTTATTATTCACGGATTCCGTCAATTTGCTGAGAATCAGGAAAGAAAACTTATGAGTGAGAATATGTCTGATGTCAGTAAGATCGCGTACCTTGAAGTTCTTGATTCAACGTTTTCAATCGATGGTGTAATTGGGGCCTTTGCCTTCACTTTTTCTGTTCCGCTTATCCTCCTTGGCAATGGCATTGGAGCACTCATCCTTCGTAAATTAACAGTGAGTAACATTGAACGAATTAAGCAGTATAAATATCTTAAGAATGGTGCAATGTACTCAATTCTCATTCTTGGTGTGATTATGATACTGGATAGTTTTGGTATGCATATTCCTCACTGGCTGTCTCCTTTAGCAACCTTTGGAACTGTAGGATACTTTTTCTATAAATCCCGCATCAGCTTGAAGGCAATTGAAGTATCCTTTCAAGACGCTCCCAGTAAGAAGCAAAATAAGTAGTAACGCCCAGCCTGAGCAAGAGACCTTGGAAGAAATTTTACCAGCTATTTAGAGAATCGCTTGAGTATAGACCTACTGGACTGGAGAAGCTTTGTTCTTCCCTCTTTTGACTTAAGAACCTCAAGTATTGGAGGAGCAACTGAGACTATCACAATAAGGCCGATGATAGGGAGAAGATACTTGTCGATATCAGGGATGAGCTTGCCTAGAAAATATCCAAAAAGAGGAAGCCCAATTGCCCATAGAGCAGCCCCAATGAGGTTATAGGAAATAAAACTACGATAATGCATTTGACTAATTCCGGCTACAATAGGAGCGAATGTGCGAATTACAGGCATAAAGCGAGCCAAAATAATTGTTTTACCACCATGTTTTTCATAAAAAGCTTCTGCTTTCATAAGGTGATCTTTTCTAAAAAGAAATGATTCTTTACGCTGGAATAGTCTCCGTCCTACTCTATGTCCAAAAAAATACCCTGCCGTATCACCAGCAACTGCTGCTACAAAAAGTACGGGTATGAGGAAAAAAATATTTAGATACCCCTGAGATGAGAGAATCCCAGCTGTAAAAAGGAGGCTATCTCCTGGGAGGAAAAAGCCAATAAGGAGACCGGTTTCAGCAAAAACAATACCAAATAAGGCTATGAGCGCAATCAGCTGTCCTGAGCTTTGAACGAAGTGCTCAACGTTAAATATATCAGGCATGGAGTTAATTATAAAGAATTGTTAAGAGGAATACTAGGTCGAACGTTTCGCACCAATTCGTGAATTTGGATCATACATATGTTCAGGTACATGCTCATAGGGCTCCTCAGGATTATCTAGGTTTGTTCCTTCCCAGGTCAGAATTGGGTAGACAGATGGTGGAAGGTCATTCGGTTGAAAAGGGAGATCTCGTCGTCTGTGAGTAAAATAAGGGTCAGTTGGAGAGTCTTAGATAGCCGCATTACAAGAGAGTGTAAGGCTTTAAGGGTTAGGGTTCGGACGGATGAGATCAGGTTCATCTACGTAGTAGGGAGGAGTTGGTAGGTGGATACTAGTGCTTGCCGTTTCTTTGCGGTCTTAATGTCTGGCCAGCTCTGTGAGGGGGAATACCATCAAATCCGTCAAGATAAAGTCGGAGAGGCTCACCTTCTCCCGTGGTTGTATCTTCAAGTCCAGCAATTGGATAATTTTCCACCCCGGCATCAGTCCGAGGCGTACGAGGAGGCCTATAAATTCTCCCTCTACCAAAGCCGGCTCCCCAATCAAGTCCTTTTTCAGGATTCATGGACTAATCATAAAAGAGACAAGAGAGAAAAGCTTGACAGGAGGAGTACTCATGTCAGACAACATTACGACAATTCTGACGTGTTGAGCGCTTCAATGCCCGGAAGTGTCCCATTCGCAATATAGTCAAGGAGAGCCCCACCACCGGTTGAGATATGAGTTATTTTATTGCGGTCAGTTTCATCTGCGATAGAGGTGATTGTCTCCCCACCCCCGATAACTGAGATCGCGCCGGTATTGTTTACCAGTGCCTGAAAGATTCCATCTGTACCTTGCGCAAAAGCAGGATTTTCAAAGTACCCGAGCGGTCCATTCCAAAGAAGCGTCTTAGCTTGAGCAATGACTTCTGTATACAAGATGACTGTCTGTGGACCGATATCAAAAATTGTATCTTTAGAAGAGAGTTCATTAATTACTTTTGTTAGACTTTGTTTAGCGTCTTTTTCCCCTATGAGGACATCAGTAGGAAGAAGGAGTTGTTTACCTTTTTCTTTAGCTAAAGCAAGCAGCTCACTGGCGGCGTTAATTTCATCTGCTTCAGCCAAGCTTTCTCCGACCTGTTTATTTTCAGCAAGTAAAAAGGTATTTGCCAAGCCCCCACCCAGGAGTATGGTATCTGCTATCTCAATAAGTTTATTCAGAAAAGAAATTTTGGTTGAGATTTTAGCCCCCCCCAAAATCGCGACAAAGGGATGTGCGGGATTATCCAAAAGCTTATGGACCATCTCAATTTCTTTTTTCATCAGCAATCCGCCAAAGGCAGGGAGAAGGGTAGGCAGTCCGATAATAGATGCTTCTTTGCGATGAGAAACACTGAAGGCGTCGTTGATATAGACATCACCAAGGCCTGCGAGTTGTTTGGTAAATGCCGGATCATTATTTGTCTCACCTGCAAAAAAGCGGATATTCTCAAGTAAAACGATTACTTTTGTAATGCCCTTTCGGGTATTTTCTCTTGGTACGGATTGTAAATCCGGGACAAACATGACTTTTACATCCGGCAATAACTCCTGCAATCTTTTTGCAATCGGCTCTAAAGATAGAGCCTTGTCAATCCCTTTTGGTTGACCAAGATGGGCAAGAAGAACGGGGAGATTATTATTACTTAATAGATATTTTATTGTCGGGATCGATTGACGAATGCGTTCATCATTGATAACTTCTAGCTGCTTGTTGATAGGTACATTAAAATCAACGCGTAATAAAACACGCTTATTCTGTAAGTGCGCCTCGTCGATATAGTGCATATATTAAAATTCTTGGAAAACTTCGAGATTACCTTTACTCCCTAAGACAACGGGGACTTGTTGATGGACATGCTCCGGCATCAGATCAAGGATAGGAGTCTTATCTGAAAAAGCCAGACCTCCTGCCTCACGAAGAATGAGAGCTGCCGGATTAGCCTCATACATAAGTCGTAGTTTGCCTTTGGGGTTTTTCCCAGTTGCAGGGTAGAGGAAAAGTCCGCCTTTTAAGAGTGTGCGATGCACGTCCGCAATCATGGCCCCGATATAACGGAGTTTATAGGGGCGTTTAGTCGTTGGATCGGACTGCTTAATCCAATGGAGAAATTTTTGAGTTGTTTTATTAAAGGTTAAACTCTCTCCCTCATTAACGCTATAGAGGTTGTTAAATTCGGGGATTTTAATATCCGGGTGGGAAAGGAGAAATGTGCCGATTGCCGGGTCCAGAGTAAATCCATTGACCCCTTTCCCGGATGTATAAACAAATATCGTACTTGTCCCATAAAGGACGTATCCTGCGGCTACTTGCTCGGAACCTTTTTGCAGGAGTCCTCCCTTTGTGTGGTATATTGAGAAAATTGTTCCGATCGGTGCATTGATATCGGTATTGGAAGACCCGTCAAGCGGATCAAAAAATACAATATACGGCGCGTTCTCCTTAAGGGCAATCGGTTCTGTCAGTTCCTCAGAGGCGATCATCGCTACTTGCCCGGAGGTTTTGAGGACCTCTATCAGGAGGTCATTGCTGAAGACATCGATTTTTTTTACCTCGTCCTGAAACGTGTTTTTTTCACCGGTCACCCCCAAAATATCGACCAGTCCTGCCTGACGGACATGACTTGCAATAATTTTACAAGCATATTCAATCTGTTCCATGAGAAGTGAGAAGTTGCCGTGCGCTTTGGGGAAGGCCTGCTGTTCCTTAAGAATAAACTCTGTCAGGCTAAGGGGTTTATTTGACATATTTTTTGACATCTGTCTCTGTATTAAAGATGTGTAATTTTTCAAAGATTGTTGAGAGCTGCTGAGTCAATCCGGCAATGATTGGTTCTTTGTCGGCATACGGGAGATCCCAGAGTCTTTGTTTGAAGGGTCCAAGGGCTTTTTTGCGGGTTTTATAGATGAATTGGTCATCAGTCCAGCCCTCTTCGCGTTCGGTGCTTAAATTTGTTTTTATCCATTCATACATTTCTTCTTTAAGATCTGCAGGCATAGTGTCATAGACAATATTTTGCAGGCCGGTTGCCAGGTGAATCTCAAGAGTCAGATTTTCAACAAAATGATCAAAGGCAGAGAGTGGGAGAGTTGATGCCCCATGTTGGACAGAACCACCCATATGATATTTCTCGCGACAAAGATTGCTGATAGCTTTAAGAACTGAGAAATCCAGACTGACTTCCTGAATTGTTCCATCAGGAAGGGGGATACCGCCATGACTTGTTCCTGTCTGGACACTGACCTTAGTAATGCCCCGATCTTTTATTTGTTGCTGGTACAGCTCCATAAAGGCTTCAAAATCTTGGGCAGTACTATTTTTACCGCCGATATGTCCGATTTCACCGCCAATTGAGACGGTTATATTTTCTGGCTGTATCTGATGAATATAGGTAGTTAAGAGTGCGGTCATGTCGCTGTTATTTTGTTGTTGGTCAGTCAGACTCTCTTTATCCAGGTCGACAAGTGTTGATGCGTCGATATCGATATTGTAAAAGCGTGCTTCAATTGACTCTTTAATAAGATCTTTAATTTTGTTTATTTCTGCGTTCCGGTCTTCACTAAACTTTTTTTTACTGAATTGATAATGGTCTCCTTGTAAAAAAACAGGCCCCTTATACCCTTCCTTAATAGCCCCTGCCAATACGGCCAGCGCGTATTCCCGGGGGCGTTGATGAGTATACTCAATCTCAGATCGGGCAATCTCAAAAACAACGGCTCCGATTTTTTTCTCCTTCATCAGGCGAAAGATAAGACGAGCTGTATCATAGGTGAGCGCGCGGACATTGATTGCAGGGACAGTAAAGCCTTCAACTTTTTGCTCACCAAAAGCCTTGTAGAGTTCATAGATTGAGGTGGATGGACAGCCTGCTAATTCAGATAGGCGATAGATCAGATCTGCGCATTGCTGCTTAAGATCCTTGTCCTGACTGAAGAGTGCGGTGTAGACCAGATCGTCAATAAGCGTTGCCTGGAGTATGGCCCGATTGCTGATGAGGGGGTCATTCAAATCCCCGATTGCACCCGTTGCTTGCTCTGTAAGTTCGGAGAGAGAACTGAAAAGACGTGCCATATGGGATCGAGTATACCATAGCTCAAGAAGCCTATACTAGACATATTTCTTGCTAAACTGACAAAAACAGACTAGAATTAGCCTCATGGAAATAGGAGGTAATGAGTTAGGCTACCCGTTGAGCTTTCGTGAGGAAGACAGCCAGGTTTTAGGTGAACATCTTCATCATCGTCATTCAGTTGATTTAATTGGTATGAAACGAGTTGGAATCAGTAATTTCCTGCGTTATTTTCTCTATCATCCGGAGGTTAAAGCAAAATTTATCAGTAAAGACGAAGGGCATCTTTTTATCAGAGTTGATCTTAACGATCTGGTGGAGCGGGAATTATATCCCTTCTGGACCCTAACTTTTAAAAGAATAATAGATGAGGTTGAGCGTTCAAAGTTACCAGCCGTAGTCCAGCAAAAAATTGCCAGCTCGTTTTTATCATCAATTCAGACAAACGACCTTTTCTTACTTATCGACGGTATTCGTCGCTCTCTCAATATGATAGTTGCAGAGGGAATCTATCCTACGTTGTTTTTCCTTCGTTTTGACCGTATTAAGGATGTGGTGACACCGGAGTTCTTCGATAATCTTCAGGGCTTGCGCGACGGATCCCATGGCAAGATAGCCTATGTTTTTACTAGCTTCAGAAGTTTGGACGCGCTTTCACCTAAAGCATTCACTAAGGCAGATCTTTCAGCCTTTTGTCATACATTACATATCCGCCCCTCAAATCAATCCGATATACGCGTCATTGCAGATCACTATAAAAAGCGTTACGGTCTCAGTTTTAGCGATACGATAGAGCAGGAGCTTTTTAGATTGGTAGGGGGATATGTTCAGTATCTACAGCTGGCTCTTATTATTCTTAATGAACATAAAGAAGATACCATAAATACTCCGGAACAACTTTTTTCACTTCTTGTGCAGGATGAGCGGATAACCCTGCAATCAGAAGAGTTATGGGAAAGTCTCACCACAGTGGAGAAAGAAGCAGTGGGTAAAGTCTTTCAAGAGGAAGAACTTAGTGATGAAGAACAAAAAGAAGCAGACTATATTTTTCAAACGGGCATGGTAGAGACAAATAAGAAAAAAGTAAGCCTTTTTAGTCCGCTTTTTGCCCAGTATGTATCGCTTGTCTTCCATCATGTCGGTAAAATGGATCGGGAGCTGGTTTTTAGCAAAAAAGAGCATCTTCTTTTTACCCTTCTTAAAGAGCATACAGGTGAGATTTGCGAGCGGGATGATATTATTGAGGCAGTTTGGCCAGAGTACCAGGAATTCGGTGTCTCAGACTGGTCAATAGATCGCTTAGTAGCCCGTGTCCGGAGTAAGCTTAAGAAGCAAGCCAGTCCGTATGAAATCCGGACGATAAGGACCAGGGGTTATATGCTCACCGAGCGTGTCTAATTCCCGAAGATACCCCGATCTATTCCCGAGCCCCCTTATATCTGCTACAATCAGCTTCAATGGATAAAGTCTACAACCACAAAGACGTTGAGGATAAGCACTATAAAACATGGGAAGAAAAAGGCTATTTCAAGCCTGAGATTCATCCTGATGGTAAGCCCTATTGTATTATCCTTCCCCCGCCTAATGCTAACGGCGACCTGCATTTCGGTCATGCCATGTTCACGGTTGAGGATATCCTGATTCGCTATCACCGCATGAAGGGGGATAGTACGCTTTGGCTGCCCGGGACAGATCATGCGGGAATTGAAACGCAGTTTGTTTACGAGAAGAAGCTTCAAAGTGAAGGTAAGTCTCGCTTTGACTATACGCAGGAACAGCTTTATCAAATGATCTGGGAGTTTGTGAGTGAATCAGGCGGCAAGATAGAGAATCAACTCCGAAAACTCGGTTTTTCACTTGACTGGTCGCGTGAGAAATTTACCCTCGATCCGGATATACAAAAACTGGTTTATCAGACCTTCAAACAAATGCACGATGACAAGCTCGTCTATCGTGCGTATAAACTAGTCAATTATTGCACGAAAGACGGGACATCTTTTTCCGACTTGGAAGTCACCCACGAAGAGCGTAACAGTCCTCTTTATTATATTAAGTACGGGCCATTGGTCTTAGCTACGACTCGTCCTGAGACAAAATTTGGTGATACGGGGGTAGCAGTACATCCCGAAGATGCGCGGTACAAACAATATGTCGGTAAAGACATAGAAATAGAGACTGTGTTAGGTAAAGCTACTATTAGAGTTGTTGCAGATGAGGCGGTAGACCCTGAATTTGGGACAGGTGTTGTTAAAGTCACTCCTGCACATGATTTTAATGACTTTGAGATAGGCAAGCGACATGATTTGCTGATGAAACAAGTTATAGGGTTCGATGGTAAGCTCAATGAACATGCGGGAAAGTTCGCCGGGCTTTATGTGAAGCAAGCCCGAAGTGCAATTATTGAGGAAATGCATGCCAAAGGACTAATTGAAAAAATAGATGAAGGGTATATCAATCGTGTAGGGCTTTGTTATAAATGTAAAACAGTTCTTGAGCCACTTCCTCTTGAACAGTGGTTTGTCAAAGTCGAATCACTTAAAAACGAGGCGGTCAAGGCAGTTAAGGAAGGTAAAATACGGATTCATCCAAAGAGTTTTGAGACACAGTATTTCCAGTGGCTCGAGAATCTCAGGGATTGGAATATCTCACGTCAAATTGTCTGGGGTATGCGCATCCCTGCCTGGCGTTGCAGAGATTGCAGTGAGCCAAAAGCGCAAAGCGCAAAGCGCAAAACCACAAGTCAAAACTCGAAAGCAATTAACAATGAACCAATAGAGCAATTTAGCAATAATTCTGAATGGATTGTGACTGAAGGGGAGAAGCCAGAGAAATGTCCAGTTTGCAGTTCAACTAAATTAGAACAAGACTCTGACACCTTTGACACCTGGTTCTCCAGTGGTCAGTGGCCCTATGTGACGCTTCAGACGGCAAAGCCCGGCGACTTTGAGAAGTTTTATCCGACCGCAGTTTTGGAGACTGCCTATGATATTTTGCGTGCTTGGGTATCGCGTATGGCGATGCTCGGGATTTATCGAACAGGTGAAGTGCCTTTTAAAGACGTACTTTTCCACGGTATCGTCAATGATCCGTTGGGAAAGAAGATGAGTAAGAGCAAGGGGAATGTCATTAATCCGCTCGAGCTTATTGAGCAATACGGAGCTGATGCCGTACGCTTTGCTCTCATTTATGGTAATGCGACAGGTAATGATCAGAGTCTCTCATATCCCAAGCTGGACGCAGCTCGTAAATTCACTAATAAGCTGTGGAATATGGCACGCTTTTTGGAGATGAAACGAGTATCAAGTATTGAGTATCAAGTATTAAGTATTGAAGAATTAAAGAAGACTGCAAAAAACACGACTGATAGAGAGTGGGTGGACAAGGTTGAGCAGCTGGTAAAAGAGATAACGCGGTATATTGATGACTATCAGTTTAATTTAGCGGCTGAGAGACTGTATGAGTTTATCTGGCATGAGTTCGCTGATAAATATATTGAGGACGTTAAAAACCGTATGGATGATAATTCATACTTAATACTTACTACTTTATACGTAATACTTATTAAGCTCCTGCATCCCTTCATGCCATTTGTAACAGAGGAAATCTATCAGAAGATGCCCGGACATGGAGAATCGATCATGATTGAACCCTGGCCTACTCAATAAGCTATACTGAGAGTATGTTTTCTAAACCTCCTAAACAATCCCCGAGGATTAACCGCCTTTTTACCGAATTGGCAAAAGTAAGTATATTTAGCTATTTTAAAATCATAGTTTTTAGCCTCGTTACGACCTTTTTACTGGTCAGTATCTTTTTACGAAGTTATGAGCTATTGGAGGGGGAGAAGGTACTGCACGCAGCCTCAATTCAGCGACAGTCTCTGGAAAATCAGAAGACATATTGGCTCAGGGTAATAAGAGACTATCCGGGGTACCGTGATGCCTATTTCAAATTAGCCGTGTTGTCATATCAGCTGGGGGACAAAAAACAGGCTAAAACGTACCTAGATTCGACCTTGAGTATTGATCCTAACTTTAAAGAGGCACGGGAATTTAGTCTGCAAGTGGGGCTTTAGTTTACTCAGCTTTTTCTTCAGCCGGTTTTTCTTCATTGGTTGATTTTTCTTCGGTTCCTTCGCCTTCTTTAGCCTTAGTCTCTTCACCCTCAGCTGCAGGAGCACCTTCTTCACCCTCGGCTCCCTCTTCAGCAACCGGCTCAGGAGCGACCTCAATGACAATCTCAGCAATCTTGGCAACAACCTGACTCTCATCTGTGAGGATAGTAACGCCTTCAGGTGTTTTAAGCTCTGAGATCATGATTTGATCATCAACAGCAGCTAAGTTTTCGATATTGACCTCAATATTTTCAGGGAGTGATTCAGGTAATGCCTCAACCTCGACCTCATTTAAGGTCTGAAGGAGTGTCCCGACATTCTCAGTGACTGCTTTGGCTTCGCCAATCAGGACAAGCGGCACCATAGCTTTTACTTTTTCATTCAAATTAACTTCATAGAAGTCAACATGCAGAGGAGTATGCGATTGATAGTTCATTTGCAGATTTTTGACAAGAACCGGGTGTTTGGTACCGTCTACCATAAGATCAATCAGCCCTGTCTCACCGACTTCCGCAAAGACATCTTTGAAATCCTTGCTGGTAATTTGTAGAGCAATAGAGGGGAGTGACTTACCGTAGACATTTGCCGGCAACTGACCTTCGCGACGAAGTTTTTTGACTTTTTTCCCTAAGATTGTTCGGGGAGTAGCATTAAGAATTGGATGTTTCATAGGTTAAATAGTACGGGATATCGTATTTACGATATCCACAGAGTATATGATAAGTGAGTATAACAAAAATTGCAAACACTGTCAAACTATAGGGTTTCAAATTTTGAATTAAAAATTGTACTATAATGCCCTTATGCGTATCTTAGGTGTTGATCCTGGGCTTGGGAGACTCGGGTGGGGAGTGATAGAAGCAGAAAGCAATAAGCAGAAAGCAATAAGCTATGGATGTATTGAGACACCAACTGGGATGTCTGATGAAAAACGGTTACTGATTATTTATAAAGCTCTTAAAGAACTCATAAAAACGTATCAGCCTGAGGTGGTAGCAGTTGAGGAACTCTTTTTCAGTCGCAATGTGACGACGGCGTTTATGGTCGGACAAGCACGAGGTGTCATCCTCCTGGCAGCAGCCGAGTCTGGTCTTTCGGTTGCGACTCATGCCCCAAGTCAAGTCAAGCTGGCAGTAACAGGCTATGGCAATGCTGAGAAAAAGCAGATTGCCCAAATGGTCAAGGTAATTCTTAAGCTTGAGAAGATTCCCAAACTTGACGATACGACCGACGCCTTAGCTGTTGCCTTGGCGCAGGCTTTCTCAAGTAAAATGGGGCTAAAGCTGAAGCAATAATTACCTCACCCTGTGTTATAATTGCATAACTTTCCTCTATGATCGGCATGCTACGCGGTACAGTTGCTTTAAAGATTCCTCCCTCTCTTATTCTTGACGTTAACGGGGTCGGTTACAAAGTTTCCGTCACTACCCATCTTCTCTCAAGAGCTACTATGGGTGAGGCGCTGACTCTTTTTACCTATACGCATGTTCGCGATGACACGCTCGAGCTGTACGGATTTATCTCAGCTGAGGATTTACGGCTATTTGAACTTTTGATCAGTGTCTCCGGAGTTGGCTGCAAGTCGGCTCTAGGGGTGCTCTCAATCGGGTCACGCAGCGAAATTGCTAATGCGGTAATTACCGGCAATGTCGGATTTTTTATGGCGGTCCCCAGGCTTGGTAAAAAAAACGGGCAGAAAATTATTATTGAGCTCAAAAATAAGCTTGGTGGCACGGACGATTTAAATTTGGCAGAGGGTGAGTCAAGTGAGATGCTTGAGGCAATTGCTGCCTTGCAAACTGTTGGTTTTAGTCCGCGTGAAGCGGAAGTTGCGATTCACAAAGTGAGTAAGGATGGCATGGAGACTGAGGAGCTTGTCCGCCTCGCGTTGAAGGCACTAGGAAAATAATATGGTAAAAGATAAAGGCCTGAAAACAGTTGAGAAAGTTGAAGAGGAGCTGCCTGATGAGGAAGTGGTACTGACCTCGCTTCGTGCAGGTAGCTGGCAGGAATTCCATGGCCAGGAAGGTATAAAAAAATCTCTCAAAATTGCAATTGAAGCTGCTAAGCAAAGAAAGGAAGCATTAGAACATGTGCTTTTATATGGTCCACCGGGGCTTGGTAAGACTACTCTTTCCCATATTATAGCCCGTGAGATGGGGAGTACTATCAGGGTGACCTCAGGGCCTGCTTTGGAGCGGGCGGGAGATCTTGCTTCAATCCTCACTAACCTTGAGAAAGGTGATGTGCTTTTTATCGATGAGATTCATCGTCTCAATAAGGTAGTTGAGGAGACTCTCTATCCTGCGATGGAGGATTATGCACTCGATATTATTTTAGGCAAAGGTCCATCAGCCCGAACCTTGCGTCTGGATTTGCCTCAATTCACGATCGTTGGCGCCACTACCCGCGTGGGATTAATTGCGGGGCCTTTAAGGGATCGTTTTGGGGTGGTACATCGTTTGAATTTTTACAATCCTGATGAACTCGGGCATATTATTCAAAAAGCCGCTGAGAAATTGCAGGTAAAGCTGGATAGAGAAAGCATAGGCGAGATTGCTATACGGGCTCGCGGGACACCCCGTATTGCTCTCAAGCTTTTGAAAAGAATCCGTGACTTTGCTCAAGTGCATGGGGAAGGGGTTATTACTCCTTCCATGACTACGCAGGCACTAAGTCTTTTGGAGATTGACCAGCTGGGGCTTGATCAGTTAGATAGTAAATACCTTTTGGCAATTATTGAGAAGCATAGCGGCGGGCCTGTCGGGATTGAGACCATCGCCTCGACACTGTCTGAGGATATCGGCACGCTTGAAGATATGGTTGAGCCGTATCTCATGCAGGTAGGCTTTGTCAAAAGATCACCCCGGGGTCGGGTTGCGACAAAGAGAGCCTATGAGCATCTCGGACTGACTCCGCCTCAGACAACTGATCAACAAGCCCTTCTTTAACGACAGACAGCTTGGGCTCGTTGGGAGTAGAGCCCTGCAGCCGGATTATTCTCCTGAGAGTAGATTTGCGCGAGGACTGTTAAGGTATTGCAATTGTTAGCTTCGAGTCCCACAAGGCGAAGGAGAATTTCTTCAAGTTGTTTTGTCAGACCAATTTCCCCGTAAAAATGTCCAAGCGTTCGAAGTGATTTCTCATCCCCAGGAAGAGGGAAAGAATAGTTCTGGAGTTGCTTTCCAAAGGCTTTAATCACTTTTTGATTATCCGGGACGTTCCTTACCAGAATAATCATCATTGGGTCCAAATAAACAGTGATCCAGTCAGGGTCATGGACAATACTACGCAAAAAAGCCTCAGCCCAGGGAGTCTGATCGGTGTGGGAAAAGACGATAGTGTTGAAGTTATGCTTTTTACTTACTTTGGCAAATAAAGCGGGGTCTGTCTGCATCTTTATATAGGTATCCTGAATAAAAGAGGCAGGATACGCCTCAGGCCTGCCGTCAATAAAGACTTTTTCCCTCGGATAGAGACGATATTCAATATAACTCCCGATATCAAAGTTATTAAAGATCGGGCCGTGTAATTTCTCCTTCTCAAAAAACGTCAGGGCTGATTTAGCACTCTCAGCAAAGCCAATACCAAGTCCATGCAGGGCTATAACACTCCTTCCTTGCCAGACAATAAAGATGAGGACTAAAAAATAAGCCAGCCGGATAATTATGAGGCGTTTTTGTGGACTGAAATTTTTAAGGGAGGTCAAAAGTAACTCTGAAAGTGACCTGACAGCCGGAATAAAGGTAGCAAAAACAAAAAGAGGGAAGTTACGAACAGCATTGAAAGCGATAGCAGTGAAGGTAATAAAAAGCAGCCAGTCGATAAGCCTCGTTTTTTTGAATCTGGCGAGAAAGGCTATGAGTACTATTCCTACAGCTAATTCTACGTAGAGGAGGGAAGGCTTGGTAAAGCCAAGTGAGAGGAGAAAAAAAGGATTCTGGTTCTCCTCGATAGTATAGCCATAGTTTTGAAAGACTCGCAGGGGATAGGTCGCACCACTGATCCCGTGGGGATTGAGAAGTGTGGTCAACCCCATAAGGAATAAAACCGCAATCAAGGTTTTAGTCTGAGGATTCAGGAGATTTTTTCTGTGTGTGACCAGGTTATCAATCACAAAGAGGAGTGTGATCAGGATACCGATAGGAAAGTAAATATGCATGTTGGTCCAAAGTAACTCGAGGGGAATAAGCAGGAAGATGAGTTTGGTGAATTTTTCCTTATAGCGGTAAAGGATGGTAACAACAGTTGCCAAAAAAAGAAAACTGAAAAGCTCCGGCCGTATATCAGTCCGTTCGAAAAGTATGCGAAGATAGATAACAGATAACACCAGGAAAATAAGCGGGTGCGCCTTTCGTAAAGCATCACGTGCGACAAGTCCCCAAGTAGCTACTATCAGCAGTAAAGAGAGGAGGAAGAGCCCGGTTGTGCCAGTCACTGTCGTGAGATTGTAAAAAACAACCTCTGATAGCCAGTGGTGATTGATAAAAGGGAAGACGGGGTAGGTATAAGAGAAAAGGTTAGTTGTTGGGACATGCAAGGAGTAGGTGATAATTTTACCTGTGAGAAGGTGGCGGCCCAGATCCTGATCAAAAGCAGTGCTTGTATGAAGGTAGCCGAGGAGAAGAAAGAGGCAAGAGATTAGGAAAACACTCAAGGCTAGGGATCGGGACATAGGTTAGTAAGAATCAGCTACTATTTTTGCAATCTCGGCAATAATTTTTCTGGTCTGAATCTCCTGTGAACCGATATCTGAGGTTAAAACTCCCAAAAAGAAGGTATGACCCTTAACTGTTATGATCCCGACATCATGAATAAAGCCCACACCGTCTCCTGTTTTATGGCTAACGGAGGCGTTGGGGGGGAGGAGTGAAGGGAGTCTGTCTTCGCTTTCGGTCTCAGTCATAAAACTTAAAAGCTCACGAGTCTTGGCATCTGATGTGATCTCGCGGCGGTAAATTTTTTCAAAAAGGCGTTGCATATCCGAACTTGACGTCTGATTGTTAACCATATCGGTTTGTTTGAGTCCCCAGCTGTTAATTGTTGACTGGATAACCTCCTCCCCAATCTTATTGGCGAGGATATGTGAAGCCGTATTATCTGATTGTTGGAGCGTGAGCTTAGCTAAAGTCTTGATAGAATATGTGGCGCCCGGTTTTTGATAGCGCAGACTGCCTGTTCCGTAGTCCTGAATATCCACTTTTTGGAGAGTGACCTGATCATTGAAGCTGATCTTACCCTTGTTTTCTAAGTAATAAAGCACGGCAATAATCGGAACTTTATTAACTGAGGCAGCCGTCACCATCATTTCCTGATTGATGCCAAAGTAGTTGCCAGTTTTGAGATCTTTAAATGACACAGCGTAGTTGCCTTTTTGTTCCTTGATGAGTTTTTGGATTTTTTCTTTGAGGGAAGTGTCTTCTACTTGTGTTTTAGGAGGGGAGCCAAGCAGCGGGAGGAAAGACAAATTGCGTCCGATGATAAGCAGGAGGAGTGTATAGGCGATAAAAGCACCGAGTTTTCGCATAGGAGTAGTATCAATCTAAGCAAAGGAAGGGGAGTTTTGTCAAACAAACACTCGCTGCTCTTTAGCTCTGTATTGTAATGCCTCGGCCAGATGTTCAGGCTGAAGCATCTCACTTTCTGCAAGGTCGGCGATAGTCCTGGCAACTTTGATAGTGCGATTATAGGCTCTGCCTGAAAGATTAAGTTTTGTGACGGCTGTTTGGAGAAGTGTGAGACAGGCACTGGATAACTCACAGAATTCTTTAATATCTTTATTTCTGAGATCGGCGTTGCTAATAAGGGATCGCCCATGATAGCGCTTTGTCTGACGATCCCGGGCTTTTTGCACTCGCTGGCGTATAGCCTCTGACGGTTCAATCAATATATCTGACTGCTCAACTAATTGCTCTACTTTCACAGCCGGGACATCTAAGTGAATGTCGATTCTGTCAAGTAGAGGACCTGAGATTTTTTTCTGATAGCGACTGATTTGGCTGGCATTACAGATACAGGCTTTTTTAGGATCTCCCAGAAAACCGCATGGACAGGGATTTTGAGCTGCTACCAGCATGCACTTGGCAGGAAAAGAGACCTTGCCGGCGGCACGAGCGATATGGACAATGCCATCCTCAATCGGTTGACGAAGTGTCTCCAGAACATTGCGGGGGAACTCGGGAAATTCATCAAGGAATAATACCCCGCGGTGAGCAAGTGTGATCTCACCCGGGCGGGGCGTACTGCTGCCACCAATCAGACCGACAAGGGAAGTCGTATGATGAGGTGAGCGGAAAGGCCTTGCGTAAAGGATCCCTTTACTAGAGAGCATGCCCGCGATGCTATAGATCTTGGTTACCTCAACTGCCTCAAAAAATGTAAGCTGGGGCAGGATTGATGGCAGAGTACGGGCAAGGAGTGTCTTGCCTGCACCGGGTGGGCCTTTCATCAGGATATTGTGGCCACCAGCCGCTGCAATTTCTAAGGCTCTTTTGGCTTGGTGCTGACCTTTAATATCCTTCATATCAAACTCAAAAATCAGCTCTTTTTCAAGGGGCTCTGGGGCAGCAGAAAGTGGTGTAATAACTGCTTCTTGTCTGAGATGTTTGAAAAGCTCCAGAAGAGTTGTGACAGGGAGAATCGTCACGTCCTCAATGACGGCTGCCTCTTTGGCGTTGTCTGATGGTAAGTAAAAAGAACTGAATCCCAGATCGCGAGCCAAAAGCGCCTGAGAGAGTACTCCCGTTATCGGACGGATTCGGCCATCAAGTGCTAACTCGCCTGAGACTAAGACATTTGAGACGTCGGCTTGAATTTGACCTGAGGCAAGAAGTATCCCCAACGCAATAGGCAGGTCGTAGGAGGGCCCTTCTTTTGGCAGATCAGCCGGTGCCAAATTGACAGTGATCCGCCTGGCCGGAAAATCAGCTCCGGAGTTACGTATGGCTGAGCGGACGCGCTCTTTGGCCTCTTCAACGGCTTTATCAGGCAGGCCAACGATTGTGAAATTAGGAAGTCCTTGGGAGGCAATATCAATCTCAACTTCAATGAGTACGGCGTCAAGTCCGATTACGGCTCCAGAGTAAACCTTGGCCAACATAGTTAGATCATAGCACGGATGAGCTTGGACAAACAGCCAGACATGAAGTACACTAGGCTTTTTGCTACAATACGGGTGTTATGAAATATTCAGAGGAACAGTTGGCAGTTTTTAAGAACAAAAAGGTAGCAATCCTAGGTCTCGGAGCTGAAGGACTCTCAACGGGTGTTTTTCTGAGTAAGTTTGGTGCTGATCTGACGTTTTTTGATCAAAAAGACGAGAAGGATATCTCACCAGAAATCTTGGGTCAGGCTAGGGGACTTGGGGAGGTAGTTGCCGCCCTAGACGCTTTTACAAAACTAATTGGCTTTGATCTTATTGTCCGCAGTCCGGGTATCAGTAGTAAGCAGGCATTTCTTGAGAAAGCTGAGAAGGATGGAGCGATTATTACTTCCCAAACAAAATTGTTTTTTGATTTATGTCCCTGTTATATCGTGGGGGTCACAGGCTCAAAAGGCAAAGGCACGACCAGTATGCTTATTTATCAGATGCTTAAGGAAAGCGAACGGGATGTTTATTTAGGCGGTAACATAGGTATTCCTCCTTTGACTTTTCTTGAGGACTTAGCTGAAAGTTCAGTTGTCGTTCTGGAGCTCTCTTCATACCAATTGCAGGATTTGACGAAAAGTCCGCATATTGCTGTCATGCTCATGACTGTGCCTGAGCACCTTATCTATCACGAAGACATGAGTGAGTACGTCGACGCCAAGAGAAATGTCCTCAGGTATCAAGCGAAAGAGGATTTCGCTATCCTCAATCGTGACTATCTCCCCACCCATGAATCAGATATGTATACTAACGGGAAGGTTTTCCAAATTACCCGTGAGAGAACGACTACAGAACAGGGAACATCGCTTAAAGACGGGGCCATCTGGATGCGTGTTGAGGGGACGGAGTGGAAGATTATTGATACCAAAGATATCGCCTTACCCGGTAAGCATAACTGGGAAAATGCTGCAGCTGCAGCTATGGCTGCCACACTTGCCGGAGCAAGTAAAGCAGATATTGTCAAAGTGCTCAAGACGTTTCGGGGATTACCTCATAGACTAGAGTTAGTGAGAGAGGTGAGAGGGGTGAAGTACTATGATGACTCAATTGCGACCAATCCTGAGAGTGCGATTGCGGCAATTGAATCATTTACTCAGCCTAAGGTACTCATTCTCGGGGGTGTAACTGAGGGGAGTGACTTTACTGCGCTCGGAGAAGTTATTTCGCAAGATCCCACTATACTTGCAATTATCGGCATTGGTCGCGAGTGGCCGACGATTAAGGCAGCTATTAAAAATCCCAAGCCGCATTTATTACTCCTGGAAGGTGCAACCTCTATGTCTCAGGTCGTTCAAGCGGCTCATAAAATTGCCAAGGAGGGTGACATCGTGCTCCTTTCTCCTGCCTGTAAAAGCTTTGATATGTTTAAAAGCTATTCAGACCGCGGTGATCAATTTAAAATGGAGGTAGGCAAGCTTTAAGATGACTGCTGAAACGGGCAACCCCGCTGGTGTGAATTTGCAGCCTCTTCATATAGATATCCTCAACCTTAAGCAGGACGGTGTGGTAAGGGCTGTATTTGAAACTCCTGGCTTTAAGCGGGTAGTAGAGCCTTTTTTGCTGGATTTACTTGAAGTCGATCGGAGAGGCGCTCAACATAGTGTCCGAACGGCTGAATTAACTGTCGATTTAGCTACTCAGATGGGATTGTCAGAAGCAAGGATTGCGCAACTTATCCAAGGAGCACTCCTGCATGATGTCGGGAAAATCGAAGTTGGAAAAGCAATTTTGGACTCGCCAAAGGAGCTAACTGCAGAGGAGCGTGCAAGGATTCGTAGACACGTCCAATACGGACGTGACATGCTGTTACAGGTAGGTCGACCTCGGGAGGCGATGATTGCATATGGCCATCATAAGAAAGGAAGAGATCCATATCCTGGTGATGATGAATTTGATCCCAAATCATTGAGTGATAAAGAACTAAGGGAAGACATTGATTTTATAAACTTGGTTGATATTATTGATGCGGCTCGTTATCCTCGCGTCTATAGAGCAGATCCCGTTTCTCGAGCTCAATTGCATGCTGAGATTGATTCTCTTTTTGGTCATGAAAGGGTAGCTCAAGCGTTAGACGCACATCATAGAATGTACGCCGGTGCTTATGATGACAAGTAGTTTCATCGCTCAAACTCACGCATCTTTTCTGAGGAAAATTAATTATTATGTTTCATTTTTCAGTTTTACAAAAGGATAAAAGTTCCAAGGCTAGAGCAGGAAGGCTCGCAACTCCTCACGGTGATATTTTGACCCCCCATTTTAACCCGGTTGGGACTCAGGCCACAGTTAAAACACTTTCCAGTCAGGATTTAGCGACAATCGGGGCACAAATCGTCCTCTCCAATACGTATCATCTTTTTTTACGACCGGGAGTCGACACTATTGAAAAATTAGGCGGACTAGCAAAATTTCAGGGATGGAATGGGCCCGTCTCGACTTCTTCAATCCGAGGCGGACCAACCATGACTGATAGTGGAGGGTTTCAGGTCTTTTCTTTAGGTGTCGCCCAGAAAAAAGTCACTTTGAAGGATAGTCAAGGGCGCAAGATGAGTAAATTCTCAAAGTCTGTTTTTTCAGACCCGATTGAGAAAAGCATCTTGTTACCAGCCGTGACCAAAACGACTGAGGAGAAGCAGCTTAACAAGCTTAGAGCTGCCAAAATAAGTGAAGATGGGGTGTGGTTTTATTCTCATATTGATGGGTCAAAGCACTGGTTTGATGCGGATGTCTCGATACAGGCACAGGAAAAGTTGGGAGCAGACCTCATTGTTGCCTTCGATGATCATGAGTCGCCTCTCTGGGACTATCAGACGACGAGAGTCTCCCTTGAGCGGACGAATAGATGGGCACTAGCAAGTCTTGCAGCGCAAAAAAGACAGGATCAATTAATGTATGGAGTTGTGCATGGGGGATACTATGAAGATCTGCGTCACGAGTCAGCAAAATTTACCGATAAATACTTCCCGGCTGTCTCAATAGGTGGATCCTATACCTCAAAGCAAGTTTTGCGTAATGTCCTTGACTGGTGCGTGCCGTATTTTCAGGATGATAAGCCGAGGCACTTACTCGGAATCGGCGAGGTAGAAGATCTTTTTGAGGGGGTGGCGCGGGGGATAGATTTTTTTGACTGCGTCGCCCCGACCAGGAGAGGAAGACATGGCAATTTGTATATATCTCCCGGGAATGGTGGACGGAAGGAAAACAACTTTACTATCCAGATCACTAATGCCAAATATGCGCTTGATCAAGACCCCATCGATCCGGGGTGTGAGTGTCTGACCTGTCAGCACTATACGCGGGCGTACCTCAGGCATCTGTTCGTGGCTGATGAACTACTCGCCCAGCGCCTCGGGTCGTATCACAATGTCTATTTCATCGTAAATCTGGTTAAGCGTATCAGGGAGTCAATTCTTCAGGAGTCTTTTCAGCAACTCAAGGCTGAATGGCTTGGGAGATTAAGGGCTTCTTGACATATGTACATAATGATTTTATTATCACGCTAGATATATCTTATGTTAGCAAAAGAACAGGGCTCAGTCCTACCAGCCCTTCCAGCTTCTCAAAGTGAAGTTTTCCAACTAGATCTTCAAGGTGATCGCCACTTACCCTTCTGGCTTTATGGTGAGGAGGTTCTCTTGCCAATTCAAGCTCAAAGGGATATTGATGAAGGTGAAGTTGGGGAAGATCAAGAAGAGGAATGGGATCCTGAAAATACGGTTGAGATTGTTTGGCCGGATGAGGTAAATATTGGAGCAAATATGTCAGGGCATCGTTATGAGGGAGATAGTAGATCCTATGTACCTCTTGAGGATTTTTTTAAACCAGATGCGACATTGATTGATAATCTTAAAGCAGTGTATTTTGAGACAGAAGGGGGATTTAGTATCGTGCGAGTAGAGCAAGATGGTACATGGACAAAGGTTGAAGGCCCATATCCTAACATTAATGATTACAGGGTCGAGCAGACACAGGGTAGGGTCGCGAAGGATGATCTCGAAAAGAGACTTGAGTATAGCGACGGCACGACTGGTGAGCGCGGGATTTTCTTTGATGGGGGATTTGGGCCACTTGCAACAATTGAGGCAATAACTACTATCCCCATAGATCCTCTTCCCATTAATCCACGAATACTTGCTTTTACAGAAGATGTAGACGTAGTAGAGCGATTTTCTCAGAATGCATCTCTCGCTGCGATTGATCCAGTAATTTAAAGATTAACTTAAACTCCAAACTCATCAGCTCATCCTATAGTTGGTTGTTCTGATCTTTATTTGCTATTCTTCGATATTAGATAATGTTCTCCAAATAATTTTGCCTTTATAGAACGTTTTCTAATTGTCTGTATCATACTCGAGCGTATTTTCGTTGTCTTTTTATAGTTGATGAGCTCCTCGCACAACGTCTGGGCTCGTATCACAATGTCTATTTCATCGTAAATCTGGTTAAGAGGATTAGGGAAGCTATTTTACTAGGAGGATTTGCCAGACTCAAACAAGAGTGGCTCCCATAGCTCAGGAGATTGATAGCCTAACTCAAACTTCCATCCGCTAAATAAAGCTGTTCCGCAGATAAAATTGAAGCCGGTTAATGAAGCATTTAACCACCTCTTCATAAAAGGTGGTAGGGCTGGATCCATAACGGTTTGCCAAAAAGTTTGGGGATCAGCATAATAGTCAGCAAGGCTAATCGTTGAGTATCTTTGCACTTCTTCAGACGTGGGAATTTGTCCAAGACCAATGTCTGGATCAGTTGCCATAATGTCCCAAAGAGGATATCCTGCAAACTCAGGGAAGATGTTGCGGTATCTCTCAATAATTTCAAGAAATTGAGTGTTACCACAGCGGACTTCATGGACTGCCTCTCCTAAGCCGTCCCATTTATCTATGATGTCAACAAATTGTGCTTCTTGACTTTGTTTACTTACGGCTTCTTGGTAGCGTGAGATAAATTCAGCCTCCAATCCTGGCGGGACGCACACAGGGGCCCACTCTTTAGCTATTTTTGCTTCAAGCAGAGACAGGTCAGCCCTTGCTGTCTGTGATAAATTGCGTTTTTGAGGCGTAGGAATATCTCCCGTTACTACCTCAGGCACATCATGCGTATCAATTAGATCAATAATGCGATAAAGGTTAAGATCAGTGCCTGGGCAGGTCATTGTTGGAACGAGGCTTGTGGCAAGTTCTCGAAGGCGAGTTGTGTGAATAGCTAAGCTTGTTTGGTGTATCATCTCATTGTCGCGAAATCGCTTAACATTTTTGGCCTCCTGGTCAAAGACACTATCATGTCTAAGAAAAAGCCCTGGGTTAGCTTGACGACTCAACTGGATTGATGTTTCAAATTCGTTCATGCGGGAAGCATTGTAGCATAACTTAGATGTGCTTATTTATTGAGCCTCTCGTGGTATAATCATTTAACTATGAAGAAAAAAGTTTATTCAGGGATCAGAGCAACAGGCAGACTCCATTTAGGTAACTATCTGGGAGCTGTCAAAGGCATGCTTTCATTACAGGATGACTATGACTGTGTTTTTTCAGTCGTGGATTTACACGCCATCACCACCCCTTACGAAAAAGAGACACTGGCTGAGGCAACACGCAGTGTTATTTTAGATTATTTAGCTGCAGGACTTGATCCAGAAAAGTGTTTGATCGAAGTCCAGTCTATGGTGCCTGAACATATGGAGCTGTCCTACTACCTCAGCACGATTTATCCGGTCGCACGCCTTGAGGATTTGCCAACCTACAAGGATAAAAAGGCCCAGCATCCAAAGTATGTCAATATGGGCTTACTGTATTATCCGGTCCTCATGGCAGCAGACATCATGCTTTACAAGGGTGAGTTAGTGCCTGTCGGGATTGATCAGGAGCCGCATTTGGAAGTGACGCGAGAGATTGCCCGCAAGTTTAACAGTATGTTTGGGGAGACATTTCCTGAGCCGCAGCGTTTTAAGACTGAGGGAGAGTATGTACCATCCCTAACGGGGGAAGGGAAGATGAGCAAGTCAGTTGAAGGGAGTTTTCTTAACCTAACAGATGACTTAGAGACTATCAAAAATAAGCTGGCCAAAGTCCCGACAGACAGCGGGCAGGTGGGCGGACAGATCCCTCAAACAGGCGGAGTTGCCAACTTGTTTACTTTGATGTATCTGCTTGGAGGTAAGGAATTACATCACAAATATGTTCTGGATTATAAAGACAAAAAGATCCGCTATAGTGAGATGAAGGCAGAGTTGGCAGAGGTTATTTATGAGGAGCTAAAGCCTATCCAGGAGAAGCGCAAAGAATATGAAGACAACCCTAAGCTTGTTGATGATATCCTACGTGAACACGCTGCTAAATGTCGCGAACAGGCACAGATTACCATTAAAGAAGTTAAAGAAAAAATGGGCTTCATATCAATTTAGAATTCAAAGTTAAGAATTAGAAGTTTTTAGTTTTGTACATCCCCTATGAAGCTTAATAAATCAGCTATCAAAATATTTCAGGATAAAATATTGCTTTGGTATAGAGATAATCAGCGGGATTTGCCGTGGCGTAAGACACGAGACCCATACCCGATTCTGGTTTCGGAAGTAATGTCCCAGCAAACCCAACTTGGCCGTGTCATTCCGAAATATAATGCTTGGATCAAGCGTTTTCCGACAGTTACTCAATTGGCAGAGGCGTCACTGCACGAAGTTCTGCGTTATTGGTCCGGGCTTGGTTATAACAGCCGGGCGCTCAATCTGCAGAAAACTGCAAAAGTGCTTGTAAATGAATATTCTTCGAGCGAGAAAAACGAGTCGAGAAGTTCTCGACAGGCTCGAACAATACGCTGGCCCAGAACAGTTATAGAACTGATTGAACTCCCAGGAATTGGTAAGTACACAGCTTCGGCGATTGCCTGTTTTGCTTTTGATGTGCAGATCCCGGTCGTTGATACTAATATCCGCAAAGTGATAACCCACGAGTTTTTTAACGGACAGCTACCCGAGGAGAAGGTGATTGAGGAAATTGCTTATCAGATTCTTCCTAAAAACAGGGCGTATGAATGGAATCAAGCCTTGATGGACTACAGTAGTTTGGTACTTAAAGATAAAAAGATACCGGTACCTAAGCAATCGCATTTTCTGACCTCAGATCGTTACTTCCGTGGTCAAACGGTCAAGTTATTACTTGAGGTAGCATCGATCTCATTTACAGGCTTACAGGATTACTTTGCCGAGCGGAATCCTGTCGAACCGTCCCGGTTTGAACAAATACTCGAAAGTATGGTTAAAGACGGTCTTATTGTCTATTATGAAGGGAAATTGAGCTTACCCGCCTAGGGCTGGTATCTCAGACGCTCTTTTGCTATACTCGGGAGACTCAGATGGCAACACTCAATAAAAAAGGGAGTTCCCCCAGGAAAAACAAGGTTGTTCGTTTTAAGCTCCGTTCTTCCTGGAAAAGCGTCATTCTCTATGGATTCCTCGCCCTTTTGGGCTTATTACTGCTTGGTGTTTTCAGTGTGCCATCAACTCAGTCCAAAACAGTTTCCCTCTCAGAAATCATCGGCGATGTAAAGAAAAATTCAGTGAGTGAGCTGGTCGTCAATGATGAAAAAATAACTGCCACACTTAAGTCAGGACAAAAAATTGAAGCCTCCAAAGAGCCCGCAGCTGATGTCTATTCACTTTTCAACAACGCCGGCGTGTCTCTGAAGGATAAAAATATCAAAGTCACCGTCAATTCCACCTCCAGTATGGGTCTGTGGTTCAATATCATCGGTACGCTTTTCCCGATTATTTTCATGGTAGCCATATTTTACTTTATTTTCAGGCAAGCACGCGGCACACAGGAAAGTATTTTCTCCTTCGGTCAGTCACGCGCCAAGCTTTACAGTAAAGATACACCCAAAGTCACCTTTAAAGATGTGGCGGGGGTTGATGAGGCCAAACAAGAGCTAGAGGAAATTGTCGACTTTTTGCGTAATCCGCAAAAATATAAAGCCATGGGCGCGCGAACTCCCAAAGGAGTACTGATGGTCGGTCCGGCCGGAACTGGTAAGACACTTCTGGCACGGGCAACAGCCGGGGAGGCCAATGTCGCGTTCTTCAGTATGGCTGGTTCAGAATTCATGGAGATGCTGGTCGGGGTCGGTGCCTCACGCGTGCGGGATCTTTTTAATACCGCCAAGAAGGCCCAACCGGCGATCATTTTTATTGATGAGATCGATGCCATTGGTCGTCAGCGGGGCAATGGACTCATGGGTGGACACGATGAGCGTGAGCAGACACTCAACCAGATCTTAGTTGAGATGGATGGTTTTACCCCCAGTGAGCAGATAGTCGTCATGGCTGCAACTAACAGACCCGACGTATTGGATCCGGCACTGGTCCGTCCGGGACGCTTTGATCGACGGGTGAGTTTGGATCTGCCTGATGTTGAGGGACGTAAAGAAATACTTCATATCCATGCTAAGGGTAAGCCGTTTACCAAGGAAGTTAATTGGGAGAAAGTAGCCAAGCGAACGGTCGGCTTCTCGGGGGCAGACCTGGAGAACATGCTTAATGAAGCTGCAATCCTGGCTGCCAGACTGGTAAAAAAAGCAATTGATATGGATGATCTGGAAGAGGCAGCCACCAAGGTGAAAATCGGTCCTGAGAAAAAGCGGTTACAGTCAGAGGATGACAGGCGCATGACTGCTTACCATGAAGCAGGGCATGCTCTCGTCTCCTGGGAGATGCCGCATATGGATCCGGTTCATCGTATCTCAATTGTTTCACGCGGTATGACCTTGGGTCATACCATGATGGAGAACATCGATCGTGTGCATGAGACCAAGACCCGGTTACTGGAGCAGATAGCTGTGATGATGGGGGGGCGTGCAGCAGAGGATTTGATCTTTAAGGAAATAACAACGGGAGCCTCCAATGATATTGAAAAGGCGACTCAGGTGGCACGGGCTATGGTTATGCGCTTTGGTATGAGTGAGTTAGGCCCGGTGACACTTGAACAAGAGACGCGAAATCCCTACGAGACGTCAGATTTATCTGATGAAATGAGTGCAAAAGTAGACGAACAGGTTAAAAAGATCCTGGATGCCGGCTATAAGAGTGCAGCTAAGATAGTAACTACCCTCCGTAAAAAGCTTGATCTTCTGGCAGAAGAGCTGCTTAAGCAGGAGACGCTTGACGCAGATGACTTCACGAAAATCGTCGGCCCCAAAGTCCTCCCCGCCAAGGTAAAAGCCTAAAATACCCTGCTTCTATGCTACAATGACTCCATGGCTAAGCACCTGATTTTAATTGATGGGTCAGCCCTCCTGCATCGGGCGTATCACGCTATGCCCGGGCTCACCAACAGTAACGGACAGGTAGTTAATGCCGTCTATGGTTTTTTCGGGATGTTTTTGACCATACTTAATGAACAGAAGCCTGACTATATAGTCGTTGCTTTTGATCGTTCCAAGCCGACCATCAGACAAAGTATGTTCGCTGGTTACCATGAGCATCGACCGCCCATGGCCAGTGATTTGTCAGATCAGGTAGTCCTAATAGACGAGCTGCTCGAAACAGCCAAAACACAAGTTGTTTTTGCAGACGGCTATGAAGGAGATGATGTTATCGGGACTTTCTCCCATCAAGTCAAAAAATTAGATCCTAGTGTCGAGACTTTTATCGTTACCGGTGATCGGGATATGCTTCAACTTGTTGATAAGACGACTAAAGTTATTATGCTGATCACCGGTATGACTAAGACAGCTATTTTTGATGAGGCTATGGTCGAGGAGAAATACGGAGTCAAGCCATCCCAATTTGTTGATTACAAAGCCCTCATCGGTGATCCCTCAGACGGCTATCCCGGGATTACCGGAATTGGGCCAAAGACTGCTTCTTCTTTACTGCAGAAGTTTGGGACATTTGAGGCTCTCTATAAAAAAATCGGCGAAGTGCCTGAAAAAGTCGGTCTTAAATTAGCAACGGACGCAGAGCAAGGGGCTCTCGCCAAAAAGTTAGCCACAATTATGACCGATGCACCGGTACACTTGGATCTCAAGACGTGTAAGGTGAGTGACCTGGACATGGCTGCCCTCAGGGAGGGGTTTGAAAAGCATAATTTTAAGTCACTTATCAGTCGGCTTGATGCAAGGTATCCTGATATGGTCAAGCCTGCCCGCCATCAGCCTTTGCCGAAGGTAAGTGCAGGCGGGAAACCTATTAAAAAGACCCCTGAGGAGAACGGTCAGATAGAACTTCTATGAGAGTTGCACTCGTTCATGACTATATCAAAGAGTACGGTGGGGCAGAGCGGGTCTTGGAGGCACTCCATGAAGCTTTCCCTGAGGCTGACGTCTTTACTACTGTCTATCTTCCCAGCTTTTTAGGTCCACATAAAGAGCGGTTTAAGGATTGGAAGATTCACACCTCATTTTTGAATCTTATCCCCGGCAGAGCTAAATTGATTAGTCCATTAAGACTTTTGTCCCCGTTAGCTTTTAAGTCGTTTGATTTTTCAAAATATGACGTGATTATTACATCCAGTACAGGGGCTTATTTCCCAAATAGCCTCAAAAAAGGCAAAGCTAAACTATTTTGTTATTGCCACACGCCACCACGCTATCTCTATGGCTACGCAACAGCCAGGGAGTGGAAAAATAACCTTGTTTTACGGATACTCGGTGAGACGATCAACCATTTTCTACGGATTGTTGACTATAATGCCTCCAAAAATGTTGATCAGTTTATCGCAAACTCTGAAGAGGTGAAGGCACGTATTCAGAAGTTTTACCGCAGGGATGCAGTTGTGGTGTACCCACCCGTAGATCTCGCTAGGCGCCAAGCGCTAAGCGCTAAGCGAGAAAGAACCTTCTTTCTTACTGGGGGGAGGCTGGCACGCGCCAAACATGTCGACCTGATTGTTAAAGCCTGTACCGAGCTGAAGCTGCCGCTTAAAGTTTTCGGCAAAGCTTTTGCCGGGTATGGGGAGGAGCTGAGGGCCCTCGCTATGCGCAATGCGCCAAGCGCTAAGCGTTCTGTAGAGTTTATGGGGGAAGTGAGCGATGAGGAGAAGTTAGAACTCATGGCTGGCGCCAAGGCTTTCCTTTTTGCCTCAGAGGATGAGGACTTTGGCATTACGCCGGTTGAGGCAATGGGTCAGGGGACACCGGTTATCGCTTTCAGGTCGGGGGGAGTTAAAGAGACAGTGGTTGAAAACAAGACAGGTCTCTTTTTTGATCAACTTACAGAAGATAGTCTGATAGGACAATTAAAAACATTTGACAAAAAACGTTTTAAAGAAGAGGATTGTGTAAAGAGAGCCGAGAAATTCTCCAAGAAAAACTTTCTCAAAGAAATTACCTCAGTCGTTACTTCCAAATAGTAAAGAAGGTGCGCCCCCGCCTGGTATGGCGGGGGGCGCGTGCCTGTGTGAACTTGGTGAGGACTAGGCTGTCGGTCGTGGATTTCCTTTCTCGTCGAAAGGAATCTGCTTGAGCCGACGATCGCCGTCGTGTTCGTCGATGTTGCCGGGGAATCCCCGGAAATCGGCACGTCGGTAGGTGGCCATGAGTAAGATCAGCAAGCTGATAAATACTACCGTGGCGACGGCAAAGCGGGCGTAGTCGACATGCTCCATCTCACCCTCCCAGAGTTGGAATACTCCCTTGAGCGGGAGCAAGAAAAGCGATCGCTGTGTGGCCCTTGCACGACTCCGGACTCAGCATAAGTTGATGAGTACCCGAGCGTATAAGGCTGATAGCCCAATCGATTTTCGGAGATTGAGCGCTCCCGCCTTGTTGCACCCTAAGGTGCTTGGGACAGAGAGTCTCTCCTTCCGCAGCCATCCAGTTACAATCGGGCTCACTGCACGTGTGTCGAGAATTCGACATGAAAGCGACCTTCCCAAGATAAAACCAACGATTCGTTTGTTGAACGAGCCTCGTCGAAGACTGATACTCGTGCCTCCTGACCTCCTGGATCAGTGAGAGAATTGAGTAGCAGGCCTCAAAAGAACCTCTTTTGAGTCGACTGCGGCATCACAGGTAGTAAGTAGAAAGTAGTGTGTAGTAAGTAGTTTGAAATACATGCTACCAGCTACATACTACTACCTACTACTGCCTATGAGGCTACAGCCGACGTACTTTCTCGCAGAATGAGAAAGAAAAGAAGTATACCCTCCTGCGCATAAAGCTACGGAGGGCAAGTAAGTTCACAACAAGCTGTCAAAGAACGCCTCCTAAATTAGGAGAACCACGCATGACGTGGTAAAAGTGCGAAAGAGAGAATCGCATCTCCCACATATCGGGAAAGCGTGCCTCTCCTATAAATACAATTGTAGCAACTTAATTATGAAGATACATGACAAAATCTAGACAGATATATGCCTGAGAGGATGATAGCAGAACACGAGGCCCAAATCAAACTATAGGTTATAGATGAGTGATAACATATAAACCCCTCCGCCAGGAAATTCCTGGAGGAGGGGTCGGGTAAGCAAAAAGAAAGGTCGTGACACACTCACGCGGCGTCATCGGGTGGGTTCAGGATCTCCGTATCGTCTGGGTAGGGAGCAATCTGGGACCGTTTAACGGTGAACGAGCCTTGAGGCGTCCGACCGGCGGCGATGTCGGCAAATACCTTGTCTATCGTATCGACTGTGGTCGGTACCACCGTCACTTCCTTCTTCGCAGGGGAGGTAGGCTTTGGAGTCCTGGCCACCCGATAGACGAAGATGAAAAAGACGGCGAGGAAGATACCTGCGAGGATCTCCCCCCAGAGAGGGAGATCTGCCTCTATGAGTTCACCGCGTAAAGGAACGAGGTTCATCGTTGTATCCTTTCTTTTTTGCTTATCAAAGATCACGGCGACCCTCGACAAGCGCTGCGTGTAGAACTTGTCGCGGACATCGCGAGATAGGGCAATTGTAGCAAAGAGTCCTCCAGAAGACAAACTATGAGTCGCTGAATCTGTGTTACAATCTTTCCATGCCTGAATTGCCGGAAGTTGAGACCATACGCAGAGGTTTAAAGAAATATATTGTCGGCAAAAGGATTGCGGATATCGAGATTCGTTTGGCTAAAATTTTTCAAGGAAATTCTCAGGATATTATCGGGGCTGAGTTTGTCGATATTAGGCGATATGGCAAGGGGCTTGTGATGGATCTTGATAATGGTTATAGCCTTACAGCTCACGTCAAAATGACAGGGCAATTCGTATATAAAGAGACGGAAGGGGCAAAGGAGACAAAAGAAGCAAAAGCAAAGAATTTCCATCCTAAGCTTGGTTTGCCGCTGGAATTACCCGATAAACATACCCACGTCATTTTTTACTTTCGACCTACGACTTCTGACCTGCGACCAATCTTATACTATAACGACATCAGGAAGTTCGGCTGGTTGAAGGTTGTTCAGGCAAAAGCTGTACACGAGCTGCCTTTTTTTAAAAACCTGGGGCCTGAACCCTTTGCCGATTTGACCTTGCCTTTGTTTGAGAAAATACTGCAGGCTTCATCAATGCCGGTTAAACCACTTCTCATGGACCAGAAAAAAATAAGCGGGGTCGGCAATATCTATGCCAATGATGCACTTTTCCTAGCCAAAATCGATCCGAGGCGACCTGCCAAGCGCTTACATGAAACTGAAGTCCACACTCTCTACCAAGCCGTTCTGGAAGTTTTACAGAAGGGTATTGAGTATGGAGGAGCCAGTGAGACTAATTATATTACTGTTGAAGGCGGAAAAGGGAGCTATCAGGATCATTTTTTGGTTTACGGCAAAACAGGGAAGATTTGCCCGCGTGATGGGACAATGATTCAAAGAATCGTTCAGGGTGGACGAAGCACCTTTTATTGTTCCGCTTGTCAGACATAAAGCAGACGCTTGTCTGACAGAATATCCTATGGTAGTATAAGAGTAAGCACTTATCCGTAAGATGGTGTATTTTTTTCGCACGAATGACCAGTACCTATACCGAAAAAATAGTTATCTCTGTTGGCGGGTCACTTATTGTACCCAACTCAGGGGTAAATACGAAGTTCCTTAAAGAACTTAATACCTTTATTCGATCCCAGCTGGCGAAGAATCCCAACCGCCAGTTTTTTTTGGTTTCAGGAGGCGGGGCTATAGCCAGACATTATCGCGATGCGGGGCGTGAAGTCCTCGGCCACGACCTGACCAGGGACGACTTGGATTACCTCGGCATCCATGCCACCAAGCTCAACGCCCACCTCATCCGCACTGTCTTTCGCGATATTGCTCACCCTTATATCCTCAAACACTATGAAATCATCCGCAAAGTCCAGGAGCCAGTCGTCGTGGCGGCCGGGTGGAAGCCCGGGTGGTCGACAGACTACTGTGCCCTCCTTGTCTGTGAAGACTACGATGTCAGTCAGGTTATTAATATGAGTAATATTAAGCAGGTCTATGATAAAGATCCCAAACAGTTTCCTGATGCCAAGCCAATTGATAAGATCTCATGGGCGGATTTTCGAAAAATAGTCGGCGATGACTGGACACCAGGTCTTAATGCGCCTTTTGATCCGATTGCCGCCAAAAAGGCAGAGGAGCTGGGGACCAAAGTAGTGGTTCTCCATGGCGAGGATTTTGCAAATCTAGAGAACTACTTTACGGGGAAAAAATTTGTGGGAACGGTGATAGAATAAATTGTTTGACTGTTAAATTGTTTGATTGTTACCCCACCCTAATCTTCTCCTCAAAGGAGAGGGAATAATTTAGCAATTCAGCAATGTAACAATGATACTTAAAGCAATTTCTCTTCAGCATTTTCGTAGTTATACCCAATCTACGTTTTCCTTCTCTCCCCAGACAACAATCATTGTCGGACCGAATACAGCCGGGAAAAGTAACCTCCTTGAGGCGATCTATCTTCTGTCCTCAGGCAAGAGTTTTCGGGCTGAGAAAGACACCCAGATGATCTCCTTTGGAGAGAAAATTGCTCATGTTAAGGCACAGATTGGGGAGGATAAAGAACAACTTGAGGTTATTATCAGTGATCGCGGTTTAGAGTCAGCCTCCAAGTCGTTTAGTAAAAAATTCCTTGTCAACGGAGTTGCCAAGCGTCGTGTAGACTTCGCGGGTCTTTTACCGGCTTTACTTTTCGTGCCGGTAGATCTGGAGATTATTTCAAGTTCTCCCTCACACAGACGGGAGTTTCTCAACGCAGTCCTTGAAGTGACAGACAAGCATTATCGGCAAAGCTTAATTTCCTATGAGAAAGCACTCAGGCAGCGTAACGCGCTGCTTGACGTCGTCCGCGAGACAGGGATAAGAAATGATGAACAGTTTGCTTATTGGGACGATTTACTCATTGAGAACGGATCATATATTACAAAAAAGCGTGAAGAGTTGATCGGGTATTTTAACTCCGGAGAGAAGACCTTACTCTCTTTTAGTGCCACCTATGAAAAAAGTGAGATATCACGCGAGCGATTGGAACAGTACAAAGGACCTGAGATTGGGGCGGGGGTGACGCTCGTTGGGCCGCATCGGGATGATTTTTTTGTAGAGTTTATGCTTAGTGGAGCTAAGCAAAATGTGAAGTATTTCGGCTCCCGTGGCCAGCAACGTCTGGTCGTTTTGCAGCTTAAGCTGCTGCAGCTGACGGCTATCGAAGCTGCGATTGGCTATCGACCACTACTTCTCCTAGATGACATCTTTTCAGAGCTGGACGCGGAGCATATTCAGGACGTCCTCTCAATTATCACCAAGCAACAGACTATCATTACCACAACCCATAAAGAATTTATTGAAACAGGGATCGGGGAGGACGCAATGATAATTGAGTTGACGAAGAAGCCTATCCCTTAGGTACTTTAAAGCCAAAGTAGGCAAAAATAATCGTTGAGACAAAGGCTGCCCCCATGATGTTGGTGACCTGGACATCCTTGGCATAGATAACAGTAAAGGCAGTTGCCGTCCATTGCATGATCAGAACGAGTGCCACCCAGGGATATTTGCTGTAGAAGTTAAGAAATTTATCCATATGGTTAAATTCGAATTTGTTTAGAATTTACAAAGCGAAGCTTTGTTATTGATCCACTCGATTATATTGCATAATGTATGAGTTCACAAGTTTATAGATATCGGGACGGGTTTCGAGCAAATAGGAAAGCCAGTTATTAAGCCTCTCCATGGCGCGATCACGACTCATGCGACGCTTTGGCCTTGCTACCAACTTGTCAGGAATTGTTTCTTCAGGATGCATTTCAAAGAATTTTTTAAAGTCCATTTGTAAATGAAAATCATAGTCCATTTCTTTGGATACCAGTCCAAGGGTACTTAAGGCTTTTATAAAGATCGTCATTTCTTTAGGAAGTTTAATTTTATAGCTTTCGGCAATTCCTAAAAGGCGCATAAAAACAACGGTATAGTCAGTCTTCATCTCTTTAAGGTCTTTAAGCGAATTGCGTACGGTAATTTCAACGGTCTCTGCTAAATGGTTACTGAGTATTCTGATAAATTCGTCAATTTGTTTTTGATCAATACTGGCGGGGAAGGCACTTTGGATCATTTGCTTAAGGTCATCTGAGACAATATCGGCAAAATAAAACGTCGATTCTTTAAAGTCGAAATCACCAATCCCTTTAATAAAACGTATGAAAGATATTTGATTGACCGGGATCCAGTCTCCCATAATGCCAAAATCAATGAGCCCGACCCTATCATCTTGCAGTAAAATAATATTACCGGGGTGTAAGTCAGCATGGAAGTATCCACCAAAGAAGTATTGATAAAGCAGCTCATAGGTCAGAGTATGAGGAGTTTTTTTAAGATCAACGCCAAGCTTAAGCAGGTCCTCATGATTGAGTCTTCCTTCTTTCATGCCTCTTAATACTCGGGTGAGAGGGAATCCATCAATATATTCCTGAACCAGGATGCGTTTGGTTGAAAGGCGTGTATACATCTTCGGGATAACTATAAGCGTGTCAGGTGCCAGGGCTTTTCGGAGTTTGTCCGCGTTTTCTGCTTCTGTTTGGTAATCAAGTTCTTGCAGTGTCCAGCGCTTGAATTCATCAGCAAATTCTTTCCAGTTGAGGCCTGAGATCTTATAAAACATATCAGCCAGAAAAACGATGAGATCAACAACTAAAAAATCAGCCCTGACCATTTCATCAATGCCCGGACGCATAATTTTGACTGCAACGATAGTATCATCATCCAGTTTGGCAGCATGGACTTGCCCAAAAGAGCCGGAGGCGAAGGGCTCTTTTTGAAAGTCCTTAAATATCTTTTCAGGCACAGCGCCCAGATCGTCCAGGAAAATTTCTTTTACATCAGCATAGGAAAATGCTTTGACATTATCGAGGAGATCAAACATCTCAAGAGAATATTCTTTAGGCAAAATATCAACACGGAGCGCAAGGAGCTGCCCGAATTTTATAAAAGATCCGCCGGCTTCTTCAAAAAAACGTTTGATTGTTTTATCAGGCGGAAATCGATAAATGCGCAGACGCATCAGGAGATAAAGAACAGCATATTTCCCAAGCAGGCTACAGATGTAGATAAAACGCAGCATACATTATTAGGTATTTCTTATTAGCCGCGGGCAAAGCCTAAGAAGAAAAGGATAAGGACCGTGACAGATGCATAAAGGTAAATAGTCGTCGGTTCAACGATATTGAAGAAAAGAACAGCCAGTGTTGCCAACCACACTCCGGCAATTGATGCGCAAACCCAAGGATATCTCACGTGGTCAATTATAGAAGAGAGAGGCTAGATATGCAATGTATGCTTCGGAAATAATCTAAAGCTGATATTGCATCCTTTCGGGAATTATGCAAGAATCTGAGGATATGTACAGTCCCCGATATACTATTACGACCAAAATGCTTAAGTATATCGGTCTCATTGAAGCCTCAAAGCAGTTTATCGATCACGCTCCGCTCTTGCCGTACTACGAGAAAAAATTCAGAGACGATGCGATGGTGAGGGCGGCACATCACGGTACCCATATTGAAGGTAATGAACTTAACTTAGCACAAGCGGAAAAAGTCCTCCAAGGCGGGGACGTGATAGGACGTGAGAGGGACGTACAGGAGGTTATCAATTATAGACGGGCGATGGAATTTATCAGTGATTTGCATACAGGACGTGAGCGGGAGAAAATTGATCAGGAACTTTTATGGAAGTTACACTCCTTAACAGTGGAGAAGACCTTATCGCCTGAAAAAGCAGGGACATTTCGTCAGACCCAGGTCGTGATCCGTAATAGTTTTACCGGGGAGGTATCATTTAGGCCACCCGATGCCAAGCTCGTCCCCGAACAAATAAATGAACTCATTGCATTTATAAATGAATCGACAGAGGAGGATATTCATCCGCTTTTGAAATCAGGAATTGTTCATTATGAATTCGTCCGCATCCATCCTTTTATTGACGGTAACGGCAGGGTAGGGCGTTGTCTCTCCACATTAATCCTTTATCAGGAGAATTACGATATCCGCAAATTCTTTTCTTTGGAAGAATACTTTGACAAGCACGCAGCCGATTACTATGCGGCCCTCCAAAGCGTTGCTCATAAAGAGGGTGATCAAACAACGTGGCTTGAGTTTTTCCTTGAGGCTCTCGCAATCGAGCTGATGAAGATTAAAGAAAAAGTTGAGCGGATTTCAGTTGACGGGAGATTAAAGCAAAAATTAGGCGGAGCGCCACTCCTGCTCACTGAACGACAGCTAAAAATCATCGAATATCTCCAGTCGACAGGTTATCTGCAGAACAACGCTTTTAAGCAGCTTTTCCCTTTCGTATCAGAGGACACGGTCTTAAATGAATTGAAAAGTTTGATTGAGTCAGGGATTATAAAGAAGGTCGGGAAGACTAAAGCTGCTAAATACGTCATGGCATAAAGAATGGATAGTATTCGTTTACCAGATACAGCTTATACGGCTCAGGAGATTAAATTTCGAGGTGGATCAGAGTATGCTGATTTAGCAGAGACCGGCAAGTTTTGGACCCCTGCAAGTCTAGTCCTTAAAGATAACCCGTCAGTGTCGGAGGATTTTGAAGATGGCTCTGATTTTTCACTAGCGGAACTAAATCGGTTAAGAGGGGAGAAAAGATTCTTCCCTTCATTGATTGTACAGGTAATCACTCAAGAGCCTCGAGCAGTACTAAGTTTGGAGCCAATAGATGAAAGGGGGGAGAGTGTGGGTGATCCTCAGGTACTTATATTAGATAAAGAGACAGGCGAGCTGATACATTCTTCAGAGCTAACAACTCAACTCTATATGCAGCTTCGGGAGGATGGGCAGAGAATGAAAGAGGAAAACCCTAATCTCCCAGACTACGAAGTCTCATTTTTTGAGAGAATAAATAAATCTACCACCGAGAAAGAATCTCCTGAACCGCCTGAAGGCATGAGAAATATCTGATCTTGTGGTATTATTCGAAGTACTAAATGCAGTTTTCAGAGTTTGCCGTTTATCTTGATAAATTAGAGGAGACCTCGTCTCGTCTTTCCCTCATTGATATTCTCGGAGAGGTATTTAAGAAAATCCACAAGGACGAGATTGATAAAGTAATTTACCTTATGCAGGGACGCGTGGCGCCGTTTTTTGCCCCAATTGAGATGGGAATGGCTGAGAAGATGGTCGCTTCAGCTATGGCGAATGCATTTGATGAAGATCGCGAAAAAGTCCTTAAAGAAAATAGTACCAAGGGTGATTTGGGGTTGGTCGCGTTTGATTTGCGTAAGAAACATCACGAAAAAGGCAAAGAGCTCTCAATTAGTGCAGTTTTTGATCGATTAATGGAAATTACCCAGACCTCAGGGGAAGGATCAGTTGAGAAAAAGACAACCTTATTTGCGAGTTTACTCCATGAATTGGATGCGATGTCAGTTAAGCATTTAGTCCGTATTGCCCTTGGCAATACGAGACTCGGGATAGGTGATCCGACGGTGCTTGACGGGCTCGCAACCGCTATCTTAGGTGATAAATCCCAACGTAAACTTTTGGAAAAAGCCTATAACGAAACCTCAGACTTAGGTCTCATTGGTAAAACGCTGCTTTCGGGCGGACTCAAAGCCGTTCAGAAATTGACAGTGACTGTCGGACGGCCGATCCGTTCCGAATTGTGTGAAAGACTGCCCAACCCGACCAAGGTTTTTGAAAAGATGGTGGATTCGGCAAGCTCACCGCAAGGCGTTCATGCCACCTACAAATATGACGGCTTTCGGGTGCAGATTCATAAAAATGGTAACGAGGTCAAAATGTATTCCCGTAATTTAGAAGATATGACGCACATGTTTCCTGAGCTAATTGAGGGGACATTAAAGCAAATTAACGTCAAAACAGCTATCCTTGACAGTGAGGCCTTAGCCTACCAGCCAGAGTCTGAAGAGTTTCTTCCTTTTCAGGAGACAACAAAGAGGCGTCGTAAACATAATATCGAGGAGATGGCAAAGAGTCTCCCACTGCGAGCGTTTGTCTTTGATATTCTTTATGTAGACGGGAAGTCACTTATTGATACACCACTTCTTGAGCGACGGGAGATCCTACAGAAAATAATTCATGGTGAAGGGGCACTCATTTCCTCCCCCGGGGTGATCCTGAGTAAAGCTGAGGGGCTGCAGATCATGCTTGATGATGCTATCTCAAAAGGACTTGAAGGAGTTGTCGTCAAAAAGCCTGACTCACTCTATGAAGCGGGGGGGAGGAATTTTAACTGGGTGAAGTTAAAGCGCCATTCCAGTGGCGAGTTACAAGACACAATTGACTGTGTGATCCTGGGCTATATTTTTGGCCGGGGGAAGAGGACTGAATTTGGTGCAGGCGCGCTCTTAGTTGGAGTCTATGACAAAGCGGCTGATGAATTTGTCTCGGTGACTCGAATCGGTACCGGACTGACTGACGAGGAATGGCGAAGTATTAAGGAGAAAACCAAAGGACTTGAAGTTACGCACAAACCGGCGCGAGTTAATTCCAAAATTGAGCCTTCAGTCTGGGTCAGACCTGAAATCGTGATTGAAGTTTTGGCAGATGAGATCACCCGCAGCCCCAATCATACAGCCGGTATGAAATTTAAAGACGGAAAAGTAGTCGAGCCGGGGTATGCCCTCAGATTTCCCCGCTTGGTTAAGTTCCGTGATAAAGACAAAAAGCCTGAAGATGCTACAACGGTGGAAGAGTTAATTGAGATGTATCAAGGGCAGGGGAGCAAGTAGCTATTTGCGCCATAAGCTGCTAGGAAGGCGGGTAATTCCACGTAAGCGTTCGGTTACTCTCTCTGTCGGCGTAGGGTCGGTGTCAGATAAGCCTTCATCATTAATATAAATACTAAGCGGGCCAGACCTTCGTACCTCACGAATAGCCTCATCAACACTTCCGACTGTTATTTGTGCTTGTTTTTCGGTTTTATCAAAAAATGATCTTGACTCTATATCCATAACAAATACTCCTGTCCTAAGACAGATCTCAAAAAGGCAAAACCTTTGGGGATTAATCAAGTATAAAACTGATGCGTCCCAACTATCAACCCTATCAAGCAAATTCTTACAATGTTAGAATGGCTCTATTACTATGCCCGCCTAATCTTGCTGTTTGCCTTAGTAGATTCCTACTGCGGCTCACAGAGCGATTTATGGCGGACGTCGCTTCGCTATGCAAGTAACAGCTGATTTACATCTCCACTCCAAATACTCACGAGCAGTCTCTCCACAAATGATTCTTCCGACAATGGCGCAATACGCTCTGGAGAAAGGCCTACATCTTTTAACAGCCTCTGATTGGACACATCCTGTGTGGTTTAAAGAAATCTCAGCGCTTCTTGATGAAGCAGGAGAGGGCGTATACAAACTTAACATGGGGACTGAGGCCATGCAGACAATCCGTTTTGCCCTCTCAACCGAGATCTCCTGTATTTATAAACAAGGTGATAAGCTTCGCCGCATCCACAATCTCGTTTTTGTTTCGTCTCTGTCTAAAGCTGAAGCATTCAGTAAAGCACTTGTTGCGAAGGGGTGTAATATCGGAAGTGACGGCAGGCCGATTGTTGGTTTGACCAGTAAGCAAGTTTTGGAGCTCCTACTTGAGACTGATGAGCAGGGATTTCTTATCCCCTGTCACGTCTGGACACCGCATTTTGGATTGTACGGTTCAGCATCCGGGTTTGATTCAATAGAGGAAGCATTTGGTGATCTGGCAACGTATATCTACGGTATTGAGACAGGCTTATCCTCTGACCCTGAGATGAACTGGCAGATTCCGGAGCTAACTCACCGTACGATACTTTCATTTTCTGATGCGCATAGTCCTGCCAAGATGGGGAGAGAAGCAACCGTCTTTGAGTTAGAAACCACAGATTTCCCAACGCTGAAGAAGGCAATTATGCAACCAGCATTAAAATGGGACAAAAGGGTCAAAAGAGACAAGCGGGACAAAGGTAATGAGAATACAACTCCATTTGGCTCCTCTGTCCCATCTGTCCCATCTGTCCCATTTGTCCCTAAGGTTGTTTATACCGTTGAGTTTTACCCTGAAGAGGGGAAGTATCATTTTTCAGGACATCGTAATTGTAAGGTGCGCTATACACCAGAAGAACTGAGGAAGAAAGGCAATGTCTGTCCTGTTTGCCGCCGTCCATTTACTGAGGGAGTCTTTGTGAGATTGGCTCATTTAGCAGGTAAAGAGAATCTTGAATCAGCCATTATTAAGCCAAATGAGGCAGGGCTTAACTGGTTTACCGATCCGCATAAAAATCATCCGCCTTACGTCAAGCTAGTACCACTGCTTGAGATAATTGCCGAAGCGCTCAGCTCAACAGTCATGAGTCAGAAAGTAAAACTGACCTATAACAAGGTGATCAAAGGCCTTGGAGCAGAGCTTGATATTCTTCTTAAAATCCCCCAGGAGGAAATTGGCCGGATAGCAGGAGAGCGGGTGGCACAAGCCATAAGTAAAGTCCGAAAAGGAGATTTGGTCATCGAGCCAGGCTTTGATGGGGAATATGGAGTTGTTAAAATCTGGCCTGACAAAAAAGCCGGTCAGGAACATATGAGCTCAGATTCGCCGCAAATGTCACTTGAGTTTTAATTCCATATAGCGCATCCGGTGACCCAGGTATATAATCAGTATTAGAGCGAAACCCTCCTTCGCTAAACCTGCCTGTCGGCAGACAGGGCTACGGAGGGCGAAGGGAGGTGAGTTAGTATGGCAGAATTAAAAAATACAGATGTAATCGGGATGATGGAAGGATGGTTTAAAAAAGCACCAGCTCTTCCGACAAATATCCAGGATACATTAGTCAAAATTACTCCTTGGGTAGCCCTTATTTTTGGTATTTTAGGTATCCTTGCAGGACTCGGGGCAGTTGGCATTTCACCGGTTGCCATGTTTGGTGGTCTTCAGAATTCGATGATGGTTTTGGTGAGTGGTGTCCTGACTATTGCATCAAGTATTCTTCTTCTTATGGCATATCCTAAGACTAAAGCCTTAAAGATTGAAGGATGGAAATTCCTTTTCTGGTCAACTGTGGTGAGCCTTGTCTCATCCCTGTTGGTAGGTGCAATTGTAAGTGCAATTATTTGGGGACTGGTAGAATTCTATCTCTTGTTCCAAATTAAGTCTCATTATAAATAAGAGACTGAAGTTATCCTTAACGATCCGTTTGATATTTCAGGCGGATCGTTGGTGTTTAGGACGAGTGTGACAGAGCTTACAGACATATGCTATGATGTGGGCTAGGCTTAGTCTTATGAAGTTACTTGTCGGACTGGGCCCATCTGATCTTACCATTCGCCTTTAGGTACTATTCGTACACGGCTCATGGAGCGATCTTTGACGGGCTACATATTATTTATATGAAGTTAATAGTTGGATTAGGTAATCCAGGTGAAAAATATGAAGCCACACGGCATAATTTAGGCTTCATGGCAGTTGAGCATTTCCTCAAAGATTTTCATACCAGCAGAAATACCTCATGGTCGGATAATAAAAAACTCAAAAGCGATATTGCAGTTTTTGATTGGCAGCCCAAAAAGGGTGAGGCGCAGAGAGTTATTTTGGCAAAACCGAAGACCCATATGAATAATTCGGGAATGGCTGTTAACCTTATTTCTGAGTACTACAAAATCCCCTCGGAGAATATCTGGGTAGCCTATGATGATCTCGATCTCCCGGTCGGCAGCTTAAAAATACGTTTTGGGGGAGCAGCAGCCGGTCATCATGGCGTTGAGTCAATTATGTCAGCTCTCAACACCGATAAGTTCTGGCGGTTTCGTATGGGGATAGGATTGCCGCACGGGCATAAAGTAGATGGGGATGGAGTAGAGCATCTTCAAAGCAGGAGAACGGTTGGGAATGTCGAGGACTATGTCTTAGGTACTTTCGGTACTCAGGATCGTAATAAAATTCGTGAAGTCATTAAGGCATGCTCGGCAGCTTTTGAAGTCGCGCTCGAAAAAGATATGACATCCGCTATGAATAGATTTAATACGAAGTAACAAATCCTCTCCTGTATAATACCTATATGCAATCGATCAAAACCGTCCTTGATAAATTCAATCCCGCAGTAGACAAATATGTCTCACGTGAATTCCAGACCTTCGGAATCCATCTGAGCGAAGAATTGGATGACTACAAGCATAAATCCCTCTATATTAAATTGGCCAAGACTGTCCATCGTTCATTACTTGAGAAAGCTCTTTCCTTTGCTGTAGATAGCAATGCCAAAAATAAAGGCGCCCTTTTTATGTGGAAGCTTAAAGAGCTCAGGGAACAAGAGGCAAAGATGAAGTCAACTGTTGCGGGACGTATCTCAGCTACAGATTCAGTTTTGAAATGAGTTCTATTGTTTCATTGTTAAATTGTTGAATAGTTTAGCAATAGAGCAATATAACAATTATGTCTTCTCCAATTAAAGACCGTGTCATCAAAATAGTCCGTTCCGTGCCTATGGGGAAAGTGGTCAGTTATGGGCAGGTGGCTGCTTATGCCGGTCTGCCGCGGGCTGCACGGGAGGTAGGCTGGACGCTCAACGGACTTGAGGGCTCCCATCTTGATTTGCCGTGGTGGAGGGTAGTCAATAATAAGGGTTTTCTTTCAATTCGGGGCAATCAAACACATGACAAAGAGCTGCAAGCAAAGTTACTCAGGGCAGAGAAAATAGAGGTTAGTAATGATTTCGAGCTGGATATGAAAAAGTATCGCTATTTGCCCTCCGCTAAGGACCTGAAAGCATTTCAACTAGAGGAAAGTTATAGTAAGACACTGATTGAAAAATACGGTATCTGATAAGCTTAATTTTTAATTTGGAATTTTCAATCTTTAATCAATAGTAACTGTTTCAATATTTTAAATTTTAAAATTAAGGTTTCATTTCAGATTTTAAATTGTAAATTAAAAATTATGCAACAAGCACATATCTTTATAACTGGCAAAGTGCAGGGGGTGGGCTTCAGACAATTTATTCTTAAGCAGGCACGAAAAAGAGGGCTTACCGGTTGGGTACAGAATCTGCCTGCCCGCAATGCTACGCATAGCGTTGCAGGCGGGCCTGATGGCAAAGTCGAGGCAGTAATTCAGGGGGAGAGGAAATTGATAGAAGAATTGCTGGTGGATGCGAAAAAGGGTCCTTTTTTATCTCGAGTGCATACCATTGAGACCAAGTGGGAAGAATTAATGACGTTTATGCCTACTTTTACGATCAAACACCCTCAGTAGTAGTCTTATAGTTGGTATTTTCATATAGTCTTGCTATAATAAAGCTTCTCTATGTATCAGGCCACATACGTGTGGCTTTTTAGATGGAGAAGTACATTGATAACTTGCGAAACATAAAACGCCTTTGGCGTTAACGTTCCTGCCACGTTAATTTGCAAAACAAATTTTACGTGGCGGAATATATACTTGTCCATAAGATAGGTCACGAGGTAGTGCTCGCCAAGAGCTTAGCGCATAGCGCAGAGCGTAATACGCTTTGCCCTTAGCTCTTTGCACTTTGCGATTACTCTCTCGTGATCTCTTCTTAGTGGGCGGAAGAAGAGACTACGGGAACCTGAATAACCATTTCCAGCTGAGGAAGGGTAATGCAACCACCAAGGCATCATCGAAGGAGAACCAATCTCATGCAGCAACATCAGCAATCCCGTCGACGCGTCGCGTTTGGAAGCCGTGATCGCCCCGATGGGGGAGGTCGCAATGGAGATACCCGCGAGGAGGCCGCGTTGCGGCCGAGGCGAGGCGAGTTCGTTCATTCGTTGGCTTATCACGCAATCGAGCGTGAGCTCAGCAGAACTGACGAGGGGACAAAACTCCTTCGTGACCTCGTTGCACAAAGAGGAGAGGAGGGGGTAGAAGAGTTCCTTTTGGCCAATGGCCGGGAAGGTCTGGTCAAGTCCGGGAATTTCTCCGGACTTCGTCAAGCGATGCGTCGTGACAATGCCGTGGCCCTCAAGGCTGCGGAAGCGTAACATCATTTGCCGCCCAAATTCCAAAAAAAGGAAGGTTCAGTCATGAGTGCTCAACCGTCAGTCGTTGATTTCGTTCACGACCGCTTGGAGCAGGGGATGGCTCGGGGAGACATTCTCAGACAAGGTATTGCGGCCGGCTTTAGCGGCCGCGACCTCGGGGAAGCTCTGCGAGCTCGTGGTTTTCCTCTTATTCCAGGTGATACCGGGGTGCAAGCTCCCTATTCGACGGGGGCGGGGCCTCGTACCTCAACTGGGGAAGATAAGGGAATCCCGCTTGATCTCAACCATGCGGTTCGTCCCTACTCATCCTGAGATTTTGCAAGTTCCAATTCTTAGCGCCGCGGCGGTGTTGCAGCCACGTTTGACGTGGCGAGGGGAGGTGCTTCTCAAACCTGACGATACGTCGTCAGATGGAGGAAGCGCCCACCACTCGAGCTACATCGCCCGGCGCTTTTTCATGTTTATTTGATTTTGATCTCGTGTTTTGCAAAGAAGGCCGCAAGCACTGTCGTGATCGGCACGGCTAAGACTAGTCCCAGACTCCCCGCAAGCGTCCTGACAATTTCCTCAGCCAGGACTTCACTATTAAAGATCACCCACCATGGTTGGCTATGGTTTTGCAGAGTTAGGGTAATCACGATAAAAATACCGATACCTGCACCGGCATAGGCGAGCACCAGGGTATTAACAAGGGAAGCGATATGCTCCCTGCCTATGATCATGCCGCGTTTAATTAAATGCCGCATACTATAGTTCGGATTTGCCTCCGCCAACTCAGCAATAGTTGTTGACTGAGTTGTGGTCGTATCATCAAGGACCCCCAATGCACCGATAATGATGCCTCCAAGTAACATCCCTTGAAGATTAATTGTTTGTTTTGCATTAAGCAGGAGGTTATAGGCATCCTCTGAGCCAAGACCAGAGAGTTTGCTTATGTGTACGGCAATAATTGCCAAAACTCCGGTCAGAACAAGGCTGACAAAAGTCGCGATAACGGCAATAGTTGTCCGCTGATTGAAGCCATGAGCTAAGTAAAGGGTGACAAGCATAATAATGAGAGCTCCGATGATACTGGTACTGAGAGGATCTGCTCCGTTGAGAATTTGCGGTACGATATAAAGACTGATTATGCCAAGACTTATAATAAGCCCTGCTATTGAACCAAGCCCTTTTTTACCGGTGAGCAAAATGACTAAGCCAAAAAAGACCAGACTAAGCCAAAAAAGAGAAGGGAGGCGATAGCGGTCAGCTATGACATAGGTTGTCTTACCGTTTTGCGCAAAGACAGAGAGAATGACCGTCTCGCCACTGTGTACTTTCTGGGCATCACTGATCACTGTCTGACCGCCGAATTGAAGTTTGATGCGTTGGCCTTTATGTGTACCCTCCAGAAGTTCAAGGGTCAGATCTTGGAATGAGTTATTTCTGCCATTAAGATTTTTTGTCCCTTCTTTATCAACTGAGACAACTCGTGCTTTTTCATATTGTTGTGGGGACGGGTTTTGGGCAAATGCAATAGATGGAAAAAGAACAAGAAGTCCGAAGACTGCGATAAGCATCCTGCGCATACCTTATTTTAACATACGTAGTGAATAGAGGAATTTGACCCTCCTTCGCTAGGGCTTCGGAAGGATCTGCGCCCTAATACAATCGGGCTTGACAAATGCAACTGAGTTGCATATAATGCGGAAATGAACTCGACTCAAATCATCCTCCGTAACAATGATCTCAAATCAACGCCAGCTCGTCTGGCTATTTTAAGTTTTCTTTCTGAACAATCAGCTCCTCGGGATGTCGAAGATATTATCGTCCATATTGCAAATGAACATGAAACAGTAGATCGCGTAACTGTTTATCGGATCCTTGAGACTTTTGTCAAAAAAGGACTTATAAAGCGGCTTGAGTTTGGAGAAGGGAAATACCGCTATGAGCTGGCAGGTGATGATCACCATCACCTGATCTGTGAATCATGTGGTAAAGTAGAAGATATCTCAGACTGTCATATTTCAGACCTTGAAAAAGAGATTTCACAGAGGAAAAAATTCTTAGTTAAGAGACATCAACTGGAGTTTTTTGGAGTTTGCAGATCATGTCAACGTTAGGCTATATCATCGTTTTTACGTTCTTTGCCAGCGCGATATCGCTTGTGCTGGTAGGTTTTTTGCTGTTGCATAAGACACTCCTCAAGCGGATTTCTTTCGGGCTTGTTTCATTTGCTGCCGGCGCGCTCCTGGCTACCGGTTTTTTGGATACCATGAAAGAAGCGGTAGCACAGGGAGGGGACAATGTTTTTCTCTGGGTTACCTTAGCTATTGCCGGGTTTTTCCTTATAGAAAGACTTTTCCTTCATCTCCATCACCATGATACGGACGGAGGGCACAATGAAGATCTCAAGTTGCCGGTTGGCGTGTTGATTTTTGGTGATGCGTTACATAACTTTATTGACGGAGCTTCAATTGCAGCCAGTTTCTTTGTGAGTGTGCCGATTGGCATTATTACAAGTCTTGCTGTTTTCGTGCATGAGATCCCGCATGAATTGGGAGATTTTGGCATATTACTGCATAAAGGTTGGCCAAGGGGGAGAGTTTTTGTCTTTAATGCTCTAACCGGTTTGGCGGCACTTGTGGGAGCACTGATGGCTTATTTCTTTGGGACACAATTTGCCGGTGCTATCCCTGTCCTCCTGGCCATAACAACCGGCAACTTTATCTATTTGTCAGCGACAGATCTTCTGCCTGAAATCCATCATCATTCTAAGAAGCATCCGGCACTGTCAAATGTTATCTTTTTTCTTTTAGGAATAGGTATTATTGTAGTTTTAACTACCTTCTTGAGGGAAAGTTAACGCTTGCAGTAGGTGCTGGACTGGAGTTTTTTGAGGCTATGGAGGACTGAGAGGACGAGGATGATGATAATTGCCGTCTGAATCAACAGGCTATGCATGATAACCCCGACAAATGAGGAGGATGTCCCCAGAAAGGAGAGTACTGTTACCCCGCATGTCGGACAGCCGGCGCCTGCAAGTGTGAGAAGCCCGGTTCCGCCAACCGTGAGCCTCATATTCCCGGAGTTTTTCATCTTCTGTGCCAAAGCAATAATAAGCATCAGATTAAATCCGACCAGGACTGCCGTAATAAGATTAATAAATACTTCAAAGGGGGGGAACATGACAAAATATCCCTGAATTAAATTGTTCAGAACCTGGACTTTATAACTCATAGGGAACACGCCGCTTAGTGTTTGACCGACGAGACGATAGTTAAGCGCATAAATTTGGATGAGAAGATAGAGAGCGGCGATAACAAGCGAAAAACTAAAAATTGTTCGACCGGTCAGTATTTGCAGGAAGGCAGGGCGAGTTTTGGCCATGATTATTTGAGTTGCTGATCAATAATTGTCTTAAAGGATGAATAGGGGAGCGCGCCAACTAAGATTTGGCCGTTAACAAAAAAAGTTGGGGTTGAGTTGACACTCACTTTTTGTCCATCTGCCTGGTCGGCATCAATTTTCTTAGCGTTTTTCTTGTTACTAAAACAATCATTAAAGGATGTCATATCAAGTCCAAGACTGGAGGCCCAGTTAGCAATGTCCGAAGGGGTGACGGCAATCGTCCCATCACCTTGAGCTGCCTGTTCGGCATATGTCTTATCATGAAATTCCCAGAATTTACCCTGGTCGTTAGCACATTCTGATGCCTCAGACAAATCACGAGCGGCGGGATGAAGGTCCGCGGGTAGAGGGAACTGTCGATAGGCAAGTTTAACTAGTCCGCGATCAATGTAATCTTTCTTTAATTGCGGTAAGGTATCCTTCCAGAACCTGCGACAGAAAAGACATTGCAAATCACTGAACTCAATGATTGTTACTTTGGCGGAGCTTTTGCCCAAGACCGGTAAATGCCCGTTGCTCACTTTATAAAACTGAGGGGTTGGAGTAGGCTTGGCCCCCTGGTTATTGGTAAGTGAGGTACTGAGAGTTTTTTCTTTAGTCTCCCAATAGGTGACCTTGGCAGTCTGATAGCCGGCAAAGAAAGCCAGTCCGATAATGATTAGGACAAGGACAAATCGGTTAAGTGATGTAGCCTTGGGGAGTTTGACTTCAATATAATCATTAGAGGTAGTAACGGTTTTTTTTCTAGCAGCCATAGGATCTTCCCATTGTACTCGCTTTTTTTAAAGCTTGTCAATCCAAACGATTAATGAGGTTTAAGAGGATAAAGATCTTCTCCTATTTGCAATTTATGAGTTGTCGCCTGTGGTCGAAACCAGAATGGTTCAATAGGAGTTTCAGTCCTTAGAACTGTTAACGCGTGTCCTAAATAAAGACTGACCCGTTCCGGATGCCTGATGTTACTTAAGACAAATGATTCTTGATGGGTTGGACGATCAAAGGTAATTGTTACGTCGCCGATATCCAGCAATTCACGCAGCAGCCCGCTTTTTTGCAGATCTACTTCCGTGCAGCGAACCTGATCCAAGAGAATTGTTGAGAGATTATGTGAGATAGGTGGAGCATACTCCATGTCAATAATTTTTTTATTAGTAACAATATAGAAGTTAAACAGCCAGTCAAGTACCAAAAGACCACTTATAATGAGGCCAAAAACCATCAGTGCAACTATCCCAAGCATATACAATACCAGATTGTTCAGGATAAGTAATGTTATATAATGGATGAGTGTATAAATAACCACCAGGCCGAGTAGTATAGTTAAAAATCTGGGAATCAGGATTATTGCTGATGGTTTACCTACATAGAGAAGTTCTTCCTCGCTCGTAGAAAGGTAAGAGAGAATCTCTTTAATAAATCGCTGTTGAACCTGTGTCTTCATAGTGCCTGCTTAGATAAGTAATGATGAATTCTTCTAGACGTCTATGAAGTGCCTATAGTATAGTTGTTTTTAAAGAATTGTCCATGATATGGATCACATCATCGACAAGTTGTATTAGTTGCTGTCTTAAATAGAGTATACTAATCTAAAGACTATGGATCAATCATCACCAACCCCACAGCTTCCAGATGCCTCTGTGTCGCCGGTTCCTGTCCCTCCGGTACAACTGCGTGATCTCTCCAGCCTGGCGCAAATTGTCACCTCTGAGTTTGAGAAAAAAGAGTCTGCTAATCACGAGCGTAAAATTACCGTTAATCCTTTTGTCTCAAAGGTCGCGAGTGCTTATGAAAAGCTGCGAAACGCGATGGAGTATCGTGAGGAAGAGGTAGTCCTGCGTGCCACAATCGAGCGTATTTTGCACCGTCGGTTACTTCTCGGCGGAACTGCCAAAACAACTGCCGAACCGTTGATACGCGAGCTCATCTGGGCGCGTTATCTCCAGGATAATCTTGTCGGTGAAAGTGCTATAGCCAAAGTTGAGGAGATTATCAACCTTTACCTCCATCTCCGCTTACGCGTGCTTGAAAAGCATCACGTGAAAGTAAGCGTAATGAACGAATGGACGTATCATCTCATGTCCAGCAGTATCGAGCATGCACTCAACCCCAACTTGGAGAAACAAACGATTGCTAATTTCATGTATCAGGTGATGCGTGATGATGTAACAATCATTGATGACACTGGACAGACGCGTGACGCCCAAGTCTATATCGCAGTCAGGCGTGCTTTTGCCAGGGACGATCTGGCTTTTTTGCGCTACCATCTCTTTGAACTTTATTTTGGCGGCCTGACTATGGACAATTTAGATCAGATCGTAGCCGGATTCCCGGAAGGGCTTAAGGAAATAACAGCTCAATTAGCCTATCCCCGTAAAGAGCGGATCATGAATTATGTTAAAAAAAGAGCGGCTGTTTTTTTCATCCTTGAGGATATACTGCATAGTCATAAGGCAGATCTTAAGGAGTTTCTGCGTGATGAGGACAAAGTCAAAGAAGCTGTCTTTGCCGCCTGCAGTAAGCGCTATAAAAGTATTTCAACTAAAGTCAGGACAGCAATTATCAGAAGTTTTGTTTTCATCCTTACGACGAAAGTTATCTTTGCTTTTGCGGTTGAAGGGACGTACGAACAGCTTTTTTATGGAGCTATTCAATGGACATCAATTATCATTAATACCAGCATCCCGCCGCTTTTGATGATCGTTGTCGGCCTTTTTATTCGTACACCTAAAGAGGATAATACCAGGCGGATTTTTGAGTACGTAAAAGTCGTTTTATACGAAGAATCTCCCCGTCTTGGCAATCAGCTCATCGTTAAGAAGCAGGAAGACAAACCTAATATCGTCTTTACGTTCTTTTGGCTTTGTGCCTTTTTGATCTCATTTGGGGCAATTATTTCAGTTCTCTCCCGCCTCCATTTCAATATTGTCAGTCAAGGAATCTTTATTTTCTTTGTCACCATTGTTTCGTTCCTCGCCTACCGCATCAGTATGACGGCCCATCTTTATTCGGTAGGGGATAAGCAGGCAATACTGACACCTTTTTCAGATTTTCTTTTCCTGCCGATTATCAGAGTCGGACGGCGGCTCACGCTCACTGTTTCACAGGTCAATATCGTCCTCTTTGCTTTTGATTTCCTCATAGAGACGCCCTTTAAAGTCTTTTTTGCCTTTGTTGAACAGTGGTTCAAGTTCCTCAGGGAAAAATCAGAAGATTTGGGATAGAAGAATTAAGAATTAAGAATTCTATGGTATACTGATTGCCTTTGATGAAAACACTTCAGAAAAACAGCCACTATTTCGCTTTGATCGTTGCCTTGTCGGCTATGGCAGGAAGTATGTTTTTTAGCGAGGTTTTGCAGTACCCACCATGTGTTTTATGTTGGTACCAGCGTGTCTGTATGTATCCGATTGTAGGGATCCTCGCCTTAGGAATTTATTTTCGCGATAAGTATGTTTATCGAAGCGTTCTCCTGCTAAGTGGTATCGGTATGCTTATTTCGCTCTATCACAACCTGCTTTATTATCAAGTATTACCCGAAGCGGCAGCCCCCTGTAGGCTTGGCGTATCATGTACTACCAAATTTATTGAGTATTTCGGCTTTATCACTATACCCTTCCTTTCAGGAACAGCATTTGCATTGGTTATCCTCTTTATGCTATTTTACAGGCACTCAGTTTTGAGTGGAGAGAAAAAGTCGTCCAAAGGACGATCAGCCCTTTGAGCCATAGGCTCATGGGCCTCTGGCCTAGGCTGAAAATAACATATGCGACGTGAAAGTCTTATTTTAGGAGGCATCGGAGCTGTAACACTGATTATTGTGGTTGTGGCGGCTGTGTTGCTTAGTGGCCCTCAGTCTCAATCAAAAAATTCCACTTCCAAAGTGACTGATATGGCACTCCTTTACGGACCGGAAGCAGAGCGTGAATCAACCGGTACGCCTTCAGCCAAGGTAACGATAGTAGAGTTTGGCGACTTCCAGTGTCCGGCTTGTGGCGCTGTCTATCCAATTGTTAAAAAAATCAAAGCTGATTATAAAGACAAGATTTACTTTGTTTTTCGAAATTTTCCTCTTCCGCAGCACAAAAACGGTGCCGTATCTGCTGAGGCAGCGTATGCAGCGGGGCTCCAAGGAAAATTTTGGGAGATGCATGACCTCCTCTATGGGTCACAAGTGGAGTGGGGGGAAAAGCCGGAAGCACAAGCTAAAAGTTTGATTACAGGTTATGGACAGACAATAGGACTTGATATGGATAAGTTTAATGAGAGTGTAAGTAACAATGCCGGTAATACCAAAATCCAAAAAGACCAAAATGACGGCTATGCACTCGGAGTGGACTCAACCCCAACCTTCTTTATTAACGGCGAAAAATTTGCCGGAGTGTTGTCGTATGACCAATTCAAAAAACTTATTGATGACCGCTTAAAGTAGTACTACTTACTATTTTGTTAGTATTGACAGTACCTGTAGGCCCTTGATAGGATGATAAAACACTAAATATGGCTGAAGTAATTATTACCGATCAGAATTTCGCAAGCGAAGTTGCCCAGAATAAACTCCCCGTATTGGTTGATTTTTGGGCACCCTGGTGTGGCCCGTGCCGGATTATTAGCCCTATTGTTGAGGAGCTGGCTAAAGAATTTGAAGGTAAAATAAAAGTAGGTAAGTTAAATGTCGATGAGAATCCGGAGACTGCCGGGAAATTCGGTGTCATGTCTATTCCAACACTCCTTATGTTCAAAGAAGGTAAGCCTGTTGACTCAATAGTCGGGGCACAGAGTAAAGAAACCATCAAACAGGCAATGGAAAAGCTCATCAGCGGTTAGGAATTAGCGTTTAGCGTCTAGTTTAGAATGTTTTTATATTATACTATATATAAGGACAGCAACTAAACGCTAGTCACTACAATCTAGCCGCTTTTTATTATTTATGGGGAATATGTATGACGTCATCATCATCGGCTCCGGTCCTGCCGGACTGACAGCTGCTATTTATACTACCCGTGCTGCATTAAAGACCTTAGTTATTGCCGGCGAGAAGTGGGGAGGGCAGCTCCAGTTGACATCCCTTGTTGAAAATTTCCCGGGATTTCCTGAAGGCATTCAAGGGCCTGACTTGATGACTAATATGCGCAAGCAAGCCGAGCATCACGGGGCCGAGATTAAAGATATTAACTTTACTTTGGGGGATTTCACCCGCCTGCCATCGCCTGAAGGCGAAGCCAATGGCGGGCAGGCTAAGCGTCCTTTCACTATAACTGCAGGAGGAGAGGAGTATGCGGCTAGGAGTGTAATTCTTGCTTCAGGTGCTGATGCGAGGTGGCTTGGTGTCCCGGGTGAAAAAGAGCGAATCGGACGGGGTGTATCAAGTTGTGCGACTTGTGATTCAATGTTTTTCCGCAATAAAAATGTCTTTGTTGTTGGTGGAGGAGATAGCGCTATGGAGGAGGCATTAGTCTTAGCCAAAGTTGCCGCCAGCGTCACGATGATCCACAGGCGAGATAGTTTTCGCGCCAGTGAGATCATGCAGCAACGTGCCAAAGATAATCCCAAAATCACTTTTCTCTTCAATTCTGAGATAACCGAAATCAAAGGCGAGGGTAGAGTTCAGTCTGCCTTAGTTAAGAACAATCAAACAGGCGAGGTTAAAGAAATGCCGGTTGACGGTATCTTTGTAGCTATCGGCCATATCCCTAATACTACTCTTTTTAAAGGAATAGATCTGGATAAAGAAGGCTATATTGCAGTTAGCGACCATTACCATACCAATATCCCGGGCGTCTTTACTGCAGGGGATGTCCATGACAGGGCTTATCGTCAGGCCATAACCGCCGCCGGATTTGGCGCAGCCGCAGCCTTAGAGGCTGAACGCTGGCTGTCAACCGATGGCGCAGATATAGGCTTTAAAGCAAACTAGAATTTACAGAAAAGCTCGTAATATCAATAATTAAAGTCATCTCAAATTAAAATCAAACTCAATCCAGATCTCCCCTTGACAGCCTCAATTTGAGTGTGGTACTATAGCTTTCACAGTAAATCGGAAAACTCGTTTATTTATGCCTAGATTCTCACATAGATTTTCTACTCCCAATTAGGGACATCGTGGCCTCATAAGACGTTTTCTTCGCTTTACTTTCGCACTTTTTAAGTATTTTACTGGCCAACCCGCATTTGCTACGCGTAAGCGTTGCTGGCGGGCCGATTTAGCTGTTGGTTTTTGGTTGTGCAAGCTAGAAGGTAACGGCCACATGCGGGCCGGTAGCTTAGTTGGTAGAGCGCGTCTTTTGCACAGACGAGGTCGAGAGTTCGAATCTCTTCCGGTCCACAACGTAAAGCCCTTGGAGCGTTCTACGTTCCTTCGGGCCACGTTGCAAGCTCTAAATTATGGCTCGTTCACAACGTAATGCATAGCATTTTACGTTGTCCTTTTGGACAAGCCCTCCAGTATAGGGAGGGTTTTTTCAAAAGCGTAGGCAGGATAGCGCTAACTTCTCCCAAGGAGGAGGGCCGTTATCTTATCTAGATGAGAGCTCATTAACAAGTGAAGAGAATTCTATCCGCCACACGGCGGATGGATAATGTTTTGTCTAGTCCCATGCAAATTGGGACAAACAAAATCTACTCATAATGCCATTAATGGATGCCTTGGTGATTGTGACCGAAGAAAGACGTACACGGCGACGATACTCGTCGGGGAGGTGCCACGAACCTCTGATCCGGCGGTCTCTGAATGGGGCAACCCTCCAGCTTGTCTGGAAGCCTGCAGTAAACAAGTCCGCAAGGACTAATAGCTGTAGTGCTGGGAACGGCTCGAACTGAAACATCTTAGTAGGGCCAGGAAAATAAATCATATGAGATTCCGTCAGTAGCGGTGAGCGAAAGCGGAACAGTCTAAACCACTTTTTGTGGTGTTGCAGGGCAGACGATATTTGATGTGAGTATAGATAGCAGAAGGACTCGGAATAGTCCCCCATAGAACGTGAAAGGCGTGTATGCGAAATTTATACTTCCGATAGTCTGTACCTAAGTACCATGGAGCACGATAAACTCTGTGGGAATCCGGGTCGACCACGATCCAAGACTAAATATTACAATCGACCGATAGTGAACTAGTACCGCGAGGGAAAGGTGAAAAGCACCCCGGGAGGGGGATGAAATAGAACTGAAATTAATGGCTAACAAGCAGACAAAGTGCCCGCAAGGGTATGATGTCGTGCCTATTGAAGAATGAACCGGTGAGTTATTGTTTGCAGCGTTAGTTTAAGCAAGTCAACTTGCGAAGACATAGTGAAAGCGTGGCCTAATCGGCCGTTAGTTGCATGCAATAGACCCGAAACTGGGTGAGCTAACCTTGAGCAGGTTGAGTCCCATCGAAAGATGGGAGGAGGACCGCACTCGTAAACGTAGCAATGTTTTGAGATGACTTGAGGTTAGGGGCAATATGCCAATCGAACCCAGAGATAGCTGGTTCTCCCCGAAATATATTATGGTATAGCGCTAGGTATAACCTGTGGGGTAGAGCACTGAATGGTTCGTGGGGGAGCAATCTCTCGCAACCAATCAAACTCCGAATACGCAGAATTAAGCCTAGTAGTCAGGCTGGTCGGGCTAAGCTGATCAGTCAAAAGGGAAACAGCCCAGACTCCCATTTAAGGCCTCTAAATCAAAGCTAAGTTTTGAAGGAAGTCAAGATCCTTAGACACCCAGGAGGTTGGCTTAGAAGCAGCCACCCTTTAAAGAAAGCGTAACAGCTCACTGGCGGATGGTTCTTGGCGCCGAAAATTTATCGAGGATTAAGCTTTGTGCCGAAATTGGAGATTTATCCTAAATTTATTTAGGACAAGTGGTAGGGGAGCGTTCGTATTGCAGTGAAGTTGGAGTGTAAACTCTGGTGGAGCGGTACGAAGTGAGAATGCCGGTATGAGTAGCGATATGGAGGTGAGAAACCTTCACACCGAAAGCCCAAGGTTTCCTCCGCAATGTAAGTCAGCGGAGGGTTAGTCGGCCCTAAGGGTATTCCTCGTTAAAGGGGATTAGCCCGATGGATAACCCGTTAAAATTCGGGTACAGATTATATTTATGTAAGGGGGTTACAGAGTTGGAAAAACAGAGCTCGCTTAGGCGAGTCCAAGCAGTAAGATAGTGATGATCGGCAAATCCGTCGTTGCGTTTAATTAAGCTGTGAGTGAAAGTTTCCAAGCAATTGGGGATGATTCTGTAGTTTTCAGTTCTCAAGAAACGCCTCATTACGATCAGCAATGGTCAAAAAATATAATTTACCGTACCGCATTACCGACACAGGTGGGCTGGTCGAGTAGACTAAGGTGATCGGGAGAAAGAGGTTCAAGGAACTCGGCAAAAAAGCTAGGCGTAACCTATGGGAGATGCCTTTCCGCAATTCGATTTGCGGACACAGCAAAAGAGTATTTAGCGACTGTTTATCTAAAACACAGGTCCCTGCAAAACCGAAAGGTAACGTATAGGGGCTGACACCTGCCCAGTGCCGGTAAGTCAATGATTGCTGGATGATCCTCGCAAGAGGTGAGTTTGGTATCAAAGCTCCGGTGAACGGCAGCAGTAACTATAACTGTTCTATGGTAGCGAAGTTCCTTGTCGGGTGAGTTCCGACCCGCACGAAAGGTAGAACGACTAAATAACTGTCTTGAACCTTTACCCGGCGAAATTGAGATGGCTGTGAAGACGCGGCCTAAACATACATGGACAAAAAGACCCCGGGAGCTTTACTGTAGTTTGACATTTATGAGCTTTTCTTAACTGTTTAGTATAGGAGGGAGCGCAAGCGCCAATGAAATACCTCTCTTTAGGATAAGTGAGTATTACTCTGCACCGCACAAAAATACGGTCAGGGAACAGTGTCTGATGGGCAGTTTTACTGGGGAGGTAGGCTCCTACAACGCAACGGAGCCGTACAAAGGTCGGCTAACTCCGGATGGAAATCGGAGTGATAGCGCAATAGCACAAGCCGGCTTGACTGCGAGACGTACATGTCGAGCAGGTACGAAAGTAGGTTATAGTGATCCTGTGATGCCTAGTGGTAGGCACACAGCTTAACGGATAAAAGCTACCCCGGGGATAACAGGCTGATCGCATCCAAGCGTCCACAGCGACGATGCGGTTTGGCACCTTTAATAACATTGGGGCGCCTGCGAAGTGATTCGCAAGTCTGGTCACAGCAAATACTGAGACAGTATATTGTTGAGGCTAAATACTAGTTAAAATCGGTGGACTCCTAACAGGTAATGTTAGGACAATACCGAGGGAAGTCCGATGTAACATCGGACCCTGTATCGACTGGAGTGTGCTAACAAGCGCACGAAGATAAAAATCAGTGTTTCTGCAAAGTAACAAATAATGATTTTTATAAAAAACTAGCTCCACTTCTGAGCAGAAGAACAAACAACTTCTGACTACTGACTTCTAACATTTAGTTAGTTGTTAGCTGTCATAGGTTAGTAGTTCGAACGCAAAGCGTGAGTGGATGAAGGTATAGTCAACACTTTTGGTAACAAGAGATAATAGAGCGATGTCGGCTCATCACATCCTGGGGCTGGAGAAGGTCCCAAGGGTCTGGCTGTTCGCCAGTTAAAGTGGTACGCGAGCTGGGTTCAGAACGTCGTAAGACAGTTCGGTCTCTATCCTGTATGTTCGACGAGATTTGAGGAGGTTCGTCCCTAGTACGAGAGGACTGGGATGAGGGAATCCCTGGTGTGCCAGTTGTACTGTAAAAGCAGTGCATCGCTGGGTAGCTAGATTCCCATCGGATAACCGCTGAAAGCATCTAAGTGGGAAGCCGTCTCCAAGATAAGATCTCATGTGACGCAAGTCACGAAGACCCCTTGAAGATTACGAGGTTGATAGGCGGGCGGTGGAAGCATAGTAATGTGTTAAGCCTACCCGTACTAATGGTCAAGCAGTAGATTTTTTGGCAAAACATATTTCCACCCTAGGATATTTTTCCTAGTTGGGAAGAATACCTTAGGGTTCTCTCTTCACTTGTTAAGTAGCTCTCTATGAGAAGCATAGGGCAAAGCGCATAGAGCAAAGAGTTTTTGTTCTTACGCTAAGCTCTACGCCCTTAGCTCTTTGCACGTTATTAGTAAGTATTTGTCGGTGTCGCAAGCGAGATGGTCCCACCTCTTCCCATTCCGAACAGAGAAGTGAAACGTTTTAGCGCTCACGATACTAGGTGAATGCCTGGGACAATAGGTCGATGCCGGCGATTACTTGCTAGGAACCGCCTGCCGCAAGGTAGGTAGAGCAAGAACAATTTATCCCCCGTAAGGGGGATTTTTTGTTGGGTTATATTGACCCTTGATGCTAAAACTATTAGGATACAGGTATGGCCGAGGGAGAGCTATCTAGCAAAGGAATAGAGCAAGAAGATCGTGTTACTCATCTCATTGATCTGACTGATGGGGATAAGGAGTCTTATGGAGCGCTTAAAGCTGAAGTAGAGAAAAGTAATGGAATAGTTCGAGTCCTTGTCCATCCGCGTTTTAATCCCTTAGGGAACGTGAATCCTTTGACTGATGAATATATGCAACAATTGGATGGTTTTGTGAACTTTCCTGATACAGCAGCTTCACCGTTGATCGTCTTTGAAGAAGAGTGGGCTGTATCTGAGCTTGATGATTTACTTGATCAGCTTCCCCAAGCATTCTTAGTGAGGACTATTCCAGCCGACCCACTTCCAGCCACAAAAGCAGTCAAAGAGATACTCTCTAAGCTAGAGGAGTTAAGTGATATTGAAGTCTTTAACATAGAAAAAAAAGCGAAGGAAGATGTCTACGGGGCATTAAAAGAGGTAGCTATTAAAAAAATCGTTATAGGGGGAAGATATTTCTTTTTAGGAGAGGGGAAAGACAATAATTATGATTTCAGGTCATTTGTCGCTGATACGCAGAGTTCGCCTTCAAATAGTACATGGAGGGAGTTACAATATTATCCGAAGGGGTGCGTTGGTGGAGTCGTAAGAGCTAGTATGGAGGAAGGAATAGAAGTAGTCGTGTCACAGGCTACTTCACCACAAAAACTCCCGACATTTTCGGATCGTCATGCAGACTTAGCAATTTCCTGATCTCCGCTTGAGCTTGCGATGGGGGGGGATCACGTGCTATACTGCTCGTACTCTTAATATGAAAGGCACAACGATCAATGTCAGATTCCTCAACAACTAAACCCTCTGCTGCTACTTCAATGGCCGAGCTCATGGCTCGTACTACCAGCAAGCCACTTGTCTCCTTTAAAAAGGGCGATATCGTTAGCGGTACTCTCCTCAAGATGCAAAAAGGCGAAATGCTTGTTGATATCCAGGCTAAAGGCCAAGCAATTGTTCTTGAGCGTGACCCCAAGATGCTTAAAAGCATCCATACTTTCCTCAAAGAAGGTCAGACTGTTACCGTGCAAATCCTCAGTCCTGAGTCAGAGACCGGGCAGCCCGTCGTGTCACTGCGCAAATTTGTTTATGATCTCATCTGGAAGCATTTAGAGGAGCTTAAGAAGAGTCAGGAAAAAGTCGACGTTACCATTACGGAGGTCACCAAGGGCGGCTATGTCGTCAGTACGAAAGACGGCCTCAGTGGCTTTTTGCCTAATTCCCACGCCAACTCTACTCAAGGTCCTCTCTCAGTTAATAAAACTATCAGTGTCTCTATAGCCGATCTCAATCGCGAAGATAACAAGATCATTTTCTCACAAAAAACGACGATGACGCCTGAGGAATTCAGTGCGCTTATGGCACAATTTAAGGCAGGGACTAAAGTCAAAGGTGAGATTGCCAGTGTGACCACTTTTGGTTATTTTGTGTTGTTGACTATTCCGGGCAGCGATAAGACAGTTGATGGGTTGATTCATGTCTCTGAAGTCTCTTGGGAGAGGAGTGATGATCAACTCAGCCTTTACAAAGTAGGCGATGAGGTAGAGGCAGTTGTCATCGGAGTAGATCGCGACTCACGGCGTATCGATCTGTCACTCAAGCGATTGACGGCGGATCCGTTTGAAAAGCTTAAAGAGGAGTTCGTCCTTGAAAAACAGGCGACCGGCAAAGTCATTCGTACTGAAGACGGCAATGTCTTTTTAGATCTTGGAGATGGAGTAGAGGGGCTTATTAAAAAAGAAAAAGTCCCTGCCGGCACTGCGTATGAGATCGGTCAGACAGTTACGGTAACTGTTACAGCTCATGACCAGCGTCGACGTCGTATTGAACTTACTCCTGTGCTTAAGGAAAAGCCCCTCATGTACCGCTAGTCAGTATTCAGAATAGAGTATAAAGAATACAGGGCTTTATACTGTATACTATATACTTAATACTCTAAATTATGGCAAAGAAAGTAAAAATCTCCTACGTCTGTCAGGAATGCGGCTATGATAGCCCGGCTTTTCTTGGCAAATGCCCCGAATGCGGCAACTGGAACTCTTTTAAGGAATTTCGGGAAGTTCCGCTATCCTCACAAAAAGGTAGTGATTCACTTATTGCGTCCACTGAGCAAAACCCCAAGAAATTATCAGATATTGTCTACTCAGAAAAGTTGAGGATCCAAACCAAATTCAAAGAATTGAATACGGTCCTTGGTGGGGGAATAGTTCGTGGTTCGGCGACACTTCTTGCGGGAGACCCGGGGATTGGGAAATCAACTCTTCTGCTGCAGCTTTGCTTGTCCTTGGCCCAGGAAGGAAAGACTGTCCTTTATATCTCAGGTGAGGAGTCTGTAGAGCAGATCAAAATGCGGGCGGACAGGATTATTGCAAAGAACAAAGAACAAAGAGCAAAGAGCAAAGAGCCCGAACATATTTTTGACACATTATTACTTGTTTCGTTATCAGATCCGGATCAGGCTATAGTACAGATTGACAATGTAAAACCCGACTTTGTCGTTGTTGATTCGATCCAAACCATGCAGTCGCAAAATTTAGAAGGTATGTCAGGAGCCGTCGGACAAGTCCGTTACGCAGCCATGCATTATATCCGGACAGCCAAGGCGTTGAATATTCCGGTTTTTCTGGTCGGACATGTGACCAAAGACGGTATGGTGGCAGGTCCGATGGTCCTCTCCCATATGGTCGACACAGTCCTCTTTTTGGAGGGAGAGAAGTTCACCTCAACCCGGCTTTTACGCTCACTGAAGAATCGTTTCGGACCGGTTGATGAAGTGGGAATTTTCCTTATGGATGAGGAGGGACTCAAAGAAGTTGACAATCCCGAGCAGATTTTCCTCACGCAAAAATCAGGAGATGTCCCGGGTAGCGTCCTTGTAGTGACCATGGAGGGGACACGGGCATTCTTGGTGGAGATCCAGGCCTTAGCAGTCTCTTCGCATCTACCTATGCCGCGTAGAGTTGTCTCAGGACTTGATCAAAAACGCGTTGAGTTACTTCTTGCGGTTTTGCAAAAACATTGTCGGGTAGCAGTTGATAGCATGGATATCTTTGTCAATGTCGCCGGAGGCCTCAGGCTTTCAGATCCCGGAATAGATTTAGGCATCTGTCTGGCAATCTACTCTAGTGTTAAAAATATTCCGCTGACAAAGGTGGTTGGTATTGCTGAGGTAGGACTTCTCGGCGAACTGCGGACCGTGGCCTCACTTGATAAACGGGTCAGGGAAGCCGAAAAGCTGGGATTTAGTAGTATTTTGACTGCCAGGACAAGTAAATTCCTGCCTAATGTGTTACAATCCCTAGGTAAATCCGAAGCACGAAATTCGAAATCCGAAGAAAAATTTAATGCTTAAATTATAAATACAAAAGGTTTGATTATTTAACATTTAAGTTTTGATATTGTTTCGAGTTTCGATATTAGAATTTCGAATTTATCAAGACTATGGCTAGTAAGACTCGACAACCAGAAATAGCTGCTGTCCCGCGTAATAGACCCGGCAAATCCTCAGATCGTCCGGTAGACAATCCATTTATGCTCCCGCCTAAATTAGTTGGAGCCTTAGCAGATGAAGTCGCTAAGACATTAGCCAGCAGGCTTCCCAATATGCTCCCGCGTCCGAGAAGAACGAGTGCCAAACGAAAGAAAAAAGCCAAGACGATAGAGCATGGTATTTTCCTTGACACCTCAGCCATTATTGACGGACGCATTTTTGATGTTTTGCACCTCGGGTTGCTCAATGGCGTGATTGTCATTACAGGGAGTATCCTGCTTGAGCTTAAGCATTTGGCTGACTCTCAGGATATGGTCAAGCGTGAGCGCGGGAAAAAGGGCTTGGACTATCTGGAGAAGCTCAAGCGCAGTCGGGTTATTAAGGTGACTGTACTTTCTGAGGAAGGTGAGAAAGGGATTGAACCGGGCAAAAAAATGGAGGTTGATGAGAAGCTCATCAGGATTACCAAAAACCATAAAGGCAAAATTATTACCTGCGACTCAAATCTGGAGAAGAAGGCTACCATTGAAAATCTCCAGGCCATCAACGTCAATGCTCTCTCAAATGCGTTGAAAGTTATTGCTGTTCCGGGAGAATCTCTCCACATTAAGTTACTTCATCCGGGTAAAGATGCGACACAGGGGGTAGGCTATTTGGAAGACGGAACAATGATTGTGGTTGAGGAGGGGAGCAATCAGGTTGGGCGATCAATTGATGTCGTCGTCTCTCGTGTGATCCAGACTTCAACCGGCCGCATCCTGTTCGCCAAACGTATTTAATATACTCCTAAACAAAAAAATCTCTAAAGAGGTAAGAGTTTTTACTCCGTTAAATCGAGTCATAGCTTTAAAAGAGGTAAGAGTTCCTGCCCTAAACTCCTACCTCGTCTAAAAGTACGAATAATTTTTTACGGAGCCTGCCCCTCCTCATCTTACCCTTCACCTTAGATCATTTGATCTGCGGTTCAGGGAGCGATGTTAGGCGGGCAAGCCTAAACTCCTACCTCGTTAGAGATTCCAACAATTTGTTGGGCGTGAAAAAATGTGATGAAAAAAGTTAGCTTGTCAAGAAAAAGTCAGATTTTTAGCCTCGCTCATTTTTCTTGACAAATTATTACACATTTCTTATAAATGTCTTTAGGCAATTAGTTTTATTTCCTGCCTGAAGGACTAACTGCCTTTACCCTAAGAGCATTGCTTCTCGTACCGAACTTATCATCTGAGTAACGAAAGCGATGCTCTTTTTTTGGTAAAGACACACTAACCCCCAGCAAAGAAGAATATCGACCTCAATCTGTTTTACCCTTGTCAGAGAGGCAGATATACTTCTTTGCTTTATCTATTTATGAAAGTGCGACCGGTATCCCCAGTCCTTGATCGATAAGTTTTTTAAATTGATCCCGTCCAAGGCGAATGAGGAGTTCGCGTTGGTGCTCGGCGAGAGTAGGTTGGTTGCTCTTTTTTTGTGAACGTAAAAGACTGCGCAAAAATTTCATAATTATCAGCATAGTAACATATGATTTTTGTCTTGTCAACCTATAGCAATTTACATCGTAATATATCATAGGCCTAGAGTCTTGGATGTCAAGATTAGACTGGTAAATCAAGCTAAAAAAATAAACACAAAATATGTGGATAACTTTGGGATAGAGAAAGTGGCTCTTGATGCGCATGTTATAATAAAGCCATGGATGAGTTAGACAAAAGACAAGAAGCCCTTCAGAAGGCTGCTCATCAGCAAATTGCCGATCTCGACTTAAAAACAATGCTTTCTTCATTCGGTGACGTGATTGTAGTTGGTAGTGTAAGCACGGGACTCATGACGTGGCCTGATATCGATATCGAAGTCACCGTACAGAAGATGCCAGCGAAAGAAATGGTGGCTGAGTTGGCGCAAAAGTTTTTTGCGAATAAGGATATGATGCGTGTCTGGATGATGGATAACCGAGGCAAAATCGATCCTCACCAGCCTGCAGGACTGTATTTAGGCGGGAAAAGAGTAGTAGATGAGCTTATCTGGAAGTTTGATATTTGGTTTTTACTTGAGGGAGAGCAGCGCAGTGGTAAAGACGATATTGAATGGGTACAAAAGAGCCTGACTCCCCAGAATAGACAATACATTTTGCGCATTAAAGACAAGATTGCCAACAACCCCAAATATCGAAAAGAGATTTTCAGTATCGATATTTACCAGGCTGTGCTTAAGGAGGGTATTATCACTTTCAGCGAGTTTGAAAAGTTCCTCAAGAAATCTGGACGGAGCCTTGACTAGATAGTAGATCTGATCTTATTATTGAGAGGATAAAGCAGTGAGTTCCAGGAGATCCCCGTGCCATCCAAGAAGCGAGCTTTGGCCCAGAGAGTAACGTGTCTGCGTGCTCGTGTCGTCATGCCCTCGATATGCCCGTTGCCAAGAGTTCTGACATAGAGATGGAGGTTGAGATTGGCAAACATACCGTAGGGAAGAATTTTGGCGAGTAAACTGCGATAAAGGAGTGGGTGTTTTTGGTCGTCAAATTTGAGAAGATCACGCGGAAGAAGGTATTTATTGATCATCACGCTTTCAAGCTGGAGTGCATCTGAGGTGAGGAATGTCTTACTGATCGTCTCGTGATCGGTCGGGAAGGAGCTTTTATCAAGCATTTTGTGATCAAGAGATTGGAAGATTGTCTGGGTACCCAGGGCTGCGATTTTGGGATGACGCTTAAGATAATGGACCTGACGCTTAAGCCTGTCTGGAGTTGAAATATCATGCCCGTTCATAAAGGCGATATAACTCCCGCGGGCTTTTTTCAAGGCGCGGTTAAGCGTGACTGTCGGACCGTACTGTTTTACATTACGCGTGATCACCACTCTTTTATCCTTGCGTCTGAACTGGCGAAGGATTTTGAACGTATGGTCACGTGATGCGTCATCGATGGCGATGATCTCAAAGTCGGTATATGTTTGGTTAAGCAGGCTGTCAAGACAAGCCGGAAGTGACTCGGCAGAGTTGCGGAGTGGAAGAATAACTGAAACAAGTTGGTCTATTGGCTTTGTCATGATATTCTCGAGCGGAGTTAATGGGGCAGAAATGGTCCTGAGGCAGTTACTGCGATGTGTAAGGATCTAGAGTATCATAGGGGCTTTAGGATGTCAAGTTTGGTGCTTGGTGAAGTCTCGTTGGAGGGCGAATATAATGATGACAATTAGGGCTAACATAGTCATAATTTGCCCCAAATACTGTATGTAGATTGGCCAGTAGAGAATGACTGCATGTATGCCTGCGTCTTTTGGTACGTACCAGCCATTATTCCAGTTGTTAACAAGTATATGGTCTTGTAGCTTCTGTCCACCCAGGAACGGCAGCCACTGCTGAAATATATTTGGAGGATCCTTAAAGCTAAAAGCGAGCCAGCCGCTATCATACGCTTGAGAAAGTGAAAGGTAGGAATCTGTTTTGGCAGAAGCTACAAAGAGTGCTGAATTTTTCCGGGTGTAATGAGCAGCTGTTTTAGTATATACAGGCTTGAGCGGGACTGTGTATTTGGCTGTAAAGGCAGTCTGTTCGATGAAGTGCTTTGGGAAAGGATAGAGCCTAAGATCCTCAATTGTTGATTGTGCCTCCTCAGTCCCCACTGACTTAACAGTAAAGTGAAAGCCATAGCCGCTAAAGACGGATTGGGTCGGCGGGATGATCTGGATGTTGGTCGTGTCTTTTTTAGCCATGACAGTCTCCAGATCGGCTCGGTGCTCATAGGGGTTGTCTAGGTAAAAATTGAGCGGCAGGCCTTTTTGATAGTTAACTTTGGTGAGCAGGATATAGGAGGCCTGGTGAAAGAGGTTGTCTTTATAGAATACCAGCTCCTCATTCCCGCTTCGGGCCAGTAAATTGACCGTATTGCCGAGTCTGATAGCGGTTGCTTCGGATGTTGGGCCTGTAAAAGGCTGGAGATGCTGTTTATTTTCCTGCAGCGTATAGTCTCTCGTGGCGAGAATATCAGTCACGCTGAAAGGACTGGCAAATACTTTGACACTGAAGGCAAAGGAGAAGATCTCACGATCTTGGACAGGGAGAGTGATCGGTTCTTTCGGTATTGTGGCGGTGTCAAGGAGGACTGACTCCCTGTTATGTCCATCGCTGACTTCAAGGGTATTAGGGTAGCGGCCAAGGAGATACGTTGAAGTTCCTGATGGTGACAGAGCAACTGCCTGCCTGATGTCATTCAGGATCAGCGCGGTCGGATTGCGAATCGTGTGAAGCGGCACAAAAAGCGGTTGGACAGGCACACTCAGACGCTTGTCATTAATAATAATATCCGGGTAGAGAGGTGTAATACTCAGCCCTCCGGGATGGGGAGAAATCGTTACTGGGATGAGAAATTCACTGGCAAAAAGACTGGGAACGACCAGCTCCTGTCCAGGGGCGAGAGTGAGCTGTTGCTGTCTGGGTGTCACTATGAGTTCCTGCCCTTTTTCCTCAACGCTAAATGTGAGATCTGATTGGAGTTTTTCGCTAAAGAGTGATGAGAGAGGATAGATAGTAGCTTTTGCTTTGCCGGGATCGGTGACATAGCTGCCGTAGATGGCTTCTTGGTGATCAGTTCGCGTGTAAAAAGACTGGAGGGTATTTGGCGTTGATGTAGAAAGGGTGGAGACAAAGGGAGGGTGAGCTGTTGTCGGGTAAACAAGCAGCCTACCGAAAGCCTTTTTATTTTGTAGGGAGGGGCTGCTGTCTAGAAAATGTACCATACTGTCGTAGTTAATAGGCTGGCTGGACAGGGTGTTAATGACATATTGATCAACAAATATATATGAGAGATCATACTTTTGAATAACACCCTCCAAAAGGTTTTGATCCTGACTGTTGATGGCTTGTTGTAGCTCGTTGTAATACTGCTCGTTACGGAGACTCCAGGGATCAAAAGCTCGCTCAAGCATGGGTTGGGGGATCCCGTACCAGAGAAAGCCTGAGCCGCGATGTCCCCAGGTACGATAATGCCAGTTCCAAAAAGTATGCGCAGGCAGAACCGCGACGCGCTGGTTGGGGTCGATAGTTTGAAAATACTCCATGAGCTCAAAATAATCCTGGGGGATTTTCAAGCGGAGAAGAGGGGAGGTGAAATTGCCCTGAAAAACAGGTAATGCGAGTAAGAGAATCAACCCGCCAATAGCGACTGCACCAGGAGTAGTGTATTTTTTAAAATACGGCAGAAGTCCATGTAGTCCGACACTCAGACAAAGTGAGAGCCCGAAAGCAAAGAGCGTAACGAATTTGGTGAAAGGGAAGCGGAATGCCTCACCAAAAAGCGGAAATGCCATCCGAAAAAGGCTATTGAGCTGCTCAAGCATTGCGGTATTGTTGGCCAGGAAGATAAAAGCCACACTGCTTGCAGCCAGATACGGGTAGAATGAAGACTGTTTTTTGCGGAAAACCTGGATGATGCCAAAGCCGGCAATAGCTAAAAATCCGATATAGATGAGCTTGTACCAGATGGTCTGCTCGTAGTTCCGCCAGGCTTGCATGAAAAAAACATCACTATTTTTATCCTGGTCATATTCAATCGTGCTCATCATAAATCCGTTAAGCCCGAGCGTACTCGTCAGTGTTCCGTGGGCTTTGTTGCGATAGAAAATTTCTTCAGAGCCGAATTGATTGATGCGGGTATTTTGGATAGTCGCGGGAGTCTTGATAGCACTTACCATATACGGCATCAGCCAAAAAGCATTCGCCAGAAAAACTGTCACACCCGTCAGTAAAGCAACCTTCCATTGCCTGGTCTGCAGGATGTGAAAAAGTAGGAGGAAGAAAAAAAGTAGCAGAAAAGCGATAAAAACAGTCGGGACAAAGCCCTGGGGAGAGACCAGAAAACCGGCGAGGAAAAGCAGGAGAAAATGCTTTTTTGTCGGCTCTCTGAGTGCCCTCGTGATGGTTAGTGCCAGGAGTGGTAAGGCGACAAAGTGAGTAGCAAAAACCTCAAGCGGGGCAAAGTACATTTGGATGATGCCGATGTTGAACATATAAAAGAGCGCCCCCAGAAGGGCAGCTGAATTGACTAAATTCGAATATCGAAGCTCGAAATTCGAAAGAATTCCTAAATCTGAATGAACTAAATGAGATGTGCTTTGGGTTTTGTGATTTTGATCATTAGGTATTGTTTCGTGCTTTGGGTTTCGTGCTTCGGATTTTTGTAGAAGATATTTAATGAGGAAGTAAAAGGTGATACCTCCTAAAAGATGTGTTAAGTGAATGTAGGTATAGCGAAGCAGCGACTCAGGTAAGAATAGCGAGAGGAAGCCAATATAGAGGGTATGGAGTAAATTGGCACTATGAGCCAGTCCGTCGACTAAGCCCAGCCCACGATAATCCTGCCAGAGAGAGACAATAGCCCGCTGAAAGTTAAGCGTCAGGTTAAACTCGGGCATGACGTTGTCCCAGCCGACTAAATAAGTGTTTGGTTTGTAGTTAGTGAAGAAGATAGTGAGTTCGAGGATGCTAAGAAGGAGAATCGGAAGAGATGATTTGGTAAAGATTTTTCTTAATTGTTTCATTGTTGCACTCGCTTCGCTCGATTATTGTTAAATTGTTATTAACAATGTAGCAATTTAGCAATGAAGCAATATCTCTATCGTAGCACTTAGGCAGGCTGAGTCACAACCGGAGCAGTAGACTCTCCGCGGCGAAGAGTGGGGAAGGAGAGTTTTTTAATCCCTTTACTTACGTAGTAGAGTTCGGTAATTAATCTATCAGGAAGAACGAAGATAACTCCTCCCTGGATCATGGTCAGGATGATGGCCTTAAGTGTTGGACGATAGCCGAACCTCAAACACATTTTGACACGAATACGCAGTGTATTTAAGAATTTGCCTTTCATGTGGACGAAAGTGTCATTCTTTCCATGAATACGGTAGAACAATAGCTTATCTTCAAGATTGACGAATTTCCGTCCCTGACAAAGCAGCTTAAAGAAGGTGTAGTAATCGTTATTGGCATTGTAGCGGATGTCATAACGGAATGTCTCACCTTTAAAGACACGGTGAAACATCGTCGTCGGATGGATGAGTGGGTGGAATGTCATGTAGCCTTTGTAGATAGCTTTGGTACTTAGGGGTTCGGTTTTTTCTCCGATCACTATGCCATTTTTGTTGATGACGAGAGCGTTACTCCCGACCAAAAAGACATCAGGGTGAGTCTCAAGAAAAGCAACTTGCTTCTCAAGACGCTCCGGGTGGGATATATCATCAGCATCCATGCGGGCAATGTATTTCCCCTGAGCTAAGGCCAGTCCCATATTGGCACAGGCATCGCCGCCGGCGTTGAGATTATTTTTCAGATTGATAAGCTTGATTTTACTTGGATTTTTTTTGAGATACTTTTTAAGCGTGATAAGTGACTTATCAGTTGAGGCGTCATTGATCAGGATCAACTCAAAGTTAGCATAGGTCTGGTTGAGGATACTTTCAATAGCAGGCACTAAGAAGTCTCCCGCATTGTAGACGGGCATCACGACTGAGACTAGAGGTTGTTTTTGTTTACTCATATTTTTATCTGCTTATGGCAAATAGCAAATAGCAAATGGCTTATGGTTCATAGGAACTTTTATTAAGAAACTTGCTTAAGAACTATTTACTATTAGCTATACGCTATAAGCCAAATGTGGTTTCGTCCTTATCTTTTTTTCAAGATGGACTCATCAGCTCCGATAGTTATCGAAGGACCATAGACGTACTCGAAAGCGGAAGACATCCTATGAGAGACGTCTAATGCAGCGCATTTGCTGCTTCGCGTCTTTCCGAGTAGTCTTACCCACTACCGTGGGGGGTGATCCTGACGATCTACTCTCAGTGCCGCAATTGGCAAAAGAGTGATCGGGGATTGTTCCCACAGTGTCTATCAGAGCTTCAGGAGCGGCCGAGTCAGACTCGGCCGCTCCCATCGAGAGGGAGCCTGCTCCTGGAGAGAGTCAGACTTCGTTGACCTTCGCCTTGGCGCCACTTTTCGGCCAGGTGCCGTCCTGCGCCCATTTGATATAGGCGTCGACGGTGATGCGTCGCACGTCGGGCTTGGAATTGAAATCCATGACCGCCGCCGCTTCGCATTCTTTCGGCCATGCATAGGCCGCGCCGTTAAGGCCGACCAGCTGCTCCCAGCGGCTATCGCCGGGGCGAACGAAGAGAGCGAACGTGTCGTACTGCCGCTCTTCCTTCGTCGCATTGTCCCGCTTTTGGGGGGACAAGTTCGGCGCCCATTGATTGCCCCAGGCGTCGATGACGAGAAAGCTGTCGGGCGCCGGATTCTCCGGTGCCACGCCCGGCGTGCTCGCAAGGTCGTCGACCCGCTTGGGTGAGGCAATGGGGCAGGTCTCGTTGCCGGTGAGGGCGGCGTTGCCGCCGCCCTCCTCCGTTGATGCGGACTGGGTATCCGACGAGGTGCCCGTGCCGGGGGCTTCGTTGGCGTTACCGCCGGAGCCGGCGATGGGGAGCGTCAGCTCCTCACCGGTATCGGCCCACTTCAGGGTAACGCCGTCGAAGTACCCTTTCTCACCCTTCGCCGGGTTGTTGAACGAGGCGAGGAGAGCCGGGACGTCTTCCCGGGCCACCTTGTGGACGCGCGTGTCGGGGTTGTTCACCACCAACATCACGTCGCCGGTGTTCCAGTTGACGACCACGCCGGAGTGGCCGCGCTTGGCGCGGGCACCGGCGTAGTTCTTGGCGTCGGTCACGATGTCGTACAACTTGCAGTCGCCGTTGTCTTCGCCCGTCCACTTGGACCCATAGATGTGGCCCGTGCGGACGTCGTCGTCGGTCAGGAGACCGCGGACGATGCTGGCGGTCGGCAAGCCGACCCCCATGTAGGGCTCGACGTGCTCGGGGGACACCTTGCTTCCCAGGGTGACCTTCCACAGGTCGTGCTTGGGATTGTTGGTGTTATACCCCGCGTCATCCTCATCGATGTTGTAGATGAAGTAGGCGTTGCTGTCCGGCTTGTGCATCTCGCAGATGCCGTTGCTGGTGTCCTGCGCGAGTGTGCGGCGGCCGCCGAACGTGAGCGCGATGGCTCCAAGGCCGAGGGCCTTGAGCGCCGTGCGCCGATCGGTGGTTGTGCCGAGCTGGCGAGTGAGAGCGTCGAATCGGTTGGTGCGTGAGCGGTTCATTGTGGTCTCCCGGGGCGTAACAGCCCCATTTTGGAAAGGAAACTTACCCCAAAAAACGTCGGGGCCACGTGGTTTGCCTCTTGCGAGGCGCGAGCCACCACTTTCATGGCGGCCGAATCCGTGGAATGTCCGTTGCTTTACCTCCTTGTCCCGAATAAACGGGAACGAAACAAGCGAATACGATTTGGGTACTAGCTTTCCCACATCTCCTGGTAGGAGAGAGGATTGTCAGTACCGCCCAGCACTCACCACGAAAGTGAGTAGTGGTCGATACTGACATAAGCCAGTAAAGTAAAAAATTTCTGATAGACTAAGTCCGATGTAACATCGGACCGAGTACGTCTTGTTAAGGTTCTATAAAACCCATCCGTAGCTTTTTTGACCTCAATCGGTCGCAAAGATAGTGCGGTTGGGGAGAGAAACAAAATTGGCAAATAGCGTATGGCTTATGGTTAATAGCTTAAAACTATTTGTTATCGTTCCTGTCTCCAATCACAGCCTCAAATGGTACATGGATCCTAACATATCCTATAGGACATGTCAATTATAATTAGCTTGTTAATGTAGTTTTATTTTTGGTTTCGTCCTTATCTACAATTTCAGAGTTTACCTGAGCTTGCGGAAGGAACTCATCAGCTCCGATGATTATCGGAGGACCATAAGACGCACTTCCTGAAGTGTCATATACCGTGAAGAACGAAAGCTTGGCAGCGCGAACGCTGTGGCTTCTGATCATCAGACATATGAACTTCGCGCGTCTATCAGTACCCTAGGGGCGTGATCCGTTTGAGGCGGATTTTACGTCCTCTTGCGGGGTGGGGCCCGCCATCCGCCTGAAGGCGGGTAGGGGGCCCCGAGCTTAGCTACTTTTTGGTAAAGACACCACTGTCTTCCCAAGAGATATAGCCGGTGATGTTGTAGCCTTCGCCCTTGAGCTGGTCGGCGTGAGCGATGGCCTGGTTGACCAGGACGTCCATATCACAGGACGCCGGGTAGATCCAGTAGGCTCCCAGAACTGAGCCCTTCAGATCGTAGACCATGTTTGCCGTTGGGAACGGCAGCACGGTCACGCTTTGGGGTTGACCCTGGGTGTAGAAATCGACCACCATGAACCCGGGGTTAGCCAGGGTCAAGGTGTCGGGCGCCGAGAGATCGAACTTGGCGCTCCCGAGGCAGGCTTGCTGGGCCGACTCCTTGGTCGGCTCTGTCTCCTTTGCCGGCACAGCAGTTGGTTGTGCCGATCCCGCACCGGGACAGTTGACGTTCTGCAGTACGTAGATATCGTTGTCGCACGGCTTGAGATTGCCAGTGTTCACGGTCGGGGTTGCGGTGGGACCCTCCGCCTTCGGGCAATCTTTGCCCGGAAGGACGTAGGACCCATCGTCACAGGCCTTGAGATCCCCGGCATTGATAGTCGGGGTGGACGTCGGAGCCGCGGCGTTGGCCCCATCTTGAACGGGGACTCCGTCGCGTGGGTCCTCTCCTACGGCGATTCCGAGAAGTATGAGGCCGACGACGATTGTGATCGCGCCGATGACGATGATCTTGATTGCTTGTTTCACGTCAGTTTCCTCCGCGGCTGTGCCGCTTAAACGATCTTGCCGTTCCAAATCCGGCTAACGATGCCGGGACGATTTGTTCCGGGTTGCTCGTTGTGCTCCTCGTCGTCGGGCGGCTCGGGGCCGTCCGAGACCTGGATTTTCCAGGACCCCGGCTCGTTGGGGTTGGCCACCTTGACACCCGCGAGCGGGTGCTGGAAGGTGATTTTTCCCTTGGGCGTCATGGAGTCGTGGATCCTTTTACAGGTCCGATCCGTGACGATGAAGCCCCTCTTTTCCAGGAGCTTCCTAGTCGTGTTGTCGAGCATCTTGCCGGCGACTGCCGGCATGACGCCGAATTCGTCGTCTTCGCCGAGGTCAGCGGTGGGTCGAACGTTCACATCAAGGTCAACGTCGGACCAGTCGGGGCGCGTCGTCCCTGCGGGCGGCGACATCCAGAGAACCCCCGGGTATTCGTCGGGGTCGTTGACGACCTTAACGTTCCTGGGGGCCAGTTTTTCGTCGATCAGGCGCTGTTTGGCCTGAGCAACTGTCATCGGATTGTCGCGCCGTCTGGCGTGACTTTCTGCGATGAGATTTGGCACGGTTGCCATTCCAGTTCTCCTTCCAGTGTCTACTTGGGCGTCCCGACGACATGTCGGGGCGCCCTCTTCGAGTCGATTGACGGTTCTTAGGCCGTCGTGTCGTCGGACGCGTCCGCGTCGCGGGATTCGCCCTCGCCTTCGGTCGTCTGTGCCGATGAGCCATCCGAGTCGTCGGAGGCCCTCGGCGAGAGCGCCAAAGGGTTGGTGTCGTCCGCGTACCCCACCACTGCGGCGTTACCGCCGAGAGTAGGGGCGTCCTCCGCGTTGAAGGGGAGGGCGAACATGTCGAGGAGCGTGTCTTGGTCGGTCGTGTCCTCGAGCGAGAGGATCCGACGGATGAAGGCGAAAGCCCCCATCAGCGGATCTCCGAGAGCCTGGAGGCTCTCCATGTCGAGGTAGTTCGCCAGATCGAAGTTCGTGTTCAGCTGCAGGAGCAGCCCAAACCGTTGGGCTGCTGCCGCCTGCGCTTCGGTGATCGTGATGATCGTGGTCCGGATGACGATTTTGCGCGTCTCCGGATCCACGTCGTCCCATTGCTCGATGGCAGTTGCCAGGCGAACCATTGCCTGTGAAGCTGACCGTCGAAGCGCTGGGTTCATCGCGTCGTTGAAGTTGATCGTATCCACGGTAGTATTACCTTCCTTTTGCCCTCGCGGGCTGATGAGAAATGAAAACGAACCGAACAGAACATTGTGACGACGTCGTAGGGAGACTCCCCAAACAGCGTCCGCGTGACGCCGTTTTGTAACGACGCCGAGCGCGGCAACTGCCGGGACGAAGAGGAATTTTTTACCTTTCACCTCCGTGCTCCTCACGACAGCATGTCAAAGCGACATGCCGATTTTCCGGCACATCCGGCTGCTCCCGACTTACGTCTGAAGCAATCACATATGCCAGGAATCGCGCACGGTGTTAGTGGAAAATGTTCCTGCCCTGAACATCCTCCGCACCGTACGCGGTTCCTGGCAATGCTTGGATATGCCATTAAAACTGGAATTTGAACTATCTAAACCTGTCATGCTGAATTCATTTCAGCATCTCCTGAGATCCTGAAACAAGTTCAGGATGACAAGTAGTAAGGAAATATAAATATACTGATAGACTTATCTCGCTCCGATTTTGCATCGGAACGGATGAAGTGCGTCTTGTTAAAGAACATCGGTGATAAGATTTGTGAGATCCCGAAATAAATTCGGGATGACAATACATATGCACCGTCTAACATTACGAGTAGGGATTATAGTTGGGCAAAGAGTGGGGTGGGAGAGTGAAGCGGGCCAACTATTATCTCCAATCGTAATTGCGCTTTTTTAGCTGCGCATTGCTTTCTTGCGGAGAAGCAGGCCTGACACTGCACCGGGGAGAAGTCCGAAGAGGACTAAGGCCTCAGGACCTGTTTTAGGAGTTGTTTTGGCAATAGGAGCTGGGAAGACTGTCAGAGTTTTTTCAACACAAAGCTGGGCATTGTCCTCAGCTGTTTTGTCATCAGCCGTTACCTGAGCACGGTTGTTGATATTACAAATCAAGGATTGATTTGGCAGAGCATTACTGCCGATGATTTTTCCACGAACAACAAGCGTCTTGGACTGACCGGCCTCAAGCTGGGCAATTGTTGCGGTAAAGACTCCGTTAGCAAAAGATCCGTCACCAGAGACGAAAGCTACTTCGGCTGGAAGCGTATCGTTGACAACGATATTGGTTAGCGTTTTGTTACCGGTATTGGTAATGACCAATTTATAGGATACAGCCTGGTCAGGAGTATAGTGGTTGTCCTGAGAGCTTAAGTTCTCAACATAGACTTCCTGCCCGCCCTTAGTAGCAGACTTCGGATCAAGGACCATTTTGTTGATAGAGACAAGTCCCGGAACTTCACAGGGGTTGCCATACGTAGCAGTACAAGGGACGCCATAGGTCGAAGTACCATAGGTAGACGTGCCCGCGAGTACAGGAACAGCTCCTGCAAAGAGGAGAGAAGTAGTAATAAGGGATGTAGTTATAAGTTTTCTCATAAATTGGAAGGTATTCTCTGCCTGTTAAATCAATCGCTGGATTCTACCATATCTTATAGGATAAGTCAAGGCTCGACAGGAGAGTCTCTTAAGCGTTACGCAGCTGTGAGCGGAGGGGCAAGCTCATAAGCACGAGGGGCAGAGCTACTATCAAGCTAATCAGCTTGAGGCTAAAGCTCGGGTGTTGTACTGGGTTTCTTTTTCTCATAGTTTATACCTATTGTCAATAGGTTAGGGGTTTCACCTCTAGTAGTCAGCTGTAAATTAGAGGTGAAACCCCTGTTATTTTATTGCCGATATCTGGTAAGGAGTTACTCCTTAGCAAATAGTGGCAAGGCACTCAATTCTCCCAAGCATCGGGTGAGAGAACTGAATGTCCTGCCGCTTGTGGCGGGATTCAGTACTTTCTCAGTACCTGATTGGGTGGTATGCTACCTTCCTTTGGCGTTCGACCGCGATATTCGTTCATGGTTTCTTCCCAGGTCTCATGACTCTGGGCCTTGCGCTGCTCGCTGCGGCGCGAGTGCCAGGTGCCAAGAACACCCAATGCCGAGATCGCCAGGATCAATACGCCGACGAATTGGGCGAGGGGGTCCTGACTGGTCAGCATGATGATGCTTAGAGTGGCTCCGCCGAGAAGGGTTAACTTGATCATCGCCCGGCTCCTTTCGAAGGTTCTATCTATCGTCTGAGCGGGGAGACAACGAACCGGTGTGGGCCGGTAGGCTTGCTAGACCCGTTTGTGCGATTAGTTCCTTTCAAGCGGTAGTTATCTGTGGTCAGCCACGGCTCACCCCGACCATGTGTTCGTCGAGAAATTGATCGTAGGGAACGCCCGCTGCCATGCAGTGTTCAACAGGGCTGGTAATTCTTTCCCAAGTCTTGTCGTCGGTGCTAAGGCGAAGAATGGGATTCTGTCCCGTGTCAGTAGGTTGGGCTGCTTGCCCAGCCTGTTTGTCGGGAGCTTTGAACGCGTTGTGCATATCGTCTCCTCCGTTCTGTGGTTTTGAAAACGCTTGGCTGGAACTTCCAGCCATCTACTCGGTATAGACCGGCTCTTCTGATATTTCGTCGGTGACAGGTTCCGGGTCTGTGTCCTCTGCAATTTGCTTTGGAACTGGTATGCCGCAAATGGGGTAGACGATCTCCCGCCATTCCGCGTCCGTTAGCGGTCGATATGACGTATCAGCCACGATTTCCTCCCCCCGGGGAGTAGAGCCAACTGGACTCTAGCAGACCGGTACGGAGAAAGTAGTACCGGCAAGCGAGCACGAAGCGCTTTTCCTGCCCGAAAAAGAGGTTTTACCCTAAAAGCTTCGTACTCAGTTGCCGGTACCAAACCCCGATTTGATCGGGGTAAAAAAGGTAACCCCACGTCGCATAAAGCTTTGCGGGGTAAACATACATGAGTGCCTTGTGAAGGTGCTTTAGCACCGGAATCCTTCCGTAGCCCCGCTTTGTGGGGCGAAGGAGGATTAAAGTGCTTCTCTTAATGATTAATGAATAAAGTATTCTTATCTATACGCTATTCACTAATAACTATGTACTAATCAGCCACATTGTACCAAGGGAGTAATGTCGTTGCCTGACAATGTCAGGATTTGGCAAATGATTAGTTGGGCAAAATAGGTGAGATACGAATATCTTCTTCCTGGCATAAGCCTGGTAAAACTAGAGTGTATCGCAAATGATACGAGAGTTTTGGGTAGGGTAATGTCAGTTATTTCATCTTGTGTTGGTGGCGGGGGGGGCGGCCAAAG
>JBBTTO010000002.1:0-25632 GCA_038064195.1 Patescibacteria group bacterium | reverse complement strand
CCACCCGCCGCCCCCCGCCTGGTGTCAGCTAGATGACACGGAATGCCTCGGGGTGGCCAATGGCCTCCTTGAGCGTATCCGCATCAGCGAAGCTGAAGTAGGCCTGACTCGGATAGTCAAGCAAGATATTCCAGCCCTGCGGCACGGTGCCACAGAACCATTCTCCCGGCTTGACGTTGATCATGATATGGATCTTCTCAACGATGATCCACGGCGCAGCGGTGTTGGTACACCAGCTGACGTTTGCCTCCAAATTGAAGGCGTTGTAGCTATGACCCAGCAGTGCCGGGTCTTGCAAGTACTCGATGACCTCGACGTCTTGCAGCGTCTGGGTCGAGTATTCGTCGGCCGTTGAAACGGCCGACATCGAGACAAGATAGGGGACCGTCAGGGTCGGAGCTTGCGCTCCAGCCTGACGAATGCTCCCGATCTCGCCAGCGGTCAGGACGATCAACGAGAATAGAATTCGAGCGAAGCGAGACATCATGTGAGCCCCTTTCAGGGTTAGATCCTTGCGGATCGGCTGTGACACCACATGGTGCCACGTTCTGTATACTCGGCAATCGACTCAGCCAAGCACCAGCTCCAAAAAAAGTAGGGTAGAGTGGTTAGCGTTTAGTGAATAGCTTTTTTACTACCCACGATGAACTACAAACTATCTACTTGTCTTAGAGCTAATACTTAGCTATAAAAGATGAAACCTATTTTGCCTTGTTAAAGAACTTTTATATATCTACTTTCGACTATCAATTGGATACTCGAAAAGAGATAAAAAGATAGCAAGAGAGCTGATCGCAGTATGTAATCACTCAAGAATAAAAAAACGAAAGAATCGTTAGAGACATCGCGAGCGATGAAAAAACTATTCAAGTTTTCTTTTTACTTTTGTTTGTAACATGTTGGTTGGAGTGGCCACGTTAGACGTAGCCACTCCATTTGGGATTGAGAATTCGTTGTGACGGTTACTACGGGAACTTCCCGAAGCTACCTGGGCCAGTATTGTTAAGCTTCCCTTGCATTGCGTCGTCGATGCCGCCGTCGATACCTATGCTATCGGCAACGTTAATCATCGAGAATGGATTTAGAGGATCCAGTTGCGAGCGTTGGGAAGCACCTTTTTTTCGACGATTCCTTACCTTGGAAGAAGTCGTTGGCCTCGCGCTCGCCTTCTTGTCATGTTCGGTAGCGACGTGTGCTCCCAACAAAAGTATGAAGCACCCGATTAGTATTAGAATATTCTCTGATACCGCGCCCCAGTTGATTGCCATCGGTGATACTCCTTGCTAATTGTTGGTTGAGACACACGCCATGTGTGCTTCTAGTACCAGCTGCTACACGGTGACTTTACCCCTAAAGGGATTCACGAGCATGCAGAAGCTGGTACCATGTACCATTATCTGTTACAAAAACTCTCTTGCCTGTTAAAGAACTTATCTGTTTTCGTCTTGCCATTACTTCGCAAATGAAATAACGGAAAACTCATCAGTCGGCCTAGGGCCGAGAACATGGGGCCGCTTTAGCGGCGGCCCCGCCGGAAGAATGATCTCGCCGTGTAGAACACGGCGGAGACTATGCCAGTCGCGATGATCGCGAGCGGCTCCCACACGTCTGGATTGAGCCAGAACATTGGAGACCTCCAGTTGTATAAGTTCTACTGTTTCGCCCACAGTCCGGCGCGAATGCCGGGCAAGAGCTCATCAGGCCACCTCCTTAGGTGACGACAGAGTATTAAATGTTGTTATATCGGCCGGTCGCCTCAGGCGACCACAAAACTCGAAGCAATCTCTTCCTTTCTTTCCACCTCATTGGTGGGGGAACGTCTGAGACGTTTGTTATTTGTTTTCTATTCTCTTTGGGGCGAGCCGCGTTTGACGCGGCCGCCCCCTGAGTGCGCTACTCCTCACGCGAGATGACCACAATGATTATCAGTATCATCGAGACGGATAGAGTAATGGTGCTGTTTGACCATCCTCCATGGCCAGCTAAAAATGCCGCCAGGGCCAGTATGACTGTCCTGATCATAGATTCCTCTTACTGGTATTGCGCCGACGTGGCGCGACCTGGAGTGGCAGGTACCAGCTGCTGTACGGCGAGTTTTACACGGGCAGTTAAAACGCACCGAGTTCGCAGCGTACAGAAGCTGGTACCTAAGACCTCATCCTGACCTTCTCCCGTAAGGAGAAGGAAATCAAGGTTAAGTCTTTGAGATAGAAAAGCCGATATTTTAAAGGTCATTCGGCTCGAAGAAGTTTGAGGCTAATTCGGGCAGAATTACTGCATACTATACTATATCCTATAGGCCTTGTCAAGTGGTGGTAATGAAGCTATTAGTGATAATTATAAGGCTGATTGTAAGAAAGAGGGCTAATGAGTTATTAGCAGTTAGTTATTAGGAGTTAGTTGTCAGAAGTCAGTTGTTGGGAGTTGATATGGTAGAGAGGTGCCCGCTTGGGGGTCTTGAGGCTACGAGCCTAAAGAACAGATTTCAGATGACGCAATTGTCAATAAAATATGCGTTATGCTATATGCTGTCTTCTTAATCTAAATAAGGCTTATTGATCACTATAGATGATCAAGAGTAGAGGTTGTTGTGTGTCGGCGCCCCTATATTTGCCGTTGGCGACGTTTTACGATGAAAAAAGGCATGTCGTAGTGTGTGGGTTTGGGGCGGCCGATGCCGCCCCTTCCCATGGTATCCCCTGTGACCTTCCTAGGACACAAGTCTGATTGAATCAGCAGTGCCCGTGACGAATCGCGCTTGCTTGGCTAGCAGGCTTAGGGTCTGACGCATATAATCCCGATATTCACTCGGGATGGTTTCGTCCATGAGGAGATCGAGGATCTCTCCAACGGCCGGTTCACCTTCGAGTAGGCTCGAGAAATCGCGTGGCAGGAAGCCTGCCGCGGCGAGGAGCGAGCCAAGCTGTTGTTGCTCGAGCTCGAGCGCTTCTCCGAGTCTGCGAACTGCTTCGCGGGTGGGCATGCGAGCGCCGCTCTCAAGGCGGGAGACGTAGGAATGGTCGAAACCAGCCTGTTCCGAGAGTTTGGTTTGAGAAATACCGCTCTTCTCGCGCGTTTTTTTCAGCAAGGCGCCGAATTCTGTTGAGCCGTGAATTGGCATTTCTTTGTCTCCACGACTGATGTCAAGCCAGCCAGGTTTGAGGTGGTCAGGCTTGGCAAGGCCAGAATAACGAGGATGGCAGGCAAGCCTCCATCACTTTCGACTCTGCCTCTACGGGGAGGCAAGATCGTGAGAGCTCCTTTCTAAGGGTAGATTGGTCACATGCACCCTCCATCTCCGTTTTTTTGGTGGAAGTGGGCGGGCTAGGCGTACGTAACTACGACATGCCGATTGTGAATGTTCCCATCAGTCACTTTGCATCCGGGATAACGGTTAGGTCGACCCTCAGAAAATGTCCGATAGTGTATAGATTGTAGCTGATTTGAGAGTGGAGAGTCAAGGAAACATGCGGTTAAAGAATTAAGAATTAAGAATGATGAGTAGTGGGGGTAGAGGAAAGGGAGAGTTGGGATGAAAAGGTAGTGGAGATGATTACGATTGAAGGCAATCAAGCTTATGGAGAGTCTTCCTGAGGGAGAGAAGTATTCGAGAAAACTCGAGCTTCCGTCCTGAGAGGAGGACATCCAGTATTTGCAGAGATAAGAGATGGATGTCCGCCGGGTCAATTGACCAGGCGGACACCGACCGAAGGGCTACCTTAGCCTCGTCAAGTCCACTTCATGTGCGGGCTCCTTTTTGCGATGACCCTGAGGCGGGTCGACGTGCCTCTAATAACGGTGAGGCGGCGTAGACTCCCTACAAGGGGAGGAGGAGCCTTGTAGAGCCTAACTTTCGTCTCACCTCGTCATTGAGATGAGAACGAAAGCCAGGCTCTACTATTTATCTGCAATCCACTACCTTTTCAAAGAACAAATGGTTACGCCTTATCAGCGTATAAAGAATACTCTGATATGAGCGAGTCGCGAGGATATCAAATCCTATAGGAGATGTCAAGGGGAGAGGGGTGGGCTTGAAAACAATTTCCGCCCCAGTTTCAATAAACCGGGGTCGAAGCTACTTTCAAGAGTGCAGATAATAACACGACCTATAAGAGATGTCAAGGGCTTTAAAGGAGACAAATGGGACAAAAGAGACACAGGAGAAAAAAGGAAAGTGATATATGACACAAAGGAGTCCGAATGAACGAAGCTTCCCAGCTCAATGAGGACAAAGCCCTCGTACTACGGCAGAGCCGTAGGGGAGAACGTGAGTTCTCAATTGGGTTGGTATTGGAATACATGAGATGGGGGAGCCCCGCCAAGGCGGGACTCCCTTTCAGACGTCAAAACTCGTTCAGCAACCGCTCGCCGATCGGGTTAGCTAACGAGCACAGAGACTGACGTCACGATCGCGCCGTCGACTGAGGTCGAGTCCGTTGACCTGCTGATGTCGCGCGGACGCCGTGCGAACTTCGATGAATTGCCGATAACACCAAGATCATCGCGTGAAGCTGCGGCTGCTCGATGAGTCCCTTGTCCACCCTTGAGGGTGGGGGTCGGTACATCCATATAGATGACCTCCATATAAAAGTTGGTGATCGGGCTCGCCGACATGGCGAGCCGCATGAACGGTTTCTTCCTGATTTCAGCTTTTGTTTAGCCACTATTGACCCCATGGGGTCAGGAGTGCATCTTCGCACTCAGTTTGTGGCTACTAAAAGCTGGTCAGAACGACACGTCCTTTACGGCGGACGTGCCAACGGGTGCCGATAACGTCTGCTTGATCGCGCCTTTTTCAAGGCGCCCTCCTTTCTATAAGCCCTTGCGGGCCGAAAAAAAACGAGTGCCCCACACTCTTAAGGAGAGGGGGCGACTGGTGTAGGCGATGAACCGGACACTCGCAGAGAAGTCAGGGGTGCATAGTATGTACGCGACCAACTGCTCCCGTTTCAGCGAGTCGCGCTTTCTCTGCGAGCATCCGGATTGAAAGCTACTGTTGCAAATAGCCTTAAATCCGGATACAGACAAAAGAAAGCGCAGATGAGTTGTATTCCATCCTTTGTGTCTTGTTAAAGAACAAAAAGAAAAGAGCAATCAGATTGATTACTCAGTCTTAATCGGAGCATACACCCGAGATTTATACCTGTCAAGTAGAGAATTAAGGATAAGGTATAGGTGTGGGTTTAGCTGCTAGTGAAGTTGTGGGCATAGGCTAAAGGATTTCCCCAGACTATACCTTAATCCATACTGGCCGCCATACCTAAAACCCAGACCTAAGGGGTTCATTGATAAATGAACTTACATGCAGTATTATTGAAGCTATGGTACTTAAATCCCCGCAAGATCAAACGCTCCCCAAACGAGTCGTCTTGGAGATCAAAACTTCCCGCACCGGCGAGGAGACGCCTGAGGCGATGAGGCAGTTTTTGACCAACCTCTCAAACCTGCGCTTTCGTCGCTATCTCGTACACAAAAAAGGCATTCCGGTGAGTCTTGAAATCTCGGTTATCGATCAGGTAATACACTTCTATATCACCGCACCATCCGAGTTCCAGGCATTCTTGGAAAGTCAGTTGGTCTCGCAGTATCCTAAAGCATCAATTATAAGGGTTAAAGATTATCTGCCTGACTTGCTCTCAGATACAAGTAACGTGTCTTTTGGCCAGTTGAAGCTGGATCATGATTATTATTATCCGATCAGGACGTACGCAGACTTTAAAGAAGTCGATCCGATGTCCAGTGTGATTGCCGCCCTCTCTAAAAATCAGCAGGAAGATAAGGTCTGTGTCCAAATCCTTTTGTATCCGGTTTCCAATAACTGGCAGAAGTCAGGCAAGTCTGCAGCTGCTAGTAAGACGACCGATAGCGCCGGTGCAACAAGTACTAACCCTTACGCCAAGGTGATCGAGGAAAAAGTGGCCTACGCGGGATTTAAAGTCGGCATCAGGTTGGTAGTCAGAGGAGAGAGCAAAGCCCGTAGCCAACAGTATATGCATGAGATAGCTAATACTTTCTCGTCTTTTAACAATCCCTCGGGTAACAGTTTAAAGCTTCGCCGTCCCTATCTCTGGCAAAGAGGGCGACTTAAAAAGGCCATGATCAACAGGTCGCGCTTTTTTATACCCAAACACCAGTTCCTCAATGTCGTTGAGCTGGCAACGCTTTTTCATTTCCCGACGCTAAAGCTGGCAACCATCCCTAATATCTCCTGGCATCAGGTCATCCTGTCTGACGCGCCTGAGAATCTGCCTGTTGCTGAGGGCATGACGGATGAGGAGAAGCTTGATACCAATTTTTTTGCCAGGACGCAATTTCGTAATAAGCCGACAGTCTTTGGTATCAAGACCAAAGACAGGAGACGCCATTTTTATGTCATCGGGAAAACAGGGACGGGTAAGTCAACCCTTATTGCCAATATGGCCATCAACGATATGCGTCAGAGACGGGGCTTTTGTATTATCGACCCGCATGGCGATTTGTGCGAGACAGTCATGGACTATGTCCCGTCCTATCGGGTCAATGATGTTATCTACCTTGATCCCTCTGAAAAAGACTATGCTTTCTCACTTAATCCCTTTGAGGTTAAAGATGAGACACAGAAAGAACTGACGATTTCAGGCATTGTCGGGATCTTTAAGAAAATCTTTGCCGAGTCGTGGGGGCCACGCCTTGAGTATATCCTGCGTAACACCCTCCAGAGTGTGATTGAGATGCCGGATGCGACGTTACTTATGGTACCTGAGGCCCTTTCAAATCCTGCTTTCAGACGCAAAATGGTCTCACATCTGACTGATCCCATCCTGATTTCTTTCTGGGTCAATGAATTTGAGCAGATGACTGATAAGCTCAGGATTGAAGCTATCTCGCCGATCCAAAACAAAGTCGGGCAGTTCGTCTCAAGTACTGTCATCCGCAATATCATCAAAAATCCCAAATCAACCATCGACCTGCAAAAAGTCATGGATGAGGGCAAGATCGTCCTCATGAATCTCTCACAGGGAAAATTAGGCGAGGATAACGCCGCGCTCCTTGGTGCGATGTTTATTACTAAATTCCAATTAGCAGCTATGAATCGTGTGTATTTATCTGAGGACGAACGTAAGGATTTTTATCTCTATGTGGACGAGTTCCAGAATTTCGCTACATCATCCTTTATTAAGATTTTATCTGAGGCGCGTAAGTATCGCCTCAACTTGCTCCTTGCCAATCAATACATCGGTCAGATCCCCGAGGAAGTACGACTTGCTATCTTTGGTAACTGCGGGACGATGATGTCATTTCTGGTCGGGGCAGGAGATAGCCCCTATCTGGCCAAAGAATTTGCCGAGAGATTTAAAGAAGAAGATATCCTGGCCCTGGCTAACTATCAGTCCATGACCAAAATGATGATTGACGGGCGGACCAGCCCACCCTTTATGAATTACACCTTGCCGTTGCCCATGAGCCGGACACAGAACAGAGAGAAAGTTGTTCAGGCCTCAAAAGAGCGGTACATGAAGCCGATCAAGAAAGACAATATCGAGTCTAAATTTGAAGAGGGGAAGCGCATGGTCAAGGAAGCTGAAGCGAAAGAGGCCGCTGGCGTGAAGACTCAAGAAGCAAAAACAGCTGCGCCTACTCAGGCCAAGCCAGTTGAGCAGCCACAAATTGCCTCAGTGGAGCGTAAAGAAGGTCCTGCCTCGCCGCAGACGAGTCAAGGCGGGCCGCCTGTCCATACGCCAGCTCCGATTAAATCGGAGCCTGCACCTGTCAAAGTCGAGACGAAAGCACCCGAGGCTCCAGCTCAACCTAAAGTGGAAGATAAAGAAGCGATCGTTGCAAAAACTGAGCCCCAGCCGCCAAAGCAGGTTAACCAGTCAAGGCCTCAGCAGCATAATAAGCCAAAAGGTGGGAATAATAGGTCACACCAGCAGCACTCGGGGAGAAAAGATGCGCCAAAGCCCCAATCTCAGCCCCCAACTCCTCCCAGTAAAGGAAAGAGCCTGTATTCCTCGTAACTAAAAGTATGAGAAGTCATAGTAAACGGACTCAGTTTTTTGAGAATGAGATAGACAAGGCATGCAGTATGAGCCCCTGTTGATTAATGGCGGGCGCGACAGTCGCGCCCGCCTCTACGGACTCGTCGCTAGTCGTCGGTTAGGATGAAGTAGGCTTCACAGACAGGGTTGTTGCCCGACTGATCGACTTCCTCCATCTCCATTGTCTGCAGGTTGAGCACCTCGACCGAAACGTAGTCAGGAATCCCTGAGAACGTCGGGCAGTGCTGCGTCCAATCACCGGATGCTGTTGCCGAAAGCGGATCGGGCGAGACGAAATGCAGATTTCGGCCAGTGTCGTCTGAGGTGAAGTTGCTGATGTCGCAGACGTCGACTCCCAGGTTGTCCAGCAGGCCACCGGCTGGTGGCGCGCAGAACTGTTGGAACTGGCGAGCCGAGAGCGTGTGCGGAGTCCCGCCGCCGGCGCTGGCCATATGGCTCACGCCAAGTGGGACGACGATCATCGTGGCAAGCAGCCAAAGGACGACACGTCTGTTCTGGCTACTAGCACTGAAAAAACTACGCATCGCAGAACTCCTTCCGTTGATATTTTAGTGCGAGAGCCGATCTCAAGCACCACGAAAGAATTTAGAATTTAAAATTCATAATTAAGAATTGCAAAAGGTACCTTATTATAATTCTGAATTCTTAACTCTTAATTCTAGATTCTCTTATGATGCCTGAGTAGTATGCATGCCTTGTCAAAGAACGATGTTGGAGAGTAATCAATCTACCGTAAGCGGTAGGAATTACTCATAAACAAGGTGATGGTACCAGAGCCTCGGAGTGGAGTCAAATAGAGGGAGAAACCCCTTTTAGGCAGCTTTGCGGCGGAGAAGCCAGCCGAGGACACCGGTAGGCACTAAGCCTGCCAAGACAATCATTTCAGGGCCTGTTTTGGGTGTTTGCTGTCCGGAAACCGGAGTCACAACTTTTGCGACAGGCAGCCCGCCTTTAGTTGTTTTTGGCAGAGGTGTTATCTGAGCGCTTGTACCTGCCTGACTGCTAGCGGCCGAAGTCCCTTCGGTTCGTGTGACACAGATTTGAGCGGTATCCTGGCTCGTTTTGTTATCAATAGTAACTAAAGCGAGGTTGATCGTACAGAGTGAGCTATTGTCTGTCGGGAGATCTTCAAGTCTGGCGGTCATGACCTGAACTGTCACTACACGGGTAGACTTGGCTTTCAGCTCGCCGATGGTGGTTGAAAAGACGCGCTTCTGGGCATCAAATGTTCCGTCCCCTGAGATATAAGTAACATAGCGGGGAGGGAAGATATCTTTGAGCACGATGTTTTTGAGACTGGAGTTAGTCTTGTTGGTCAGATAAATACGGAAAGCTGCCGGTGTATTGGCAGTATAGGCAGGGTCGTTGGGACCTATATTGTTGATAAAGTCGCTGTCACTGAATTTTTGTCCGGGCTTGACGGTGAGAGTCGGCTTGAGGACTTTTTTATTGACTGAGAGGACGTTACTGTTACTACAAACAGTACCTCCATTGAAGAGCGGTTGACACCCTTCAGGTGTGGGTTCGGCTGCCTGTACTTGGACAACCAGGAGTACTGTGAAGACACTGATAAGCCCTGTCACTATAGTTTTTTTCATAGCTAACAAAAATACCCTATAAGGGGATTGCAGGATAGCATTTTCTCTTGTGAAAGTCAAAGCTTAAAGCTCAAAACTAAAAATAATCGTACCTTAATTTTTTAGCTTTTATTTTTTAGTTTTACGTTTCTATATTGACAAAGTCTTTATTATATGGTGTAATACACCTGTCTTCGGTCTCCAGTAAGACAAATCCCAAGATTAACAAGTAACTGCTAACTACTGACAGCTAACACACTTATTGATTAATTTTTTAGGTTTCAAAACTTTTAGAAGATTTCCCTTCAGTCAGAAGTCAGCTGTTTTTTGTTAGAAGTCAATTCCCATATGCCATATAGAAAATCTACCCGTCGTACTGACTCTACTGCTGCTCCAGCTACACCTACCGACCAGATGACCTCATCTGTTACGGATTTTGTGGGCAATCCGCCAGCAGAGGAAGTTTCAGCCCCTGAACCCGCTCCGGTTACTGTTGAGCAATCCCAAGACTCTTTCACACCGCGACCACGTCGTCATTTCGGACCTGATCGAAGTCCTGATACTAGTTATTCTCAGGTCGGTGATGAACCGCGGGAGGTACCGTCTGGCACCTCCCCGCGTTATCCACGCAACTTAGGTAATGGTAACGGTCATTACAGTCAGGTCGAGAGTGTCCCGACTGAGGTAGTCACCGGCTTTTTGGATCTCCAGCCTGAGGGTCACGGCTTTTTACGTCCTAAATTCATTCCTTCAAATCGTGATATCTATATCTCCCAGTCTCAGATCCGGCGTTTTATGCTCAGGGGTGGAGATAAGGTCGAAGGTGTTGCCCGCCCGCCTAAGGATTCTGAGCGCTATTACGGCTTACTCAAGGTTGAGAAAGTCAACGAGAAGTCGCCTGAAGAGGCAGCTCGCAGGCCATGGTTTGACGATTTGACACCTATCTATCCTAAGCAGCAGCTGACTCTGGCTACCGGTAAATCGCCGTTATCAACGCGTATTATTGATCTCGTGGCACCTATTGGCATGGGGCAGCGCGGTATGATCGTCTCGCCTCCTAAAGCAGGTAAGACAACGATCATGAAGGAGATCGCCACCGGTATTACTAAGAATTTCCCAGATATTCATTTGATGGCAGCACTCATTGGCGAACGCCCTGAGGAAGTGACAGATCTGACCATGTCTGTTCGGGGAGAAGTCATCGCCAGTAATTTTGATGAACCGCCTGAAAATCAGACCAGAGTTGCCGAGATTACTTTGGAACGGGCTAAGCGGCTGGTTGAGATGGGGGTCGATGTCGTTATCCTGCTTGATTCTATCACCCGACTGGCTCGTGCCTATAATTTATCAGTTGCGCCCTCAGGCCGTACGCTTTCTGGAGGCTTTGATCCGGCAGCTCTCTGGCCGGCGAAGCGATTTTTCGGCGCAGCCCGTAACTGTCAGGAAGGTGGCTCCCTCACGATCATCGGTACAGCACTTGTGGAGACTGGTTCAAGGCTTGATGATTTGGTCTATGAAGAGTTCAAAGGGACAGGCAACATGGAGCTGCATTTGGATCGCAGGTTGGCTGAGAGACGAATTTATCCGGCTATCAATATTGAACGCTCCGGCACTCGTCAGGAAGAGCTGCTACTGTCTGAGGCTAACTACAAGAAAATCGTTACTATGCGGCGCATGATGGATATGCTGAATGAGAATGAACGTACAGCTCTTTTTATCGAGCAACTCAATAAAACTGAGAGTAACGAAGACTTCCTCGAAAACCTCGGCAAAGAGAAATAAGCCTGATTATTTGGTTTGACAATCGGCCTGCTTGTTTGCTAACATGCATTATTATCCTCTATGAAGACCCTGCGTGTGAAGTTCCGTATTGGTAGTGTAAGTGGGAAAGTTATTAACCACCTGACCTCTTTCTCCGAATTCTTTTTTCTCTATTACCTCAAGCGTAAGGTTATGGCCTCATCCCTTACCTTTGAGAAGAATAAAAATTATCTGGTGAGATTTTTTCTTATGAAACGCGGACGATACAATCGTCCTTTTTTACATTTGACGACTATGGGAGTTCTCGGCCTTGGGGTCCTGATCGGGCCGTACCTGGCTGATACCTATCCAGTCTTTACGACCCAGGTCAAAGCCAGCACCGATTTGGCTCAGGCCGAGAATCAACAGCAGTCAATTAGTGTCAGTGATAATATTTTCTCAACCGATGCCTCAGATAAGCCTCGGGATAAAGTCCTGACCTATACCGTCCAAAAGGGCGATACGATCTCAACTATTGCCAAGAAGTTCAATATCTCAGTTGATACCATCAAGTGGGCCAATGATCTGACGAGCGATGATTTGGGGGTCGGGGATGAGCTGCGGATTCTGCCGGTGACCGGGATACTTCATAAAGTAAGCAAAGGAGATACTGTTTATACGATTGCCAAGAAATATGATACCGACGCTCAGAAGATCGTCGATTTTCCTTTTAATGAGTTTGCCAACGCAGAGACTTTCGCACTCGTTGAAGGTCAGGAGCTCCTCGTTCCGGATGGAATTAAACCTGATATCTCAAATAGCCAGCGATCGACAATTAAGCAGCAGCAGCAGACCTTTAACGCTCAAGTTGCTCCCCAGGCGGTCACAGGCGGCGGCTTCGCCTTCCCGTTGCCCGGGAATACCGGTATTTCACAGTACGCGGTGTGGTATCACATGGCGCTTGATATTACAGGTAACTATGGCGCGCCAATTGTGGCAGCTCAGAGTGGAGTAGTGGCATCTGTTCATGTGGGGACCTATGATGGGGGATATGGTAACAATGTCTATATCACAGGGGACAATGGCTATAGCTCTCACTATGCTCATATGACAGGAAGCAATGTGGGGGTGGGTGACCGTGTAGTTGCCGGCAAAACAATTGTCGGATGGGTCGGCATGACGGGACGCACGACCGGGCCACATCTTCACTTTGAGATTATGAAAGACGGGCAGCTTCTCAATCCGCTGCCATTCCTCCAATAACGATGAAAGTAAGAGTACTCGCGGTTATTGGCATATTTTTCATTGGGGCCGCTGCGGGTTTTTTAATTTCACGTTCGTTTGCTACTCCCCAACAGATCCAGGCGAATGGAGACAGTACTGCCTATCAAGTCAGGCAGGGAGGATATAAGCTTATTAATCCGCTTCTGGAATGTGAGATAGGAGAAAAAACACTCACCAAGGAATATATTTCATTTAAGTATAAGGTTGAGAGGGAGATTGCCAAACTCAAAGCCCAAGGAACGGTCGCGGGTATCGCGGTTTATTTTCGTGATCTCAATAACGGACTTGGCTTTGGTGTAAATCAAACACTTGAGTTTAGTCCCGCGAGTCTTCTTAAAATACCTGTGATGATGGCATATTTTAAGGCTCAGGAGGCTGATCCTAAGCTTTTCTCTCAGAAATATGAGTACACCGGCTTACGGGATCTGGATGAAATGGAGAATATCAAGCCGAGCCAGTCGATGGAGGCAGGTAAAGAATATAGCGTTGAGGATCTTCTTTATCGGATGATCGTTTTTTCAGACAACAACGCCATGGCTCTTCTGGTTGAGAACCTTCCGCTCTCAATTCAAGACAGGGTCTATAAAGATCTGGGTATTACGATCCCCGGGGTGCGTGGAACTGAGGATTATATGACAGTTGCAGATAATGCGTCTTTTTTGAGAATTCTCTATAATGCCTCATACCTCAGTAAGAATGACTCTGAAAAAGCACTCAGTCTTCTGACAAAGGTCGATTTTGCTGAGGGGATACGGGCAGGAGTACCTAAGACAGCCATAGTTGCTAATAAGTTCGGCGAACGGGTATATAATGGACAATACCAGTTGCATGATTGCGGTATTGTTTATTTGAAAAATCATCCGTATTTATTGTGTATGATGTCACGGGGAAATGATTTAAAAAAGTTAGCATCGAGTCTTACCACTATTTCCGGGATAGTCTATACTGAGGCACGTCGACAAACCAACAATAGGTGAGTATAAAGTATATAGTAGCAAGTATTAAGTATTCTTATTATATCTTTATACATAATACTTTATACTCTATACTAGTTGGGGAGGAGGGCCATTAGCATAGTGGCAGTGCGCTGCATTCGCATTGCAGTAACAGGGGTTCGATTCCCCTATGGTCCACAACTTAATTTTCAATTTTAAGTTTTCAATTTTCAATGAAAATTTCAAATTGTAAATTTTAAATTATTTTGGGCCGGTGGCGCAACGGTAGCGTACTTCCATGGCATGGAAGGGGTTGAGAGTTCGAATCTCTTCCGGTCCACAACTAAATTCAGAATTATGAGTTTAGAATTCAGAATGTCATTTTTGAACTCTGAATTTTGAATTCTAAATTGGTTGTGCTATACTACCGATATATCTCTCAAAGAGGGAGTGGTATTCTAGGTAACTCAGGTATCTTTTATAGGTCCCCTCGGCCTAGCCCAAAGGATTATTAGCCTTTGGCTAAAAAGGCCGATCGTCCTCTGGACGAAGTTGTCGCTTAGGAACCCTATTATGTCAGTAAAGGAGGTGATCCTAAGTGCAATATCAAGATAAAACCCTAACATGTCGTGACTGTGGTCAGGAATTCGTTTGGACCGCAGGTGAACAAGAATTCTACGAACAACGTGGTTATACTAATCCACCATCCCGTTGTCCTGCATGTCGTGCAAAGAACAAAGCAGAGCGCGGCGGCGGATTCGGTGGTGACAGACGCGGAGGAGGCGGTTTCCGAGGAGATGATCGCGGTCCACGCAAGATGTACAAAGTCAACTGCGCCGAGTGCGGTGTAGAGACAGAAGTACCTTTCGAACCTAAAGAAGGACGTCCAGTCTATTGTCGCGAGCATTTCGCAGCGCACAATCCACGCAATAATGGCGGAGACCGTCAATAAGCGTAAGTTCTGAGTCCCGCCTGCAGTCGCCATATGCGACAGCAAATGGCGGGCAGGTTAGAACCGAAGACCAGATGATTGGTTGATCAATAACTGATATAACCGAAAGTCTGGTTTTTTGGTGGGATTTTGTTATTTAGTATTTGGTACATAGTACTTAGCATCTACGACTCATTATATATACCTTTTTTGTTAAGTACTAAATACTAAGTACGAAATACTCGTTTAGCTATTGAACCTTAGGGAGTAGGGGTCGGGGTCGGCTCTTTGGTAGGAGTCGGAGTCGGTGTAGCAGCTGTCTTGGGAGGAGCAGGTATTTCAGTTTTTGGTTCACGACCTGGGAGTTGCGAAGCCGGCTGGTTGACATTTAAGTTAGACGCAGACTGCTCAGGAGTGGTTTGGACTTGACTCTGCCCACCGGAGATTTTTTGCTGCAGGGCTGTGATCTCAGCTTTCATTTTCTCATTACTTGGCTTGTCCTGTGCGACAAGGGTTGCGACATATTGATATGCCTGAAGGGAATTTTTCAGACTCGCCTCATCGCCTTTGCTCTCATAGGCATGGCCTAAGTTATAGAATGCGTTGGCATAGTCGTTTTTCAAATTGGCAGCCAGTTGAAATTGGCGGATAGCCTCATCCCAGACACCGAGCTGGTAGTAAATTCCCCCCAGCGCTACGTATTGCTGAGGATTTGATGGATCGAGGGCAACTGCCTGTTGATTGGACAGCACGGCAAACTGTTCGGCATCCTGACCAAAGCCGATGAGTGAGCGATAGATCTGGGAGAGATTGTTCCAGTTCAGAGCTGTTTGGGGGGAGATAGTTACCGCGTTGCGGCCATAATTGATTGACTGCTGGATAAGACCCACTATTTGTTGTTGAACTTCAGCTGAGGGCGAAGAATTACGCGGCTGGTTACTGGCAACAGCATTGGCAATAGTTAGATTAGTCTGTGAGAAGGTGCGCTGGTACAGATCCCTATACTTAAATGTCGCTATGGCCTGTCCCTGGAGATCATACCAGTCTTTGGTTTTATTTTGTGAAGCAGCCACAAGAGAACGCTGGAAGATGATATCTGAGAGAACATATTTAACACTGAAGAATCCAACGACTCCGACTATGGCCAGGATAAAGACTACGAAAGCAAAAGGAAGTATCTTGCCGTAGCGGGTATTGACGGGGTCATGGGGCGCGCGTTCTCCCTCGGGTTGGGCGAGTATCAAACCATGCTTTAATGTTACTAAGTAGAACTCCAAATCCTCATAACGGGAAGGTGTGCGTTGCGCGCGAAGAACGGCAAAGAAGGCAAGGACAATAAAGGTAAGCGCGACAAGGGTGTAGGACATCGGCAGGACAAAGGCGGCAATGAGCACCAGGATAATCGGCAGGAAGAGAGAATGCTCTTTAAATACCCGGTAAACAATAAAGAGATAGGAGAGGAGACCCAGAAAGCCGGTTGTCGCCAACAATTCAAGGACAAAACTGCTTGAGCGGAAAAAAGTAAACGACCACAGATTGGCATTAGTATTGTATATTGCCTGCTTGAAGCGGGTAAAGTCATTGGTATAGGTGCCAAATCCGCTGCCAAAGAGAAAGCCCTGGAGGATACGGCCGGTGTCTTGTGAAATAGCTGCTACCCCTGTCTGAAAACCGGTGACGAAGGGGAGGATAAGCGGCTTTTGGGTCGTCATCAGCTCATAAAGACTGACGGCAAGACCGATAATCATGACGGCACAGGCCACTGTCGCACCGATAGTCAGAGGTGCCAGGTTCGCTCGATGGGTCGTGCCGAATACTTCTGCCTGTTTGACATCACCAAAGAGAGGACTGATAAGCGGCCAGGCGATATAGCCTGCCATCGGGATGAGTACTGCTAAAAAGATAGCTTGATCCAGTACTGAGCCAAAGGGAGTGAAGGCAGGTATATGACTATACGTGAGAGGCAGGACATAGATTTTGAAGAACGATAAGACTGCCAGCAAGGCTGCAACAGTACTACCAAGTAGCAGGCTACTGACACTAAAAAGAATAGCTTTTTGGCCGCGGACGACATTGGTCAGGATGAAAAACAGCAGGATGACGAAGAAAAGCGGGACGAAAGCGATAAGCGCGTCATAGCGATTGGCAGAAAACATGGCCGAAAGAAAAACTATCAGGCCGAAAAGCAGTACCGGCAGGTCAAAAGGCGTTGTGCGCAGCCTGATGCGACCTTCAACAATCATCCGGATACTCAGTACTACTATAGAGAGGACACTAACTGCGGCAATCACGATCTGCTTGGGAAGGATGAAGGGATCAGTAACAATTGTTGTAAAAACAAGCGGGAAAGCAAGTAGCATCACTCCTACCAAAAAGAGCGAGACGTTCTCAAGATAGGAGAGTAATTCTTTTTTGGAATCGGTCATATATCCAGACTATCATTGCTAAAAGAGCTCTGTCAACCAGAGAAGTTAGGGGTTCAACCCATAATCCTAAAATGCATTGAGTAATGGATAAAGATTGATGATTAAGGATATTTAGGGGTTCAACCCCTCAAGTAATTTGACTAAGGGGTTGAACCCCTAAGCTGATTAGAGTATAGTTTTATCATGCCATCAAAATACGTTGTGAGGGAATTTACGAAAGATGGGATATACCATGTCTTCAATCGTGGGGTTGATAGGCGCCTTATTTTCCAGGATGAACAGGACTATAACCTGTTTTATTACTACTTATATATTTATGTCACTCCACTCGAGAAGGTTCTGCGGAGGTACCACAACTTACCAATTCGCCTGTTTAATAAAAACCTTTCTAAAGAAATAGATCTGCTAAGTTTTTGTCTGATGCCTAACCATTTTCATCTCCTCATAAAGCAAAAGACAGAGAAGGATTTGGCACAGTTTATGAAACAATTGACTAATGCTTATACGCAGTATTTTAATGAGAAATATAAAAGGCAGGGGAGCCTTTTTGAAGGTCGCTATAAAGCAGTGCGTATCCCCACAGACGAGTTATTGATACATACTTCACGGTATATTCATCTCAACCCTGTCGTTGCTAACTTGAGTTTAGAACCAGATCAGTATCAGTGGTCAAGTTATAAAGAGTATATCGATGAGTCAAGTATGAACCTCTGTAATACCAAGCCTGTACTTGACCTCTTCGCCTCAGTCTATGCCTTTAAGAGATTCCACAATGACCAAAAAGACTATGCTAAAAAACTTCGTGAAATTAAACACCTGCTAATAGAGTAGAGACAAGAGCTAAGAGTTAGGAGCTAAGAAGGTTTTAGTTTTCTTTATAAGACCTTGGAGTAACTTGTGGGTTATAACAGATTGTTGTAATAGCTCAGAGAATGTTTGTTCTGATAGGTAACCTACGCCTTTAGCAATGTGGAGTTGGTTTTTAAGTTCAGTTAAGGAGCCTTGAGCCATATAATAGAATTGAAGTCGCTCTTTATAACTATGCCGCCCAAAGCCTTCTGCAATGTTTGAGGTAACGGATGTTGCTGCGCGTCGTAATTGATCAGTTAAAGAATAAGTCTCTTCGCGCGGAAAAGCTTTTGTACAGGTATAGATAACTAAAACTAGTTTGTGTCCCTCCTTCCATACGATTAAATCGGTAAATTCTTTGATTTTATCACTCATACTTCTTGTCTCTTGTATCTTAGCTCAGAACTAATGCTAGCATTAGTTGACTATCCACCAGTTCACCCTCACATCACGTGGCTGGAGGACAGGGATGCGGATGGTAAAGGAACCCTTAACTCCATGCGCTTTGTCCTCAGCTGTCTGGCGGGCGATGAATGGAGCTACACCATTGGTATCAGTCAAAGGTGTGATATAGATGAGAGATTTGTCAGTCACGAATGGTGAGACGATGGTGCGCTCATACTGGCCGGTCTTGACGATCGCCATACCCGCACTGGCTGTGGCGACAGTCTGGGTGAGTGAGGTATCGGCTGTAGCGCCCCTGACTACCTGGAACTCACTGGCTAGAGCCGCACCACTGGCTATGATATCGCCCATGTCGGTGATCTTCAGCACCGCGCTCCCTGAACCATTTTTGATACTTACGCCCGGTCGATCTGAGGCAAGTGTCCCGGGATTGGTTGCGTCACTGCCCGGCAACTGGATAACAAGATCCTCACTTGGAACAGGGGAGATGATATGTGCCTGGAGCGTCCCGGCTACACTGACATTTTTGGCAAAGCTGGCATTGCCATTGACTGCCACGTTGCCATCTGTATCGATTGTCACGAGGCCACCTTCAAATGAGACATCGCCCTGGCGAAGCGGTTGGATGTCAAACGTACCGCCTAAGACATTGACGCTGTTTTCTGCAAGTATCAATGAACCGTTGATTGACAGCTGGCCTGTAACGGAAGTGTCTGCGAGCGAGGTCGAGCCAAAGACCATTAACCCTTGTTGGATGGTCGCAGTGTCGGCAGAGAAGGTCGGGACATAGGCAAGGTTGGCTGATAGACTAGCGATGTCAGCATAGCCTGTATAGAGAGAATCAGCAATCAGGGATGCGCCGGGGTAGTCATTGCGAGGAGTCGCAGACGACGAAGCAATCCCATTTTGAGATTGCCACGCTCCGCTCGCAATGACAGCAGAATTTGATCCGGTAGTATAGGTATTGTAGATATTTGTTATAGCAGCACTGGATGCAGTCAGGCTATTGGCTGCGATGCTGGCGATACGAGCGTCCAGTCCGTCGATCGTATCAGCGATGATATGTCCGGCTCGTAGAGTTCCAGCAATAGTTGCGTCAGTTGCTGAAAGATTACCACTGACACTGGCATTACCTTCAACAGTTAAGTTGCCGCTGCTTGAGGCGGTTTTCTTAATGGCGACATTGCCTTCAATAGTTACCGTTTGTGATGTGTCATCAGCCAGAGGCGAGATAACACCTGCGCTGAGGCTATTGATTGTTGCTATCGGAGAGTTCAGACTTTGACCCTGATTTGTAAACCCAGCTTGCTCTACAACTGCTAAGATGTAGTCTCGAAGACTTTGGCCGCCAATTGAGAGATTGTTGACAGCGATAGTGGAAGCGGTCAGGGATTGAGTCTGGATAGCACTTGCCACGTCAAGCGTTAGCGCGTTTACGTGGCCTGCCACATTGAGTGATGAAGCTTGAATGCTACCCAGGAAGGTAGCAGTACCACTCACTACCAGCTGTTGCGTCTTGACGATACCGGCTGTTAAGCGGGCGATGACTGCCTCGGCAAATCCACCTTTGTTCTGGAGCTTATACCCACCAGCCCAAGCTTCAAAGGAGCCTTCATCAAAGCCTGAGATATTAAAGTTTCCCGATTCCGCAATATAAACATACGGGTCAGACCAGGTATTATTAACGAAGACCAAGATGGTTCCGACAGCATTCGTATCAGGATTACTATAGCTGCCAAGTGCTCGTCCAAGGATCATCCCTGCTTTAGTTGACTTCATACCGACTCCCTGAATAGATGATGTCGTTATGTAATCTCCAGGTTGAATATTGCCATTTTCACTTGATACTTTGACAGTGACACGTCCGTTAAGTGCGACAGGTTTTGGATTGTCCTCATCTTTAATAACACCGTGTCCGGTTGAGGTGAAGTCACCATAGTTATTGGACATAATACCGATAACATTGCCTTGATAGGGGGTTGATGATTTAACAAGCCTTGAAACTTTATGTGTTGGAACATTATAGAGAATATTGCCGTTGTCAGTCTGGTATTGATCAACAAGTTCATTACTGCTTACCAAAATATCTCCATACTCGGCGTTTTGGGAAACAGGGTACATTTCAGCGTAGTCAGCAGTTACCGAGCCGTTACAATCATAGATGATGGCGTCAGATTGTACACCGTTTGAGTCATGACAGAGAGCGAAATCCGCTGCAGCAGGTGAGGTTAAGTTGGTTTGGATATCTCCACCGACATCAAGTTTTGAGGTAGGAGTTACTGTTCCGATACCCACATTGCCATCTCCGCGCATGACAAAGCCCACACTATCTACAATGGCGTTATTTGAACTTGAATATCTCATGGCAATAGTATCAGCTGCGCCATTATTGCGTAAGTCAAAAACCAGATGATAGTTTGCTGCTCCTTCAAGGACCGTTCCAGCATCAGTTCCGGGTAGCTCAGCTCCATTGCCTGCTGTAGAAGCCTGTGATTTTATGGTGAGCCCGCCGCCGCCAGCTGGTCCAGAGAGCTTGAAATTAGCTCCAACGAATTCAAACTGCTCTGTTGGAGCATTAGTTCCGATACCGACGTTACCATTGTTATCGATGGCAAAGGCAGGGAAAGCTGTAGCATTATTGGTCCCCGGGACAGCATTGATCTCAGCTGCGATTTGGGTGGCATTCGTACCACTGACAAATTGCCATGAAGCAACTGTTGGTGAACTTGCACAAGGTGTATATGAGGATGCGTTATTGTGCGTTGTGCTAGCAGATGCGGATGCGATTTGTACTTGACCTGTTCCTGTTACGTCTGGTCTTAATCCACCAGTCCAACCGACGGTATCAAAGACCATATCAGTTGGTGCACTACAAGTAATAGAGCTACTGAGAGCAGCTGAGGTATCTCTGGCACTGTTGCCAATTGGTGTTAATTGGTCAACGTTACCGAAGATATGAGCAGAGGCGGCAATGCCTGATGATGTGCCAAGGGTGATAGCGACTGTTTGGTTACCCGATGGTGGATTGGCGAGATAGAAGAAATATGTTTCACGATTGGCTGCCTCAGTACCTGTCTGAAGCTGGGTCATAGCCGTTCCTCCGAAGGTAACTGACGTAATGGTTGATGAATTAGTCGTGATGGTGACGATTGCAAGTCTGTCTTTAAGATTTGTTGACTGGTATGCACCAAATGATTGAGATGTGCTACTTGTCGTAGTCTGATAGTTTGTGCTGTTACTATAGTAGACTGTTGAAGCTCTTGTATTAACATCAACACTGGCAATCGGGGAGGTTGAGCCGATACCGACATTACCAAGGCCGTCAATACGGAGTCTCTCCACAGGTACGGCTGATTTTGTGGCCGTAGAAAAAGCAAGTGCGCCTAGATAGGAGGTAGCACCATTATCGGTAAGGATGGCTGAGATAGAGGCGATATTGGTCGCAATCCCACCGGTGCGGTTAGCCCAGAATGTTTGGGATACAGCGTTGTTGGTAGCAGTTGCATCGGTATTAATAAATCGCGCTAGAGATTGCAGATTGGTACCGTAGACGCCTCCGCTTCCGGCAGCATCAAGTAGGGATCCGGGGGAAGTTGAGCCGATGCCGACGTTACCGGCATTATTAATGACGAACTTGGTTGCTCCGGAGGTGGAAGCGGTAAAGATATCGGCTGCGCCTGTTTGGTTGATGATAGCCAGGGCTCGGCCTTGAGCCACAGTGGTCGCACCGGTCACATCAAGGTAGGTAGATGGTAGGGTCGTCCCGATACCGACAAAACCGGCTACAGTCAGTGACGTACCGGCTGACGCAGGATCGAGGAAGTAGGCGTTGTTATCATAGTCATAATATTGTTTGACCTCAGTTGTGCCGTTGACAGACAGTGTTCTTCCGGGCAGGACACTGCCTATACCGACATTGCCATTGCCAAGTATCGTTAAGAAGTCAGCGGCGCTGTCGCCGATCTGGAGGAGTTCATCCGCCACACCAAGGTCGATTGTTGAGCGGAGACGAAGGGCTTCAGTCGTGGTGCCTCCGGCTGCCTTTGAGGATTGGAGGAAGACCTGGTCTGTTGAGGCAAGCGTCAGATCAGCTGTACCGGCATTGATAGTCGTTTGGGCAGCGCCCGTTGTCGAACCGATAGTGAGGACATTGGCTACAGCACCGTCACCGAGGTGGACAGTCTTGACACCGGTTCCGCCTGTGGCGAGATTGATGGTTTGGGCACCTGTCCCGCCTCCGAGGGTTATGGTACCGGTCTGCAGCCCTGTCCCGCCGATACTAATTGTCCCGGTCGTCATGGCAGCGCCAAGGGAGATAGAGCCTGCTGTCTGTGTATTGCCCAGAGCAATTGTGTTAGCGGCTGTTCCTCCAATATTAATTGCGTCAGCTCCTGTTGCTCCGGTGCCGATGTTGATCGTGTCTGCCCCGGTACCTGTCGCGAGGTTAAGTGTACGGACTGTGCCATTACTGCCTGCAATAGTAATAGTTGTTGCATTAAGCTCTCCGATATTGAGAGTACCGGATGCAGTTCGTGTGTCGAGTCCTTCAGTGCTGGCAACAAAGATATCACCCAAAGCTACATCAAGTCCCGCAGCGGCAGTAGGACTGGTAGTCCGGATTCCGACATTGCCAGAGAAGACGGCATTGCCTGTACCAGCCGGGACGGAAGAGTACCCGACAGCCAGGGAAGCGCTGACGGTGGCATACTGGGAGACACTCAGGTTCCCCACGATAGCAATTGTTGGCTTCAGTCCAATCCCCAGATTGGTGATAGTCAACGTGGGTGAACCGCTTACCGAATAGACATCAAGAGTTGAGGTGCCATTTAATCTGATATCAGCAACTGCATTTGCTCCTGTGCCAATACCGATGCTGCTACCAGTAAACGTCGCATTACCGGCCACAGTAAGGTTGTTGTTGAGATCGATATAGTTAGAAGTGCTCTGGAAGTAGATAAATCCCTTGGTAGCATGAGTTGTAGAGATGAGGAAAAGATTGCCGCCTGAGAGATCTGATCCATAGATGGTATTGCCAGCACCTATGGATGAAGAGGATGACTTGAAGTTAATATTGCCTGCATTGGTGATTGAGAATTTAGAAGCTCCTGAGCTACTTGCTGTGAAGATATCCTGGTTGCCTCCATTTGCGTTAAGGGCCACTAATGCCTTCCCTGTCACGACGCCATTGACTTCAAATTGATGAACAGTTGATGTATTTCCTCCTAGTACGAGACTGTCTGTTACTGTTGAAGGAGCAAGCGTCGTACTATTTCTCTGCCAGTAGTTGGCAATTGTTGTACCACCAACCGTGAGCGCCCCAGCGATATCCACATCTCCCTCAACGAAGAGATCATCATCAGAGTTCATTGCAGCAGTTGCACCAGTCGTGCTGTCACCGATTATGTTATACGCAACATCTGCAGCGTTTCCTCCGATATTCAACGTATCTGTATCAGAGAAAATAACATCGCCTCCTGCAGGATTAATCGTCAGATCACCGGTGGAGGTGATACTCCCGCCATTAACGGCTATGTTACTAGAGGTTGTTAACAATCCTGCAGAGGTAACAGTCAGAGCACCTGCAATATCGAGAGCTTGCGTGGGAGCTGTCGAGCCTATACCCACATTGCCATTAGTATCAACGAGGAACTTAGTAACCCCTGATTTGGAAGCAGTAAGGATTGCCTGATCTCCTCCATTTTGGTTAAAGATAGCAAGAGCTTTTCCTGTAGCAGTGCCATCAACATTGAGTTTACCAATTGGGGTTGTGATACCTATACCGACGTTACCACCGGTAGCAGACAAATAGGAATTGGCGGAGCTTATATTTAGCTTGTTATTTCCTGCTCCGGTCTCAACCGCATCATAGAAATAGAACCCCGATGTGGCATCAGTATCAACATGAGCATAGGTACTATTAAGCGCTCCTATCCTGACGAATTTACTGGAGGAGGTGAGGGAAAGAGGATAAGTGCCATTGGCTCCATTGTCAACAACAAGTTTGGCCGCGGTTGGAACTGTGGAGCCTATGCCAACATTACCAGTGCTTGCAAGGAAGACGCGAGAGGTGAGTCCCGCATCTCCACCAGGGCTTGTCTGAAGATTTAATGTACCTCCGCTCAAGACATTTACCTTTGCAGCAGGGTTAGCACCTGTTGGAACCTGCAGAGAAAAGTTAGAAGAAATAGTCGCAGTAGGAGTTCCTGAGGCTACATTGATGAAGCCGAATGTAGCACTGGCTGTAGCAGTACCTCCCAGTAAGACATCGTCTGTTATATTGATTGGCGCAAGTGTGCCATTATTTCTTTGCCAATACTGCCCGCTGACTGTAGCTCCACCTACATAGAGCGTTCCGCCTACATCCAAGTCTCCCTGGACATACAGATCGTTATCTGCGGTGACATTGGGATTAGTCGGCGTCCCTCCTGAGTTGGACATGGCGTTATACGCAGCCGCAGCGACTCCACCAATTTGCAGAGTTGTGGTATCTGAAAGGAGGATATTGTTCCCAGAGGGACTGATAGTGAGATCTCCAGTTGAGCTTAATGCTCCACCTGAGAGATTAAGAGTACCGGCAATCGTATTAGTCCCTGCATTATTTGCACTAAAGACACCGGTTGCAGTAAGAGTACTATCAAAGGTTGTAGCACTTGTTACATTGCCGCCTGTTATAGTCAGGTCACCATCAATCTGTAAGTTCCCTGCACTTGTAAGACTCATGACCTCAGTTGGGGTAACTGTGCCGTCATCAACGCTTCCTGCTGCGGCATATCTCCAGGACCAGGTTAAGTGGTTATTTGCTGTTGTCATGTATGAAGGGAGAGATCCTCGGGGTTGTCTCCAGGCAGAACCTGACCAATACGCGTTAAAGTTTGTCCAGACTCCATAGCCTGCATTTGTACTAGCCTCATTAGTAAATTGAATCGCTGAGAGGTTGGTTGTAGGAATGCCCCCTGTGATTAACCCGTTGGCGGCCAGAGCAACTGTCGTGTTTGCCGGCCCTGTTGTTACAAAAGTTGTGGTTCCGATCCCAACATTGCCTGAGAAGTGACCGGTTCCTGAGACGTCAAGTTTATAGCTTGGGTTGGTAAGGCCGACCCCGACGTTGCCGGAGAAGACAGCATTACCGGTTCCTGCCAGGACGGATGAGTAGCCAACAGCCAGGGAAGCGCTGGCTGTCGCATAGCCTTGGATATTAGTATTGCCAGCAACATCTAATTTTGTCACGGGTGCAGTGGAGCCGATACCCAGATTACCGTTATTATCTATCCGCATAAACTCTGTAGGTCCACTTTTTGTAAATCTGAGATAACCTCCAGCGCCGCCTGTAATATCAAATCGAACGCTGCCATTCGCCTCTGCCATAAGCCGTCCTTGACTTGATGAACCAAACTCAATATCGCCCTGAACATCAAATTCTCGACTTGGCGCAGTCGTCCCGATGCC
>JBBTTO010000001.1:0-2578 GCA_038064195.1 Patescibacteria group bacterium | reverse complement strand
CAAGACCTTCTACGAAACCCTAGCGAGACTACTTGCGGAGGTCGAACAATATAAGCAAAAAGAGCTTGCTAAATAAGGGTATGAACAAGATAGATATTACGCCACAAAGTTGTTATAATTACTTCGCGACCCTTAGTAGTTTGAATGCTTGCACGAGACAGTTTGTTTTTTGTAGCCCAATTACGGGTAACAAGGGGCAGCTGTCCTCCACAATTGGTTGCCTTGTGCAATTCAAGACTGTGGGTCGCAGGCTCTAGCTGTCCCTTTTTGTATTTCAGCCTGCAACATGAATTTTAGAGAAAAGTTAAATAATAATTTTGAAGCCGATCCAATACTCCGAAAGAGAATTATTATCTCTGTTCTCGTCGGCGCAGTAATTTTATTGATCTGGATATTCAATAGTGGATCTTCGGGTGAATCGACGAACACACCACCACAAACTAATGGGGAGATCTCGTTCCTATGTTCTAAAGAAGTCGGAAATTTTATTACCCATTACTATCTTGTGAATTCTGTTGGAGTCGTGGGTAAAACGCTCAATCTACCGAGCGCCATCACAGACATTACAGCCCAAATGTCTCAATATCCGAGTAAGAGCGGATGGGACACAAACGCTTTGTGTAATCGCGACATCATAGACCTTCCGAAGGGTGACTGGAGGGTTCTTTCCATTGGATCGGATTGTGGTGTCGGGGCTTCAATTGCAGCTTGTGATATTGATACAATCGCGAATGACCGCGGTGTCACTGGGCTACACATTTTCCCCCTCAAAAATGGATACTATTCAGGTGCTTCCGGTAAGGTCGAAAAAGGTACCTTAATAAAGATTTCTGGAAAGGGGTCTCAATAAAACTATGAAAGCAGTTATATACGCACGCGTATCATCAAAGGATCAAGAAGAAACCGGCTATTCACTACCTGCTCAAGAAAAATTCTTGAAGGAATATGCCGGGAAATGGGGATAGGTACAATTAAAATATGAAATATGTGGTGTAATAACCCCTCTAGGGCTTTACCAGTTCTGGCTTTGCGGGTAGGAGTCTCTCGGCTTACAGCCGCAGTACAGCTTCCCCATTTTTTCGGACGAGTACATCCTCGAATATCAACCTGAGCCACAACGAAGACTAAAGACCGATGGGAGCCGTCGTCCCTCTTTGGTAAAATTGCCTCATCGCATCAGACACAAGGCTTTGATTAAACTGATTGAGCTCAGTGAGGAAATTTTTTAGTCCACAAGCTTGATTGTTATTCATATGCAATTCATATATTTTCCCAACATCAGCTGACGTTAACGTGTCTCGAAGTATCTCAAGTGCCGCAAAGAAAATATCACTATCGCGATAGGAATCAACATCATACCCCTCTATGAATTTCTTTTTGAGCAAATTCCTTATGTTAACATCAGTGCGTCTGTAGACTTTTTGAACATCCCTGTGTTTTATCATTTCGGTGTATGGAAGTAAGCGTATGTCCGAGTCCAGTACTCCGATCAGCTGTTGATATATATTTTCTTTGCCATCAAAGCGATATTCTAATGTGTCATACAAAAAGTTTGTCATGGTCTTGGCCGCATTTACACACAATTGTGCATGGTGCCGCTGCGGTTCAACGGGGCGTATGTGTCGATCTCCCATTTCATTACTAAGACTGTCGAGACACTCCACCATCGATGCCAGACTTCTGAGAAGCCCCTTGATTGACTCGTTGCTGAACTTATCATCAGAGAGGTTGAGAAGATTCTTAATGACCTTATATGAGTCCATGAGACTGCCGCCTTTTAGAATTGTCTCGCCTGTCGTTTTGTTAAAAATATCAGCAAAAACACTTTCGAGAAGCGACCTTGACGAGCTAATTGCGCCGTCATAATCTCCTTGACCTATTTTGTCATCACACTTTTTTAGCTGGGAAAGTGCGTATGTGTTACCAATGCGCTCGGTGTCCTGAATCTGAACATCCGCATCATTAGAAATTGCAACAAAGACCGGGTGCCCAGAGATCTTTTCTTTTTCGATGATCTTCCAGCCATCGTGTATGAGGCGACGGTTAAACAACTCCAATAAAGCGGCGACCTCAGTAGTATCACTTCGAACAACTGGGTGTATCATCTCGCAGAGAAAACTTAAATATTTTTCATCGTTATCTAATTCCAATCGTGTGTCAGTAAATACCCACCAATCATCCCAATCTGTGTTATTGATCCGATGTTGATAGATATCGCCAGCCATATCCTGAAAGCGAGAATCTTCTGATGGTAATGTGTCGATAGGGTAAAGACGACCAACAAACTCCACCTCATCAAGTCGACCACTCCAGTTGATATTTTTTAGACGTAATTCATCTAAAATGTCCTTTCTTGTGAGCTCAGATATTTTCATAAAAGTTTCCTTGGGGAAATGGGGATAGGTACAATTAAAATATGAAATATGTGGTGTATTAACCCCTCTAGGGCTTTACCAGTTCTGGCTTTGCGGGTAGGAGTCTCTCGGCTTACAGCCGCAGTACAGCTTCCCCATTTTTTCGGACGAGTACATCCTCAAAAATATGGGAGAAGCTTTTCGAGTCCTACCCGCAAGACACG